>NZ_RAPV01000001.1:4552486-4855986 GCF_003610295.1 Paraburkholderia sp. BL23I1N1
CGTACGGCTTCGCGCCGCTGCGCGAACGGATCGCCGAGCAACTCGACCGGCGCGGTTTGCCGGTCGACGTCTCCAACGTACTGCTCACGCAGGGTGCGACTCAAGGGCTCGATCTGATCGTCCGCACGCTGCTGCGCGCGGGCGACGCTGTGATCGTCGAAGATCCGGGTTATTGCAATCTGCTGCAGATTCTCAAGCTGGCGGGGCTGGTGGTGCATGGCGTGCCGCGCACCCCGGCCGGCGTCGATACCGAGGTGCTCGAAGCGCTGGTCGCGCAGCACAAGCCTAAGGCGATTTTCGTCAACACCACGCTGCAGAATCCGACCGGCGCGACCTTCGGCATGTCGGCGGCGTTCCGTCTGTTGCAGATCGCCGAGCGTCAGCGCATGTGGGTGATCGAGGACGATGTCAGCCGCGAACTGGCGCCGCCCGGCGCGCCTTTGTTTGCCGCCATGGAAGGCTTGCAGCGCGTGCTCTACGTCAGCGGTTTTTCGAAGACGGTGACGCCGGGGCTGCGCTGCGGCTATGTGGTCGCCGAGCGGGCGGTGTTGCGCGAACTCGCGCGCACGAAGATGGCGGTGGGTTTGACGTCGTCGGAAGCGATCGAGCGGATCGTCGACAAGGTGATGCTCGAAGGGCGCTATGCGCGTCACGTCGAAGCCGTGAACGAGCGGCTCAAGCTCGCGCATGCAACCGTCGAAGAACGGCTCGATTCGCTGGGCCTCGAACTGTTTCACCGGCCGCGAGCCGGGTTGTTCCTGTGGGCGCGGCTGCCGATCGAAGAGGAGCGCGCGGGGGAAGTGGCGACCGCCGCGCTCACGCATGGCATCTGGCTCGCGCCCGGCTCCTACTTTCGTCCCGACGACGCCCCGAGTGCCTGGTTCCGTTTCAACGCGCCGTACTCGACCGACGACGCACTGTGGCGCTTCATCGAGCGAGTCGGGCAGGGTGCGATCTAGCCGTGCCCGGTCTTAAGCGGACTGGCCGAGCAGCTTCAGCGCGATCGGATACAGCGAGAGCACCAGCAGCAGCGCCATCACCACATTGAAGATGCGCAGGCGCTTGGGGTCCGACAGCACACGCCGCATCGCGGTGCCGAAACCGGCCCACAGGCAGATGCACGGAAAACCGATCACATAGAAGATCGCCGCCATCGCGATGGCGTTCACGCTGGTGCTCTCGCTCAGGTGGATCGTCGTGGCGGCGGTCAGCACCATCATCCACGCTTTCGGATTGACCCACTGAAACGCGATGGCTTCATGAAACTTCATGGGCCGGCGATCGCCTTTCTTGACCTTCAGTTCGCCCGACGTGCCGATTTTCCACGCGAGATACAGCAGATACACGACGCTCGCCACTTCGAGCACCGTGTACAGCACCGGAAAGTGCACGAAGGCTTCGCCGAGACCAATCCCCACCGAGAGCATCAACAGGACGACCCCGGCGCTGATGCCGGAGAGATGCGGCAGCGTGCGGCGAAAGCCGAAGTTGACGCCGGAGGCCAGCAGCATCGTGTTGTTCGGACCGGGCGTAATGCTCGTGGCGAGCGCGAACAGAATGCCGGCGGGCAGCGCGCTGAGGCTGAGACTGAGGAAAGACATGGGTGGCTCCGTTGGCGGTCAATAGGACCTCTGGAGCATTCTAGCGAAGCATGCCGGTACAGTACCTGTACGGTTTGCGGGATGGTGCCCGGTACAGGTGATGGGGGCAATCCTTACCGGAACCCGGCCTCCAATAACAAGATAAACGATATATACTGTTTATACAGTTATCAACGCGGAGGACCATATGACAACACCCGTCACCAAAGAGCACACCAAGAAGACGTTCCATTTCCCCAAGAGCTCGTCGAAGCACGCGGTAGATGGCGCGGAGCCGGCAGTCGCGGCTGAACAGCCTGCGCAAGCGGCGCCTGCGGTCGAAAAGGCGTCCAAAACAAAGCGCGCGGCCGCTGCGGAAGCCAAGCCCGTCGTCAAGAAAGCAGCCAAAAAAGCGAAGCCCGCCGTGAAGAAACCCGCCAAAGCGAAGCGCGCGACCGCTGCGGAAGCGGCGCCCGCCGTTAAAAAAGCGGCCAAGGCGAAGCGCGCGGTAGCCGCGGAAACGGCCCCGGTCGTCGAGAAAGCGCCCAAGGCAAAACGCGCTGCCGCCGCGGAAGCCGCACCGGCCGCCGCTCCGGAAGCCAGGAAAGCCAAGCCGCCGAAGAAAGAGAAAGTTGTGCGCGACAGCTTCACGATGCCGAAGTCGGACTACGACAAGATCGCGTCTCTCAAGCAGAAGTGCCTCGACGCCGGCGTGTCGGTCAAGAAGAGCGAGCTGTTGCGCGCAGGCTTGATGATGCTGGAATCGGCCGCGCCGCAGCGTCTGCTTGCCACGGTGTCGTCGCTCGAGACCGTGAAGACGGGGCGTCCCGCGAAGGGCTAATCCCGGCATCATGGTTCGATGCAAGGTTTAGTGGAAGGCGTGCCCGCCCGGGCGGTGTCGGACTGCAGCGCATCCGGCTGCAAGTTCTCGAGCCGCCCGGGCGGGGACGAAGCAACATTATTACATCGCCATATTGCTGGCGGGTGACGGACAAATTACCTCCCCACCGGCGAAGCCAGATAATTCCAGTCGTGCAGGAAAATCTGCTCGAAATACGCCGCGGCATCGGCGCTATGAATGATCAGGCCGGCGTCGCGATTGCGCAGCGTGCCGTCCGCCGACCAGTTCTGACTACTGACCAGAACCACGTTTCCGTCGACGACAATCCCCTTGTTGTGAACGTTCGCCTGCCGGCGCAGCACGGAGGAGGGCACACCCGCCGCGATCAGCTTCTCGACCCACGCGTCGTTCTGAAACTGACTGGTAATCAGGCGCACGTCCAGTTTTCGGTCGACAAGCGCCTTCACCGCTGCAATCAATGCGTCATGTTCTGCATCGTCGGGGCGTCCGCTCGGATGGATGTATTGCGTCTGCATGTAAAAGTGCTGCTGCGTGGACTCGATGAGCGCCAGAACATGCGGCTGATAGTTGTCGGGTGTGAGTAGCGGCTGGATCGTCACTTTCTCAGTCAATGTCTTCGGCGCGAAAAACTGGTGCGGAGCCTTTCCGGCTGCAAACGCTTCGAGCGGAACCTCGAGAGCGGCGGCTCCCGCAATCTTCATGTGCTGCGCCTTGGCCTCATTGATCGCGTCGTGAGAAACCGTATAGTCGTGCTGCAGGAATGCGCGGAACGTGTCTGCCAACGCCTTGCTCGTAACGATCACGTGCCAGTCGCGATCGTGCGTCTCGGCAAGCTTGTGCGCGGCTGCCACGTTCGACAGATCGATCTCCGGCTGATTGCTGTTGTTCCAGTTACCCGAAGAAAGCCAGAAGGTATCGTCTTCGCGCACGGCTACCTTGATGTGATACGCGTTCGGATAGATCCAGACGGGCGCCTTCGGATCGGCATTGGTGAGCGCCCACGTACCGGCAAAGCGCTCGCCGAGCTTGCTCGAGAGATCGGTCTGGGTTTCTTCGTCGGTCTGATCGGCCGTGGGATTCTTCGCGGGATGGTCGAGCGTGAGCGTCAACTTTTTGCCATCGGCAAGCGCGGCCTCGACTGCGGTGAGAATGTGCGCGGACGTGAAGTCGTACATGCCGACCACCAGTTCTTCGCGAACGCCGGCAATGAAATTTGATAGCTCCGCCCATCCGGCATCGGGGCTCGCATGCAGGACCAGAGAGACCTGCTCCGTCACGGAATTGAGATTCGCGTCGGGCGCGGGCGTGTACGGAATCTCATCCTTGTGCGCACGGGCGGCAGCGAACGCCACGAGCGGCGCCGGCGGACTCGCCAGTGCGTTGCCTTGTTTGTCGAAGAACACCTGGTCCGCGAAATAGGGCTGCCGCAATTCGTGGCGTGCTTCGGCCAGTGCGCAATATCGTGAAGGGTCGAGCGCCTGCATCGATTCCATGGCGTCTGCAGCGCGTACGTCGACGGGCACGCCGTCGATCTGCCTGGGCAGTGCGCTCTGCAGCGTGGCCAGCTTGTCCGGCGTGACGGTCACGATGATCGCGCGCGTGGCAGTGTGTCCAGATGTCGGCCATTGCAAGCCGCTGCGCACGGACAACACGCCCGCGTGCCGGAACGACACGGCGTGGGTATCGAGCATGGCCCGGATGTCGATTGACGCGAGGTTAGGGGGGGGCGCCTGCTCGGCGCCGTCGTCGTCGGCGTAAGGTGTCGTGGCGGGTTGCGACACAATTCCAGCACAAACAATCAGCATGACATGTCTCCCGGGTGAAAGCGGAATGGCTCATCCCCAGCGTGACGCGTTGATATGGCGTAGCCATGACAGCCAATCTCGAGCGTTCCAGATCCATCAATCGATGCAGTGACGTCCCTGCAGTTCCAGGTGCAACTGAACGAGCCAGGCACGTGCGCAATACGCGTCGATCGATGCCTGGTCGGCGGGCTCGTCGATCAATCTTACCTGGTGTGCTTCAAAAGCCGCGTCGAACGCGCGGCGTGCCGCCCATCTCAACGAGAGCATGACGAACAGTCCGAGTCCGATCGTGCCCACCCGATAGGGCAGCAAGGGCGCGTTGTCGTCGAACAGGCCCAACAGCACGGACAGGCTCAGGCTCGGGAGGGTGGCGATGCATGTCGAGAGGCAGAGAAGGACGGCGTTCGCGCGCAGGGCGGTGGTCGTGGTGGGTTTCATCGAGTGGGTTCCGCGATCGGATGTCGCTCCCAATGCTGAGCCCGCATGACTTACCTGACACTTACCTGGCTCGTATCTGGCACTTACCCGCGCGCACGGCCGCCCCCGGACGTGCCGGTGTTCATCGCTTTTGAGTAAGTAACGAGTAAGTCCAGCAGTCTTAGAGTCGATGCCGCCTCATCCATCTACTCAGGACTCGACGTGAAAAAATCTCTTTACCGTGAGCGCAGGCTTCTGTTGGCGATCGCATCGTTCTTCATGGTTTCGCGTGTGGCCTGGGCCGACGGCCAGAGCCCGGAGCCGCCCACGGCGGACGATACAGGCTTCACCGTGCTGAACAATGCGACCAACGTAACGCATTGGGGCCTGGGCGTGGGAGCCGGCATCGAGTCGGCGCCGTACAAAGGCTATGGCACGAAATACACGCCGATTCCGCTGATTTCGTTCGACAACAAATGGGTGCATGCGTTTGGCACGGCCGTCGACCTGAAGATCGGCAAGTGGAGCAACGTGAGCCTCGCGCTGCGCGGACAGTACGCGATCGGCGACGGCTACAAGGCCTCCGATGCCCCGATTCTGAGCGGTATGCAGAATCGCAACGGTGCGTTCTGGTACGGTCCGGCGCTCGCATGGCACACCGCATACGGCACGCTTTCGGGCGACATTCTGGAAGGCGGCAACAAGGGACAGAAAGCCACGATCGACTTCAGCAAGTCGTTCGAATACGGCAAATTCGCGTTCGAACCGCACGCCGGCGTGGATTGGCTGAGCAGCAAATATGTCGATTACTATTACGGCGTGCGCGCATCCGAAGTGCGCGCCGGGCGCCCGGCATATGCCGGCAAGGCGGCTTACGACATCTCGGTGGGAACGCGTGTCGACTACAAGTTCACGCGCCATCAGATCCTGATTCTCGACGTCGGCGTCGAGCACCTTGGCAGCGGCATCACCAACAGTCCGCTGGTGGGCAAGCGCTATATTCCGCAAGCCCGGATCGGTTACCTTTACGAATTCAATTGAGCGCCACCGCATGTCGCGAGTCGCACTGATCGAAGACCACGGTCGCCTGGCCGCGATGATCCGCCAGGCGCTTTCCGCTGCGGGCATCGAGACCGATGTGTTCGGCACCATTTCGGAGGCGCACTATGGCGTGAGCCGGGGCGACTACGCGGTGCTTATCATCGATCGCGGTTTGCCGGACGGCGACGGCCTGACTTTTCTGCGGACGTTGCGCGCGGCCGGGCAGATGACGCCCTCGCTCATGCTGACGGCGCGCGACGCACTGCATGACCGCGTCGACGGACTGGAAAACGGGGCGGACGACTACGTGACCAAGCCCTTCGCCATGAGCGAGCTGGTCGCGCGGGTGCGTACGCTGATGCGCCGCCCGGTGGCGCTGACGGAACTGGTGATCTCGTTTGGCGACATCACGGTCGATCCGCAGCAACGCGCCATGCGCTGCGGCGCGCAGTCCGTTCTGCTGGCGCCCGCCGAGTTGCAGATCGTGCTGTGCCTCGTGAAAGCGGCGGGCGCCACCGTACGGCATGCAACGCTCGAACATGCCGCATGGGGACTCGGCGAAGCCGTCACCCCCAACGCGCTCGAAGTCACGCTGCATCGGCTGCGCAAGAAGCTGACGGCGGTCGGCGCGACAACGCGGCTCGCCAACATTCGCGGCGCGGGCTTCGCGCTCCAGGTTGCCGCGGGTCCCACCGCGCAGCACTAAATCAACGGCCCATTGCTCACCATGCTCAATCACTGGATTCGCAGTCTGTCCGCGCGGCTTTGGGTGACCAGCATTGCCGCTCTGGCGATCAGCCTGACCGTGCTGGCGACGGCTGCCACCTACGCGTTCAGTCACTACCCTCAGCAGATGCTCGGGCGGCACGAGGAGATGGAAAACGCCACGGAGATCATGAGCGGAATCCGCTTCGACAATGCCGGCCGTCCGGTTTCCGTGGCGCTTCCTGCGAAGAAGGCCTGGCTCTTCGAGGTAGCGCCAACGGAGCTGAAGTACCGGGTACTCGACGAACGCGGCAACGTGTTGCTGGCCTCGAAAGGTGCTGAAGGGTATGAAGCATGGATCGCGGGCGATCCATCCGGGCTGGTCGGCAATATTCAGCGGGCGGAAATCGGCGCGAAACCGTTCGAAGTCCTGACGCTTCGGGCGCCGCATGGTTCGGCGGTTTTCTATACCCAGACCGCCACGTCGGAGCGTTTCGTCGACGCGCTGATCGACGCCAAGGTCAGGCCGATGCCGGCGATCATCAAGACGATCATTGTGGAGGCCACGATCATTTTTGGCCTGACTTTCCCCTTTACCGTGCATCGGGTGCTCAGGCCGCTCAGAGAGGCCTCGCGCGCGGCGGCGCGCGTCACGCCGCGCAACCTCACCACGCGGCTCTCCACCGCGGGCGTGCCGAGTGAAATCAAGCCGCTGATCCATGCCTTCAACGAAGCGCTCGACCGGCTCGAAAACGGTTTTGCCGTGCAGCAGCAGTTTCTCGCGTCGGCCGCGCACGAGTTGCAGACACCGCTCACCCTGATTCGCGGTCAGATCGAACTGCAACCCGGGATCGACGACAAGGACCTGCTGTTTCGCGAGATCGATCTGATGGCGCGTCAGGTTCGGCAACTGTTGCATCTCGCCGAAGTCAGCGAGTCGCAGAACTTCAGTTTCGGCGAGGTGAATATCGTCGACGTGGCGCAGGACGTGGTGACCTATCTCGCCCGCAAGGCCGAGCGCAAGGAGGTGACGCTCCGGCTCGAAACCGCGGTCGCGCCGTCGTCGATCTGGGCCGACCGCAGCGCATTGTTCATTCTGCTCAAGAACATTGTTGAAAACGCGATCAATGCGTCGCCGGCGCATAGCGCGGTCGTGCTGATCGTCGATGCCGTCTCGGTGCAGGTTCAGGACGAAGGTCCGGGCATCCGGCAGGAGTACCTGCCGTTTCTCTTCAAGCGCTTCTGGCGAGCCCCGGATGCGAGGCATGACGGCGCCGGACTCGGGCTTGCGATCTGCAAGGAGATCGCCACGGCTCACGAGTGGCGTTTGACCGTGAGCAGTCTGGTATCGGGCACGCGCTTCGCGGTGTGGTTCTCGTGACGCCGCGCCCTTTACCGTTCAAGCTGCTAAAGCTTGCTTATCCTTTGACGTGGTCCGTCGAGAGCCAGCCCCCGCTTACGCCGATCTGCGCCACCTGTTTTGCCACCGCGTCAGCAAGACGCTTGGCGTCCGCTGAAACACCGGCCTTCTTGGTTTCGGATACAGCGTGCAAGCCGCCGCCTACGGCCGCAGAAGTCGCAATGCTGCCCACCGCGGCGCCCGCGCCGGCTGTTTCGACCATGCCGGGTGCCTTGCCGCTGTCGCCGGTGGCATTGAAACTTTGCACCAGCCGCGCGGTGCCGCCCGCCGGTTTGTACAGAATCTGCACCGAGCTGCTGACCTCGCTCTTGCCCGCGCCCAGGCCGATCAGCACGCGGCGGCGGCGATTGCCCGCATCGATCTTGTCGAAGCTGCCTTGCACGAGCAGGACGTTCTGGTCGGCGGGGGCGGGAACGTCCGAGCGAATCGCGCGCAGCCCCATCGATTGCAATTGATGCACGATTTCGTTGGCGACCTGCTCACGCACGGCCACTGCATCGGCGGTTTGCTTTTGCGCGGCGGACGAGCCGTCGAAGTGCGATTCCAGTTTCTTCAGCATGCCGCCATTGTCCAGTTTCACCTGATCCGGATTGCTGTCGAAGGTATAGACATAAATGTTGTCCGGGCGCACTTGCGGTTGAGCGCTGGTCTGGGTCGCGTTGTTGATGCTGCCGCCGGCGCAGCCGGTCAGAAGCGTGCCGCAGCAGACCATTGTGACGCATGCAAAACGAGCGGCTTTCTTTTTGAGGAAACTCACTGAAGTCAACATTTTCATCCCTTCGTCGGCACGCGGTGCCGTTATGTTCAAACGCATCTTCCGATGATCGGGCAACCGTGCGATCGATAATCATCGGGATTGCATTCGGACCAAATTACCCTTGATCTCATGCGTCTTTTTCGTACGCACCGGCAGCGAAACGAAGTATGGGCGAGTCACTTCCCGAACTCCATTCAACAATTATTTCGCGCTATGTCACGGCGAAACAGGCGGCGGCGGGGGCTTCGGCATGGGATGAGAGCGACGGCGAGGGCGTCAGTTCAGGACGAGCCTGATGATGCAGAACAGAACGAGGACGAGCAGGGCGGCGGCGACGGCCACGTTGATTGGATAGCGCATTGTTCACCAGGCACGAGCGTTTCGGAGCTCTTATCCTAATCAACTGAAGGAAGATGAAAAGTGGGCAGAGCAGCGGCTATGTGCGACAGCTAACGCAGCGTGCCGAACGGGTGCGCTGCTTTTTTGGCGGAAGCGCTTCCAACCCATTTTTCGGCGGGACGCATTGCTGGAATTGCACGGGGCGCGCGGTAGTCACGCTCTCCCGTGCGGCCTTCGAACGCGTGACAATCCGGTGACGTAGTCCGGCCCGTTTTACTGCGGTTGCGCAGACGGTTGTATGCCTGCCGGCATGCCGCGCGGCGGCTTGTTCACCGCAACGAGGTCTTCCGACAGACTGGTGCGCAACGTGGCAATGGCCGCGTCGGTATTGGCCGGCTTCAACTGCTCGCGGGCCAGCGAGTCGTACACGTAGTGGCGCAGCATCGGATCTTGCGTCTTGTTCAACACCTCGTGATACACGGCCACTATCTCGCCTTCACGCCCGCTCATTGCATAGAGGCGGCGCAACTGTTCCAGATCGTTGACCACGGCGAAACCGGGACCGATCGGTCCATTCGGTCCGTGCTGCCCGTGCGGTCCCGGCGGCCGGTCGCCGCGCTGCGGTTCTTCGCGCGCGTGAGCCGATGCGGGCAGCGGCGCTGCCGCTTCCTGTGCCAACGCGCCCGTCGCGGCCACGGTCAAAATGGCGGCCAGCGCCGCGCTCACCCATCCTTTTTTCATGATCTCGCTCCCATCGAGACAGTGCCGGCGCGACAGTGCGCCAGCACATTGGCAACGATAGTCGACCGGTCGTTTCGTAGGATTACCGAAGCTGTCATGTAACTTACCGGGCCTTGCATACCGCGTGGCCGAACCCGCAAAAAGTTTCAGTAAGAAGACGGCCGACGCCAGGGTGTGCCCGCTGGCGCAATGTGGCCGGATAGCGCATGATTGAAGCAATGTGCCGTCCGACCCCAGATGCAGCAAGCTTCAGCGGGAGGCGCGGCACACGCAACGCCACGGGTGCATATGCCGGAGAAACCCTTCGCGGCGATGCACCGCGGGCGAGAATTCAACCGTTAAGGAGGATTTCGCATGGACCGACCTGACGCCGCCAATCCGTTTGGCGATTTCACCAAAATGCTGGAGCAGTTCAAGCTCCCCGGCTTCGACGTACCTGCCATCATGGAAGCACGGCGCAAGGACATGGAAGCACTGGTTCAGGCGAATCAGATGGCATTCCAGGGCATGCAGTCGCTCGCGCAGAAACAGACCGAGATGTTGCGGACCACGCTGGGCGAATTGCAGTCGCTCACCGGGCAATTGTCGGCCGGCAGCGCCGCGCCTCCGGCGAAAGCCGCCGAACTGATCCAGCAAAGCCTGCATAAGTCGCTTGCCGATATGCAGCAGTTGGCACAAGCTGCGTATCAGACGCAGGCGGAGTCGTATGCGGTAATCGCAAAACGCGTAGAAGAAAATGTACAGGAGCTTAAATCGCTCTTGCAGCAGCAGAAAAAGTAACGGACGCAGTCGCGTCGAATCGCTCGATCGGGATTTGAAGCGGTTCGCGGAAGTGACGATGAATTAGCAAGAAAGTCGTAAAGAAGCACCCGGTGCCGTGAATGACCATCTGGTTATTCGCGGCATTTTTTTGCCCCTCGAATCGTGCTTATGCCGCGATTTTCTCTTCACACAAAAGCGGCCTTCCCGCGCCGCAAATATCAGATGAAATAGGCCGGCCGGCGCGAATTATTCAGCGTGTGCTTACATTGCGCCCCACATGCGACGCGCATTGAAATTTTTCTGCTGTGGCCCCGTTATTTCATCAGTGGGTTCGCTTTAAACAGGGTGTATCGGAAAAAAATGCGCAGAAGCGCCGCCCCTTGGTGATCCTGTCCTCAATTGTCAAACAGGTTCAAACGATCGAACGCCCGTATAAGGTTTAAATCGTTCCGCAAACGATTGCCACGCCACTTTTCGACGGCTAAAGTTTCGCGCCGCCACTCCGTAGACGCATTCACGCAACCCAACCGGTGTGAACGCAATACCGGCACCACCGGTCAGGAGTGCGCCCCTGGATTCCCGTTCGTGATCGGCTCGCTCGCCAGTCACGAGCGTTTCACCTCGAAGGAAATCTCTTGAAACCGATGCTCTCTATCAGCATTGCTCGCGCAATGCTCGGGGCAAGCTGCGCGCTGTCGTTTGCCGCGCATGCCACGCTCGGCCAGAACGTCAGCACTGTCGACAGCGATCAGACGCGCCTTCATGCAGTTGCTCACACGGCCACTACGCAAAGCGCGTATTCGGTACACCTGATTACGATGCCGTCCGGCACGCTGGTGCGCGAGTACGTCGCGCCTAACGGCATCGTCTTCGGTGTCGCCTGGGAAGGCCCGACGCTGCCGGATCTGAAATCCATGCTGGGCACGTCGTTCGACCAATACGTCGCGGCCACTGCGACGCGCCGTGGCACGCCGCTCGCGGTGTCCAACAGCGATCTGGTCGTGTACTCCGGCGGGCATCTGCGCGCGTTTGCCGGCCACGCCTATCTGCCGCCAGCGGTGCCCGCGGGCGTCGATGTCGGCGTCATTCAATAACGGAGCGAATCATGCGTCATACGTCTTCGTTCGTGACCTTGTTGTGCGCGGCGCTGCTCGCGTTGCTCGTTAGTGCCTGCGGCGGCGGCGGCTCCGGCTCCTCGGCGAATTCCGGCAGCACGACGAGCTTGTCTGCCGGTCCCACCGTCACCAATACGTCGCCCTCGCCGCAAGTGGTGGCCGCCAACGCCGTGCGCGTGGCGGTCGACTCCGGCGTGAGCAACGTGCCGAACATGCCATTCGTCAGCATCACGATTTGCGCGCCGGGCACCAGCCAATGCCAAACCATCGATCACATCCTGGTGGATACCGGTTCGTGGGGCGTGCGCGTGTTTGCCTCGCAATTGCCTGCTTCGACGGCGCTGCCGCAACAGAAGGACGCCTCGGGCAATCTGGTTGCCGAATGCATGCAGTTCTTCGACGGCTACACGTGGGGCTCGGTGAAGCTCGCCGACCTGCAGATCGCCGGTGAAAAAGCGGCCTCGCTGCCGATACAGGTGATCGACCCGAACTACGCTTCGTTGCCGTCCGATTGCGCGAGCTTCGGCGCATCGCGCAACACGCCGGGCTCGTTGCAGGCCAATGGCATTCTGGGCATCGGCGTGTTCAAGCACGACTGCGGCGCGAACTGCGTGCAGAAGGCCGTGGCCGGTACGTACTACGGTTGCAACGGCACGGCGTGCACGTCGATTCCGCTTGCCGAGGCGCTGCAGGTCGCCAATCCGATTCCGTACTTCGCCACGGACAACAACGGCTCCATGCTGAGCCTGCCCATGGTGTCGGGCGGCGCGCAGTCGGTCACCGGGCAACTGGTGTTCGGCATCGGCACGCAGACCAACAATTCGCTCGGCAGCGCGCAGGTGATCGGGGTGAGTCCGTCGAATGGCACCTTCACGACGGTGCAGAACGGCACGACGTATTCGAGCAGTATTCTGGACAGCGGCTCGACGGGCCTGTTCTTCCAGACCAGTGCGATGCCTGCCTGCGCGAGCCCGAATAACGCGTACTACTGCCCGGTGTCGACCCAGTCGTTGAGCGCGATGATGCAGGGGGCGAACGGCACGACGAGCACGGTGAACTTCAGCGTGGGCAATGCCACGTCGATTTCACAGACGTACGGCGGCGATTCGGCCTTGCCGCTGCTGGCGGGTCCGGCGTTTGTGACCTCGTCGATTTTCGACTGGGGCCTGCCGTTCTTCTACGGCCGTAACGTGTATGCCGCGGTCGAGCAGCAAACGACGCCTGGCGGCGCGGGACCTTATGTGGCGTACTGAGATCGCTTATTGAGCGATAGCCAGGTTTGGCTCCCGATGGAAGAAAGCCCGCTGCCGGTTGATTCGGCAGCGGGCTTTTTGGTGGGTTATCGAAGCCGCGTTTTATCGCCCGCTGCCGCAATCACCCGATGCACGAATCGCAGCTTGTCCACCACCGGCGAGGCCAGCGTGAACGGATAACCGTCGGGCATGCCGAGACTGCGGTTCAGGCTGTTCAACGCATACGTGAGCGGAAACCAGCGCTTCATCAGATTCCCGAAGCTCGCGTCTTCCACGGGCGTGCGGTCGGTCAGCGTCGGCTCGCTCGGGTCGTCGGGCAACAAGGCGAGACCATACGAGGTCGAGGTATCCAGCACGTCGACGATCAGCAGGTAGTGCGCCCACGTTTCGGCCCAATCTTCCATGGGATGCATCGTCGCATAAGCGCTGATGGTCGAGGCCTGCCAGTCGGCCGGGGCGCCGTTGCGATAGTAGGCTTTCAGCGCCTCGCCATAGTCGGTGCGTTCGTCGCCGAACAGCTTGCGAAAGGGCACGAACCAGCGCGGATCGTTCTCGATCAACTGGCTGAAGTAGTAGTGGCCCGTCTCGTGGCGAAAGTGGCCGAGCAGCGTGCGGTAGGGCTCGCCCATCGCGCTGCGTACTTTTTCGCGGTAGGCGTCGTCGGCTTCGGCGATGTTCAGGGTGATGAGACCTTTGTCGTGGCCGGTCATGACCGGCGAACCGTCGCGGCGGTCTTCGAGGAACTCGAATGCGAGGCCATACGCGGGATCGGTCTGGCGCGACGGCACGTCGAGGCCGAGCGCGGCCAGTGTGTACAGGAGGCGCCGTTTCGCCGTCTCCAGCCGGTACCAGTAGAGCCGGTTATCCGGTGTGCCCAGATTCGGAATCGTGCGGGTGAGCTGGCACGCGCGGCACAGCGAGTCGGACGAGTCGGCGGAGATCATCCAGTTGCAGATGTTTTCGACCGCGTAGTTGTGGCACTGCCGGAATAGCGCCCCCTCGGCACGCGGATGCAGGCTGCGCCAGCGCCCTTCGCCGGCTTCTTCGAAGGCGCTGATCTCGGCCAGGTCAGGGACATACCCGAGCAATGACTCGCACCGTTCGCATCGAACGTTTTCATAGAACACGAGTTGCGAGCAGCGATTGCAGTGGAAGGTTCTCATCGATCGGGCCCGGGTGGTGGGTGACAATCCTGAAGCGGCTGGCGGGGCGATGTGTCGGCTGGCTGGCCACCGAGCGCCGGCCAGCGGGGATCGCGCGCATCCTCAAGCGCTTGCAAGAGCGAAGACGACGTGCAATCTTCATGCCGCAATTGCCAGACGTCACTGGTTTAACGCACATTACGTGCATGATCGTGCATCGGCGCTGCGCCGCTTTGGTGCGCGGCAGTTGAAAAGGCGGTGGAAAGGCGCGCTGATCGATCGACCGGACGGTCGGCAGCCACGGCACACTTCGTAACAGGCGCTCATCCGGGCGGTACAGGCAGTTCACGCGGTTTTTCGATCAACGGCATGAAGCTTGCTTTTTGGCGGGCTGCCATCCCTTGTCCAGGAGTCCGGTGTGTCCATACGCGTCGCGTTGAATCACGTCACACATTACCGCTACGACAGGCTGGTTACGCTGTCGCCCCAGGTCGTGCGCCTCCGGCCTGCGCCGCATTGCCGGACCCCGATTCTGTCCTATTCGATGCGGGTCGAGCCGGCCGAACACTTTATCAACTGGCAGCAGGACGCGTTCGCCAATTATCAGGCGCGTCTGGTGTTTCCCGAGAAGACGCGCGAATTCAAGGTGACCGTGGATCTGGTCGCCGAGATGGCCGTCTATAACCCGTTCGACTTCTTTCTCGAACCGTCGGCGGAACAGTTCCCGTTCGAGTATGCGCCTGGCTTGCTGCTGGAACTCGCGCCCTACCTCGTCAAGCGGCCGATGACGCCACGCTTTGCCGAGTTCGTCGCGAGTATCGACCGGACGCCGATGATCACCGCGGACTTCCTCGTCGCGCTGAATCAGCGGCTGCAACGCGAGATCCGCTACCTGATCCGCATGGAGCCCGGGGTGCAGACGCCCGAGGAAACGCTGGTGAGCGCCGCGGGTTCGTGCCGCGATTCGGGCTGGCTGCTGGTCGAGACGCTCCGGCAATTGGGGCTGGCGGCGCGCTTTGTTTCCGGCTACCTGCTGCAACTCGCGCCCGACGTCAAATCCATCGACGGCCCGAGCGGCACCGAAGTCGACTTCACCGACCTGCACGCGTGGTGCGAGGTGTACCTGCCGGGCGCGGGCTGGATCGGCTTCGATCCGACCTCCGGCCTGCTCGCCGGAGAAGGCCATATCCCCGTCGCCTGCACCCCCGAGCCGGGTAGCGCGGCGCCGATTTCCGGCGCGGTCGACGAATCCGAAGTCGAGTTCGAGCACACCATGTCGATTGAACGGGTTCTGGAGACGCCACGCGTCACCAGGCCGTTCAGCGAAGGGGTATGGGACGACGTGCTGAAAATGGGCGAGCAGGTCGACCAGCGCTTGTCCGAGATGGACGTGCGCCTGACGATGGGCGGCGAGCCGACCTTCGTGTCGGTGCGCGATCGCGACGCCGCCGAATGGAACACCGACGCGCTCGGCCCGACCAAACGCGGCTATGCGGTCGCGCTGATGGACAAGCTGCGCTCGCGCTACGGTGCGAACGGCTTTCTGCATATCGGCCAGGGCAAGTGGTATCCGGGCGAACAGTTGCCGCGCTGGGCGATGTCGCTCTACTGGCGCGCCGACGGTGAGCCGTGCTGGCAGGATCCCACGCTATTCGCCGACGAACGCGAGCCGGGCACGTACACGGCAAAAGACGCCCAGCGTTTCCTCGCCCATCTGGCGGCGAAGCTCGAGCTCGACAAGGACTGCATCCAGCCCGGCTTCGAAGACGTCTGGTACTACCTGTGGCGCGAGCGCCGTCTGCCGGTCAACGTCGATCCGCTCGACGCGCGCCTCGACGACGAACTGGAGCGGGTGCGTTTGCGGCGCGTGTTCGACGCGGGGCTGGGCGGCGCGACCGGTTATGTCTTGCCGCTGGCGCGCGAACGCGACGTGCCGAACGAGGCGCCGAAGTGGGTCAGCGGCCGCTGGTTCTTCCGCGACGAACGCATGTTCCTGATTCCCGGCGATTCGCCGATGGGATATCGCCTGCCGCTCGATTCGCTGCCGTGGGTCTCGGAGACAGACTATCCGTATCAGCACGCGCACGATCCGTTCGCACCGCCGGTGCCGTTGCGTCCGGCCGCGCAATTGCGCATGCAATACGAAGGCGACGGCGAGGTCCACCGCACCCTGGACACCACCGAGGCGCGGCGCGCGGCGGCCTTGTCGTCGTCAGCGGCAGATTTGCTGAGCGGCATGGCGGGCAGCGGCGTGCTGGCCTTTGCGCCTCAGCCGGGAGACGGCCAGGCGCCGGCACGCGGGCAGTCGTCGAAAGAAACGTTGCGCACGGCGATCTGCGTCGAAGCGCGCGATCCGAAACGGGCTGCCGGTCCGAAGGCGGAAACCGAAGCGTTTGGCAGCGGCCGCTCGCTGCTGCATGTGTTCATGCCGCCGCTCACCGAACTCGACGACTATCTCGACCTGCTCGCGGCAATTGAAGCCACCGCCGCCGAATTGCGGATGCAGGTGGTGCTCGAAGGCTATCCGCCGCCGCGCGATGCGCGCCTGAAGGTCCTGCAGGTGACGCCGGACCCGGGTGTGATCGAGGTGAACATTCATCCGGCTTCGAGCTGGGAGCAACTGGTCGACAACACGGAGTATCTGTATCAGTCCGCGGCCGAGAGCTATCTGAGCAGCGAGAAGTTCATGACCGACGGCCGGCATACGGGAACCGGCGGCGGCAATCACTTCGTGCTCGGCGGTGCGACGCCCGCCGATAGTCCGTTCCTGCGCCGTCCCGATCTGCTCGCGAGTCTGATCGCGTATTGGCACAACCATCCTTCACTGTCATATCTGTTTTCCGGGCTGTTCATCGGGCCGACGAGTCAGGCGCCGCGCGTGGACGAGGCGCGCAACGATCAGGTGTACGAACTCGAAGTGGCGTTCCGCGAATTGCAGCGGCAGATCGATCAGCTCGGCGGCCGCGGCGGCGCGAATCTGCCGGCGTGGATGATCGACCGCTCGTTGCGCAACATCCTGATCGACGTGACCGGCAACACGCACCGTGCCGAGTTCTGCATCGACAAACTCTATTCACCCGATGGTCCGACCGGCCGCCTCGGCCTGCTCGAATTGCGCGGTTTCGAAATGCCGCCGCATGCGCGCATGAGTCTCGTGCAGCAGTTGCTCTTGCGCGCACTGGTGGCGCGCTTCTGGCACACGCCGTACACGCAGCGGCTGACGCGCTGGGGCACGGAACTGCATGACCGCTTCCTGCTCGGCACCTTCGTGAAGATGGATTTCGACGACGTGCTCGGCGAACTCAACCAGGCAGGCTTTGCCTTCGAGAGCAGCTGGTTCGCGCCGCACTTCGAATTCCGCTTCCCGCTGGTTGGCGAGGCCACGGTGAACGGCGTTTCGCTGACCATCCGCAATGCACTCGAACCCTGGCACGTGATGGGCGAGGAGGGCTCGCCGGGCGGCACGGTGCGTTACGTGGATTCGTCGGTGGAAAGGCTCGAAGTGCGTGCGCTCGGGTTGAACGGCAACCGTCACGTGCTGACCGTGAACGGCGTGCCGTTGCCCTTGCAACCAACCGGCCGCGTCAGCGAATATGTGGCCGGCGTGCGCTTTCGCGCCTGGTCGCAACCGTCGGCGCTGCATCCAACCATCGGTGTGGACGCGCCACTGACCTTCGATCTGGTCGATACATGGACTGGCCGCTCGGTCGGCGGATGCCAGTATCATGTCGCTCATCCGGGCGGGCGCAGCTATGACACCTTCCCGGTCAACGCCTACGAGGCGGAAAGCCGACGGCGTTCGCGCTTCTTCGCCTCCGGCCATACGCCGGGGCCGCTCACGGTCGGGATGCCGCAGCGCAGCCTGGAATTTCCGTTCACGTTGGACTTGCGTTACTGGTAACCTGGTGGGCTGAAGAGCCGCAGCATCCTTTTAAAAACGATACGACCTTGGCCTTTCAATCGACTTTTCCTTTCGAAACGTCCGCGACTCGTGCGGACGCTTCGTCCTTATTGCGGCTGTTGCCGGCCTACGAAGGACATTGGGACGAGTTACGCGACGCCTCTGGCGCGTTGCGCGAACCGTGGCGGCAATTCTTCGAGCGGCTCGGCGAAGACGGCATCGCGCGCCTGGAGGATCACTACGCGTCGATCGCGCAGCAGATCCGCGACAACGACATCAGCTACAACGTCTACGCGGATAACGGCGAGCCGCGGCCGTGGGCGCTCGACCTGCTGCCATTGCTGATCAGCGAGGCCGAGTGGGCGCATATCGAGCGGGGCGTGACGCAGCGCGCGCATCTGCTCAATGCCATCGTCGCCGATATTTATGGGCCGCAGACCTTGCTCGAGCGAGGGCAGTTGCCGCCCGCGCTGGTGTTCGGGCATCCGGGTTATCTGCGCTCCGTGAAGGGTTTCACGCCGCCTGGCGAGCAATATCTGCAGGTGGTGGCCGTCGATCTGGCGCGTACGCCAGGCGGTGAATGGACCGTCATGGCGCATCGCACCGAGGCGCCTTCCGGGCTCGGTTATGCGCTGGAAAACCGGCTGATCGTGTCGACGCTGTTCGCCGTTCCGTTCCGCGCGATGCACGTGAGCCGTCTCGCGCCAACTTACTCGCAACTGATCGCGACGCTCGTGCAGGCCGCACAGGCCACGATGCAGCCCGACAGTTCGGGGACCGACGGCGCGCTCCATATCGCGTTGCTCACACCTGGGCCGTTTAGCGAGACTTACTTCGAACACGTGTTTCTCGCGCGCTATCTCGGCGTCACGCTGGTGGAAGGCAAAGACCTGACCGTGCGCGACGACATGCTGTATCTGAAGACGCTCGCCGGTCTCGAACGCGTGCATGTCGTGCTGCGCCGTCTGGACGATGCTTTCTGCGATCCGGTCGAACTGCGCGCGGATTCGAGCATCGGCGTGCCGGGACTGTTGCAGGTAATGCGCGCGGGCAATGTGATCGTCTCGAATGTACCGGGATCGGGCTTTGTCGAATCGCCGGCCTTGCATGGCTTTTTGCCGGGCATTGCCGAAGTGTTGCTCGACGAAGACCTGGTGCTGCCGAGCGTGGCGACCTGGTGGTGTGGCGAACAAGCGGCGCGCGAGCACGCGTTCACGCGTCTGGACGAAGCGTTCATTGTGCCGACCTGGCCGGTCGCGCCACGCGATGCGCCGCCTGGCATCGAGCAGGGCAGACAGCGGCTTTCGACATGGCGCGAGCGCATCGAAGCGATGCCCGACACCTACACGATCCAGCAGCCGCAGCGCTTTTCCTGCACCCCACGTTACGAAGACGGCACCATTGGCCGCCGTCCTTCGGTGCTGCGCGTCTATGCGATTGCCGACGTCAACGGCGGCTGGCATGTGATGCCTGGCGGCTTCACGCGAATGGCCGCCGAGCGTCAGGCGACGGTGTCGATGCAATACGGCGGCAGCAGCGTGGATACGTGGGTGCTGTCGAGTCAGCCGACGTCGACCTTCACCCTGCTGCCTTCGCCGATGCAACCCGCCGACCTCGCGCGCAAGCATCGCACCGTCTCGAGCCGCGCGGCTGAAAATCTGTTCTGGGCCGGACGTTATGGCGAACGCGCCGAAAACAATGTGCGGCTGTTGCGCCTGATTCTCGGTTCGCTGGAAGGCAACGACGCCGATGCGATGTTCCCCACACTGGTCGAGCTCGCCATACAGTGCGGTCTCGTGCCGTCCGGCGACATGTCCTCGCCCTATTCGCCGCAGGCATTCGAGCGTGCGCTGGTCGCGAATCTGAGCGAGAGCACCGGCGCTGCGAGCATCGGCCAGAACCTCAACTACCAGGCGCGTGCGAATGGCGAAGTGCGTGGGCGGTTGTCGAACGATCATTGGCGCACGATTCTCGCGGCGCGCAACGATTTCCGCGATGCTTTGCAGACCTTGATGCCGGCCGCGGGTTTTAACGGCAATGGCAGTGGCAACGGTAGCGCCGGTGGTGCATCGCAATCGCAGGGCAGTGCGAATGGTCTAGGCCGCGCCGAGCGCAGTGAGCGCTACGACCGTTATGACCGCGTGACGCTGATGAACGCGCTCGAACGTTTGTCGGTGCAATTGTCGGCGATCAGCGGCGCGCAAGGCGACCGTATGACACGCGACGAAGCGTGGCGTCTGCTATTCGTCGGGCGGCATATCGAACGCGTGTCGGCGATGACGTCGTTCTTGCGTGTGGTCGCCGATAATGGCCAGCTCGCGACACCGGCCGGGTTCGATCTGCTGCTGCAATTGTTCGACAGCACGCTGACGTATCGCTCGCTGTATCCGGGCCGTTTCGAAGTGCCGGCTTTGCTCGATCTGCTGGTGATCGAGCCCACTAATCCGCGCGGCGTCTACGGTGTCTATGAGCGCCTGCGTAAAAAGCTCGACGAGATTGCCGTGGCCGCGGGCAGCATGCGGCATCGCCCGTTTGCAGAATTGATGCCGCACGCCGATTCGTTGCCGACGCTCGAATCACTGTGCGCCGTCGACGAAAACGATTCGTATGCCGACCTGATTGCAGTATGCGATCAGATTGGCGGCCATGTCGGCGCGGCGGCGCATGAAATCAGCGCGCGCTATTTCAGTCACGCCAGTACGGTGGCTTCGCAGGTGTGGTCATGAAGAACGCACCCACCGTGTTGTCCGTCTCGCATCGCACGACCTACCACTACTCCACGTATGTGGAGACCGCCCAGCATCTCGCGACGATCCGGCCGATCGTCTGTGCGTGGCAGCGCGTGGTCTCGCACGCCGAAAAGATCGAGCCCGAGCCGTCCTATCAAACGAGCCGTATCGACGCATTCGGCAACGACGTCCTGTACTTTGCGCTGGACGCCCCGCACGAGCGCCTGCAACTCGTTAGCGAAACGACGGTGGCGCTCCTGCCGCGCTGGACCGACCTCGACCCCGATGAAACGCCGGCCTGGGAAGACGCGGCGGACGCGTTGCGGTTTTGGGTCGGCGGCGAGTTCCGGCCCGAGGTGGAGTTTCGCTTTGCATCGCCGAACATCGTGCCGCGGCCGTCGTTGCGCGCTTATGCGCTGCCGAGCTTTCCGCCCGGCATGCCGATCGTGGCGGGTGCGATCGATCTGATGCACCGGATTCACGAAGACTTCGAGTACAAACCGTCGGCGACGATGTTCGACACGCCCGCCGAGCGCGCCTTCGAATTGAAGAGCGGGGTATGCCAGGACTTCGCGCAGGTGATGATCGGCTGCTTGCGCTCGCTGGGCTTACCGGCGCGCTACGTGAGCGGTTATCTGCGCAACGATCCGCCGCCTGGGCAGCCACGTTTGATCGGCGCGGACGCCTCGCATGCGTGGGTGTCCGTCTATTGCCCGACGAGTGGCTGGATCGATCTCGACCCCACTAATGACGTGCTCGCCGATACGGATCACGTGACGCTCGCGATCGGGCGCGATTACAGCGACGTGTCCTTGCTGCGCGGGACGATCCTGGGGGGCGGGGAGCATCGGGTGGAAGTCGCTGTGACCGTGCTTGCGCTTTAACCCTTCAGCAAGCCACTTTCTGGTCAGACGAAATCGCTCGACGTGCCGCGCGTGCGCTTCGGCACGCTCTTTTACCCCACTTTCGGGGAAAACCCTCGCTTCTTATTCCCATTCAGCGGGAATCCATTTTTTTCAAACCGAGAATATTCTGGCATTCTGATTTCGTTATTCATTGTGGATAGTTTTCATCGTGAACGCGGAACAGAGTGTGACAGGGGCTGAACGGGTGCTGCTGGTGCTGGCGGCGCTCGCCAGTCATGGCAAGGCCATGTCGGTCAAAGATCTGCTCGCCGTCACTGGTCTCGCGCAAAGCACGCTGTACCGGCAGATCGCTTTGCTCAAGCGTTGGGGGTTCGTCGCTGAAAATGCGGGCCATTACGCGCCGGGCCCGATCAGCCTGCAACTTGCGCTTGGCTTCGATGTGAATTCGCTGCTCGTCGAAGCGAGCCGTACTGAAATGCAGCAACTGGCGCGCGCGTCGCAGGAAAGCATCGGCCTTGTGGTCGCGGTCAAGCATCAGGTGATGTGCCTGGAAATGGTCGAGAGCCAGCACTCGTTGCGCTGCTCGTTCGAAAAAGGCCGTGCCGTGCCGCTGAAAGCGGGCGCTTCGGCGAAATCGCTGCTGGCGTTCATGACCGACAAGGCCCGTACTGAAGTACTCGATAGCGTGTTCGACAACGACCCCGCCGGCCGTGCCGCGATCGAAGCCGAACTCGAACAGATTCGCGCTCAGGGCTACGCCGTCAGCGACAGCGAAGTCGATCCGGGCGTGTGGGGCGTGAGCGCTCCAATATTTCATCGTAACGGACGCGGCGCCGGGAGCAGCGCGTCGATCACGCTGATGGCGCCGTCCACGCGCGCCATCGGCCGCGAAAGCCAATTCATCGACGGGACGCTACGTACGGCCCGCGCTATTTCCGAGCATATGCAAACCGATTGATCGGGCAAGGCCGTGCGCGGCCAGAATTCGATCTGGATACCGAACGAACTGAACACGCTGAACGAACCGAACGAACCACAAGGAGCCCTCCCATGAAACTGAATCGACTGTTGTCCCTCGCATGCGTCACGTTTGCGGTGACCTTTTCCGGTGTGGCGTCCGCACAAACGCCGGACGTGCTGAACGTTGCCACCGACGCGACCTTCCCGCCGATGGAGTACACGGAAAACGGCGCACGCACCGGCTTCGACGTCGACATGATGAATGCACTCGCGAAAGCCATGGGAAAACGCGTGCAATGGACCGATATCGACTTCAAAGGCCTGATTCCGGGCTTGATCGCGCATCGTTTCGACGTGGCGATCTCCGGCATTTACATCACAGATGAGCGCGCGAAAGTAGTCGACTTCACTGATTCGTACTACGCGGGCGGCCTCGTCGCCCTGGTGAAAAGCGATTCGCCAATCAAGTCCGTGGCCGATCTGAACGGCAAGAAAGTGTCGGTTCAGGTGGGTACGAAGTCGGTCAACTTCCTGCGCGACAACTTCCCTCAAATCAACCGCGTCGAAGTCGAGAAGAATCAGGAGATGTTCGACCTGGTGGGGATCGGCCGTGCCGATGCCGCCGTGACCGGCAAGCCGGCCGCGTACCAGCTGGTGAAAACGCGCGGCGGTTTTCGCGTGCTCGACAAGCCCCTCACGACCGAAGCCTACGGCATCGCCGTGCGCAAGGACGAACCGCAACTGAAGGCGGCATTCAACAAGGCGCTGGCGATGATCAAGGCCGACGGCACGTATGCGGCAATCGTGAAGAAGTGGTTCGGCGCCACCGCGCAATAACCGGCTGAGCAGACATAATGGAACTCGACTTTTCGCCGGTGATTGCCGGCTTGCCGGACATCATGCATGGGGCGGTGGTGACGGTCGAAGTAACTGCCGCCGCGCTCGCGCTGAGTTGCGTACTGGGCCTGCTGATCGGTATCGGCCGGCTCGCGCCGAAGCGGCGCGTCGTGTACGGCTTCTGTACGGCGTACCTCACGTTTTTCCGCGGCACGCCGTTGCTCGTGCAACTTTTCCTGCTGTTCTTCGGATTGCCGCAATTCGGCATTCTGTTGCCGGCTTTCGTGTGCGGGATGCTGGGGCTCGGCCTGTACTCGGCGGCCTATGTATCGGAGATTGTGCGCGGTGCGATCCAGTCCGTGGATCGCGGGCAGATGGAAGCGGCGCGTTCGATCGGCATGTCGTCGGGTCAGGCAATGCGCGCAGTCATTCTGCCGCAGGCGATCGTCCGAATGATCCCGCCGCTCGGCAACGAGTTCATTGCGCTGATCAAGAACTCGGCGCTGGTGTCGTTGCTGACGATCGACGATCTGATGCACGAAGGGCAGAAGATCATCAGCGTGTCGTACCGTTCGCTTGAAGTGTATCTGGCCATCGCGCTGGTGTATCTCGTGTTGACGCAGGCGACTAATTACGCGCTGCATCGTGTGGAGCGTCGCTTGCGCGCAGGAGGAATGGTGCAATGAATACCGTGGCCAAAGTGGATGAACCCATCGTCAGCATTCGTGGGCTGACCAAATCGTTCGGCTCGCATACCGTGCTTAACGGCATCGACTTCGATATTCAGCCGCAGCAGGTGGTAGTCGTGATCGGGCCGAGCGGTTCGGGAAAAAGTACTTTCCTGCGTTGCTGCAACGGGCTCGAACAGCCGGAAGGCGGCACGGTCGATATCTGCGGACATCGGCTGATGGATCACGGCGCGATGCTCAAGGAGCGTTCGCTGAATGCGCTGCGCACCGAAGTGGGCATGGTGTTTCAGTCGTTCAATCTGTTTCCGCATCTGTCGGTGCTGCATAACATTACGGTCGGTCCGCGAATGTTGCGTGACGCCAGCAAGGCCGAAGCCGAAGCGGCTGCAATGGCGTTGCTGGAGAAAGTCGGGCTCGCTCACAAGGCGCATGTCATGCCGGCGAGCTTGTCGGGTGGTCAGAAGCAGCGCGTTGCCATTGCTCGCGCGTTGGCAATGCAACCCCGCGTGATGTTGTTCGACGAGCCTACTTCAGCGCTCGATCCCGAGCTGGTCGGCGAAGTGCTGCAAGTGATGAAGCTGCTCGCGAGCGAAGGGATGACGATGGTGGTCGTCACGCACGAAATGGGCTTTGCAAAGGAAGTCGCCGACGTGGTGGTGGTGATGGACGGCGGTGTTATCGTCGAGGCCGGGCCGCCTGCCGAGATTTTCTCGGCGCCGTCGCAGCCGCGCACGCGAGCTTTCCTGCAGGCGGTGTTGTCGCGCGCATGAGAATTCCATTCGACGACAAGGTGTGGAGCGGCCGTTCCGACGATGATGAACCCGGCGACACCCGGCGTATTTTCAATCAGGTGGTGCCGTTCCGCGACGCGTCATGCATTGAAAGCGATGCGCCGGTGATTGTCGGTTTTGGTTCCGATGAAGGCGTGCGGCGCAATCAGGGGCGTATCGGCGCGGCCCATGCGCCGAGAGAACTGCGCCGTGTTCTTGCGGGTCTGCCGGCGAAAACGTCGATGGGAGTGCTTGCCGATGCGGGCGATGTGGTGTGTGACGATGGCGATCTCGAAGGCGCGCAGGCGGAACTTGCGAGCGTGGTGAGCGACGTGCTCGCGAGCGGCGGCCGGCCGTTGGTGTTCGGCGGCGGCCATGAGGTTGCGTGGGGGACGTATAGCGGTTTGCGCTTGCATCAGGATCGCGTGGCTGTGGCTGCAAGTGCCGGTGGGATTTCGAAATTTCCGCCAACCACTGCACCCCGCAAGCTGCTCGTCGTCAACTTTGACGCCCACTTCGATCTGCGCCAGAAGCGGCCCGCGAATTCCGGCACGCCGTTCGATCAGATTGCGAGCGACTGCGCCGAACGAGGCGTGCCGTTCAACTACGCCTGCTTTGGTATCAGCGATCTGGGCAACACCGGTTCGCTGTTCGCGCATGCGGAGCGACTGGGCGTACGCTACGTGCTCGATATCGACATGCAGGAACCGCAATTGCCGCAGCGTCTGGACGATCTCCAGCAGTTGCTGGATTCAGCGGACGACATCTATCTGACCATCGATCTCGACGTGCTCCCGGCCGCCACTGCGCCGGGTGTATCGGCGCCTGCCGCATTGGGCGTGCCTTTGTCGGTAGTTGAAGCGATGGTGCAGCGCGTGCGGGCGTCGGGCAAGCTGCGCGCGGCGGATATTGCGGAATACAACCCGTCTCTCGATCAGGACAAGCGCACGGCGAGGGCGGCAGCGCGTCTCGCATACCGATTGCTTTGACGCGCTAACCGCGCCGCGCCGATTGGGTTACCGTAGGCGCCGGCGATTGTCACGCCGACGCGCCTTTAAAAAAATCGTATGAATAGACTGTCGCTTCGAAGGTACGTGCTGCCGATTCTTTCGAGGTACCTGCCGGGCAAAAATAAACTTGACTCTGTGCGTATGCACTTATACACTCCCCAACGTGACCCGTCCTCTCTCCTACGACGAATGCAACTGTTTCGCGCTGCGCCAGGCGGCCCGGCACGTCACGCAAATCTACGAGCGCCATCTCGGCGAGGTAGGGCTGACGGCTGCGCAGTTCACGATTCTCGCCAAACTTGCGCGCACGCCGAACCTGTCAATGATCGACCTCGCTGAGGCGATGGTCATGGAGCGCACCACGCTGGTTCGCGCCATGAAACCGTTGCAGCGTGACGGGCTGGTGGTAACCGAATCAGCGGAGCATGACAGCCGCACGTTTCTGTTCAGTCTCACGGAGAAGGGCGAAACGACCTTCGACCAGGCGGCCACCGCATGGCGTGCCGCGCAAGACGAGTTCGAGGAAAAGTTCGGCCACGCGCGTGCCAAGGCGCTGCGCTCGGAACTCTTCAGCATCACCGGATAGGCAAAGCGTATGAGCTCGTTTCGGCGAGCTTTTTTACGCCGGATTATGTGCATACGCACTTACGAACAGGAAGGACAGCAATGGACGGACTCTTCGACGACGACTGCTTTGCGATCCGCCAGGCCGCACGCTATGTGTCGCAGATTTACGACCGCCATCTCGAGAATGTCGGCCTGACCATCACACAGTTTTCGCTGTTGGGGCGCCTGAACCGCACCGGTCCGATGACCATGAAGCAACTGGCCGAAACCATGCGTATGCAGCGCACCACGCTGGTTCGCACGATCCAGCCGCTGCGGCGCAACGGCCTGGTGTCGAGCGAGACACTTGGAGCGGATGCGCGGGCGTTGTCGATTGCACTGACGGCCGCCGGCGAAGCGCGTTTGCAAGCAGGGCGCAAGCATTGGCATGCGGCGCAAGCCGAATTCGAGAATCGCTTCGGCGCGCGGCGCGCGGCGGCCTTGCGCTCCGAGCTGTTCTCCATCACAAGCGATTCCGCGTGAATCAGGCCCGCATGGAGCGGGTCAAGCCCGGCGCCGTCCAACGCGCCGTTTTTTCAAGCTAGACGAGTGCATACGCACATACAGACCATCATGTCCACTACACCCTCGACTATTGCACCGCCTAGCGTGGCAAACGCCGCCAAACCGGCACGGCGCATTCCGTGGATGCTGCTCGCGATCATCACGGTGCTCGCGGTGCTGGCGCTTGCCGCGTCGTACTGGTTCTTCGTCGGCCGCTTTGTCGAAACGACCGACGATGCGTACGTCGGCGGCGATGTGACCGTGATGTCGCCGAAAGTGAACGGCTTCGTGACCGATGTGCTGGTGCACGACAACCAGTTCGTCCATGCGAATCAGGTGCTGATCCGGCTCGACGCGCGCGATTACGACGCTCGTCTCGCCCAAGCCAGCGCGGAAGTCGAGAGCGCGCAAGCCGCCGTCATCGAGTTGCAGGCGAAGAAATCCTTGCAGCTTGCCACCATCAACGAGCAGGCCGCCGAGGTCCGCGCGTCCGGCGCCGAGCTGACGCGCAGCGCCGCCGACCAGACGCGCTATCGCGAACTGGTGAAGGACGATGCGGTGTCGAACCAGGTCGTGGAACGCGCGGATGCCGACCTGACCAAGGCACATGCCGCGGTTGACCGCAGCAGCGCGGCGTTGATTGCGGCGCAACGGCAAATCGCCGTGCTCGACGCGCAGATCGGCGACGCCGAGGCGCGCATTGCCACGGCAAAAGCGGCGCAGCGGGTCGCGGCATTGAACGTGGAATACACCACGATCCGCTCGCCGATCGACGGTTACGTCGGCAATCGCACCGCGCGCGTCGGCCTGCTGGCGAACACGGGCGTGTCGCTCCTGACCGTGGTGCCGTCGAGCGGATTGTGGATCGACGCCAACTTCAAGGAAGACCAGTTGAAGAAGATGCACGTCGGCGACGGTGTCGACGTCGATCTCGACGCATCGAGCGAACGGATTCGCGGCGTGGTCGAAAGTCTTGCACCCGCAACCGGCGCGACCTTCAGCGTGCTGCCGGCGGAGAACGCCACCGGCAACTTCACGAAGATCGTGCAGCGCGTGCCGGTGCGCGTGCGTCTCGAGGTGCCGAAGGAGATGCAAGGCGTGCTGCGCCCGGGCCTATCGGCGACGGTGAAAGTCCACCTCGACGCTGCTCGCGGTTAAGGACGATCATGACTCAGGTCTTAGCCAACCCCGCCGACCTGCCGACGCGCACCAAAGTTGTTGCGTTCGTGCTGATGTGCCTCGGTTTTTTCATGGCGACGCTCGATATCCAGATCGTGGCGTCTTCACTCAAGGATATCGGCGGCGGCTTGTCCGCGAGTCAGGATGAGCTCTCGTGGGTGCAGACCTCGTATCTGATCGCGGAGATCCTCGTGATCCCGATGTCCGGCTGGCTCACGCGTGTGTTCTCGACGCGCTGGGTGTTCGCGTTTTCCGCGCTGGGCTTTACGGTCACCAGCATGCTGTGCGGCCTGGCATGGGACATCAATTCGATGATCCTGTTTCGCGGTTTGCAGGGCGCGCTCGGCGCCGCGATGATCCCGACCGTGTTCACCACGGCGTTCGTGCTGTTCCCCGGCAAGCAGCGCCTGATTGCGTCCACCACCATCAGCGCGCTCGCCACGCTCGCGCCGACCGTCGGTCCAGTGATCGGCGGTTGGATCACATCGCAATGGTCGTGGCACTGGCTGTTCTATCTGAACCTGGTGCCGGGCGTCGCCGTTACGCTGTTGGTGCCGAAGTACGTGCACTTCGACAACGTCGATCTCTCGCTGCTGAAGAAGGGCGACTATCTCGGCATGCTTTTGATGTCCGGTTTTCTCGGTTGCCTTGAATACGTCCTGGAGGAAGGGCCACGCAAGAACTGGTTCGGCGACGACGTGATCCTGACGTGCACCTGGGTGGCGGCGATCTGCGGATTTCTGTTCATCGTGCATGCGTTCACCGCTAAAGAGCCGATCGTCGACTTGCGCGCGCTGGCAATCCGCAACTTCGGCATTGGCAGTTTGCTGTCGTTCATCACCGGGATCGGGATTTTCTGCGCGGTGTTCCTGACGCCCGTGTTCCTGTCGCGTGTGCGTGGCTTCGATTCGTTGCAGATCGGCGTCGCATTGCTGTCGGTGGGGTGCTTTCAGTTGCTCGCGATGGTTGCGTATTCGATCGTCGCGCGTTTTGTCGATATGCGCTGGCTGCTGGTGTTCGGCCTGGTACTGTTCGGCGCGGGCTGTTATCTGTATGTACCGCTGACCAATCAGTGGGGCTGGCAGGAGTTGCTGATCCCGCAGGCGTTGCGAGGCATCGGCCAGCAGTTCTGCATTCCGCCCATCGTCACGATGGCGCTGGGTTCATTGCCGATGTCGAGGCTTCGATCCGCCAGCGGCCTCTTCAATCTGATGCGAAATCTAGGCGGCGCGATTGGCATTGCCGTGAGCAGCACCATGCTCAACGATCGTTTGAATCTCCATTACGAGCGGCTCGACGAACATTTGAGCGCGGGCCGTCCGGTGGTCGAATCGATTTTGCAGCAGCAAAGCGCGCACTTCGCGGCAGTCGGTGGCGACGTGCTGAATGCGGCCAATGCGGGCCTCGGCGAGTTGCATGCGCTGCTGATGCGTGAAGCGCTCGTGCTCACGTTCTCCGACACCTTTTTTGCGCTGTCGCTCTGTTTTGTTGTCGGCTTGCTGAGCGTGGTGTTCTCGCGCCCGTTTGGCAATACCGCACCGCCGCCGGATGCACATTGAGGAATTCAGCATGAAACCAATCGTTATCAAAGTACTCGCGAGCGCGGCGCTCCTAACGCTCGCGGCATGCGCGGTGCAACCGGAAACGCATGCGGACCTGCCGCACACGGTGCAGACCGTCGCGCCGGCAGCGTGGAATGTCGATGCCCCTCAGGACAGCATCAACGCCGGTACGTGGTGGGCGCAATTCGGCGATCCTGTCATGCATCAACTGGTGGAATCGGTGCTGACCGGCAACCTCGACGTGCAGGCCGCGGTTGAACGCGTCAAGCAGGCGCAGGAAATCGCGACGCAAAATCGCGCGGCCTTGCTGCCAGAGTTGAATGCCAGCGCGAACGCATCCGACGCTCGCCAGAACACGCCGCCACCGCTCGGCTATGTGCGTCAAGCGGGCGTCGGCTTGACGGCGAGCTGGACGCCGGACGTTTTCGGCGGCGAACGTCTTGCTGTTCTCGCCGCGCAGGCGCAAGTGTCGGGCCGGCAAGCCGCCTTGAATCAACTGCGTCTGGCACTCGCGGCGAATACGGCGGCGGCATATATCGATCTGCGCTGGGCGCAAGCGCAACTGCAGATTCTCAGCGACAACGAACAGATTCGCGCCCGCGCCTTGAAACTCACGCAACAGCGTTTGCATTACGGACTGTCGACGCAACTCGACGTCGCGCGTGCGCAGAACCAGTTGGAGGATTTGCAGGCGCAGATTCCGCGCGTGCAGTCGGCAGTGCAGCATCAATTGAGTTTGATCGCGGTGTATTCGGGGCGCACGCCGGAGAGCGTCGACGGCTTGCTGCTCGCCGATGCACATCAGGCACGCGACATTCCGGTGCCTGCGCAAAGCGTGCCGCAGACGCTGCCGTCCGACGCTCTGCTGCAGCGGCCCGACGTGCGCAACGCCTATGCGACAGTCGAACAGCGCGCCGCGGAAGTGGGCGTGTTCAAAGCGCAGCGCTATCCGCAGTTCAGGCTCAATCTCGCCGATGGCTTGCTGGCCTCGTCGTATCTCGGCTTGCCGACGCTGACCGATAACCTCTTCAGCGCCGCCTTGAACGCGACCAGTCCAATCTTCAACGCCGGCCGCATCACCGCGAATATCGACGCGAGCGAGAGCCGGATGCGTGAATCGCAACTCGGCCTGCGGCAGATCATGCTGCAAGCGTTGAAAGAAATCGAGGACAACCGCAGCGATCTGGTGAGTGGCGCGGTACAGGTACAACGCCTGGGCGGCGCGCTCGATGCATCGGACCGTGCGCTGCATCTGTCGAGTGAGCTTTACAAGGGCGGCGCGACGGATTTTCTCGATGTGCTCGCCGCGCAGGAGGCGTACTTGCGTGACGCGGAATCGCTAAACCAGGCCAAGCGCGAGCATGCGCTCGCGGCGGTGGCGTTGTACCGCTCGCTGGGTGGCGGCTGGGATGTGCCCGGCACAGCGGTTACGGCGGCATCGGCTAATTGATGTGTGTGGGCGTGACAGCGAAGCAGCTAATGGGTAAGGGGTCATGGGTAGTCCAACTGGAGATGAATGATGAGTACGCGAGAAGTGGTGATCTGCAATCCGGTGAGAACGCCGATCGGCGCATTCGGCGGATCGCTGAAAGAGGTGCCTGCAACCGAACTCGGCGCGGTTGCCGTACGTGAGACGCTGCGGCGCAGCGGCCTCGATCCGGCCGCGCTGGCTTCGGTGGTCATGGGCAACGTGATTCAGGCCGGCAACAGGATGAATCCTGCTCGTCAGGCGTCGATTGGCGCGGGCGTGCCGGTGGCGGTGCCTGCGCTGACGGTCAATCGCGTGTGCGGGTCGGGCGCGCAGGCGATTGCGTCCGCGGCCCAGGAAATCTGGCTCGGCCTCGGCGATGCCGCCGTGGCCGGCGGCATGGAAAACATGGATCGTGCGCCGTATCTGCTCGACGGCGGCCGCTGGGGCTATCGGATGGGCAACGCGCAAATCCACGACAGCCTGCTGCGCGACGGTCTGAACGATGCGTTTTCCGGCGAGCATTCGGGCTGGCATACCGAAGACCTCGTCGCGCAGTTCGACCTCACGCGTGAAACGCAGGACCGTTGGGCCGCGCGTTCGCAACAGCGTTTCGCCGAAGCGCAGGCGCGTGGCGATTTCGATGCCGAGCTGGTGGCCGTCGAGATTCCGGGGCGCAAGGGTCGGCAGCAATTTGCGAGCGATGAACAGCCGCGCCCGGATACCACGGTCGAAACGCTCGCCAGGCTGCGTCCGGCATTTCGTCCGGACGGCACGATTACCGCAGGCAACGCGCCGGGATTGAACAGCGGCGCAGCGGCGATGCTGGTCGCCGAGCGTGGCTTCGCCGAAGCGCGCGGCATCGAGCCATTCGCGCGGCTGGTGGCGTATGGCGTCGCGGCCGTCGAGCCGGGCATGTTCGGCCTCGGCCCGGTGCCGGCTGTGCAGATGGCCTTGGCCCGCGCGGGTTGGCAACTTGACGACGTCGAACGCTTCGAGATCAATGAAGCCTTCGCGGCCGTGCCGCTCGCGGTGGCGCGCAGACTTGGCATTGAGGATGAACTGATCAACGTGCAAGGCGGCGCGATCGCGCACGGTCATCCGATCGGCGCGACCGGTGCGGTATTGATGACCCGCTTGCTGCACTCAATGCGCCGCGACGGCCTGAAACGCGGCGTGGTTACGTTGTGTATCGGCGGCGGGCAGGGGATTGCGCTGGCATTGGAACTGATCTGATATCGGCCGTTGCTGCGGCGCGTTTGCGGTGCCTGAAAGCACGCAAGCGCGCCGCGGCCTTATCGGCTAATGAAAGATCGGCAAAGCCAGATAACCCTTGATGACGAGCGCGTTGGCAATGTCGATAAAGAAGGCGCCCACCATCGGCACGACCAGAAAGGCGAGGTGCGAATGGCCGAAGCGGGCTGTGACGGCTTGCATATTCGCGATGGCCGTGGGCGTCGCGCCGAGTCCGAAGCCGCAATGGCCGGAGGCGAGCACGACAGCATCGTAATTGCGGCCCATCACGCGGAACGTGACGAAGATCGCATAGAGCGCCATCAAAACCGTCTGCGCAACGAGAATCGAAATGACCGGCAGCGCCAGCGAGGCGAGGTCCCAGAGCTTGAGCGTCATGAGCGCCATGGCGAGGAAAAGCGCGAGGCTCACGTTGCCGAGCAGGGCCACGGCGTGATCGAGAACGGGTTTGCCCGCAAGCCCGAGTGCATTGCTTAGCACCACGCCGACGAAGAGCACGCAGACGAAAGTCGGCAGTTCGATCGCCGTGCCGGCCAACAGCTGTGATAGCGCATTGCCGGCCGCGAGGCTGATCGCGATCAGCGCGAGCGTCTCGATGAAGGCGGCTGGCGTGGTGGCTTGCTCCGCTTTCGGTTCTTCGAAGGCGAGCGGCGCTTTGGCTGGGCTCTCGTTGTGGTTCTCTGTGTGATTCCCTGGGTGCGCAACGTCCTTCTTCGCGACTTGCCGCATCAGCAACCGTGCCACCGGGCCGCCGAGAATGCCGCCCATGACGAGGCCGAAAGTCGCGCAGGCGATCGCGGCCTCCGTGGCGGACTGAAGCCCGTGGTGCTCGGCGAACACCTTGCTCCATGCAGCGCCGGTGCCGTGACCGCCAGACAAGGTGATCGAACCGACCAGCAAACCGTACAGCGGATCGATGCCCAATAGATAGGTGAGCGCGATGCCCACTGCATTCTGCAAGACCAGAAGGCCGATCACGAGGCCCAGAAAACGCAGCAACAACGGACCGCCGGACTTGAGGCTGGCGAGGTTGGCGTTGAGACCGATGGTCGCGAAGAAGGCGAGCATCAGCGGCGTTTGCAGCGCGGTATCGAAGCGCACTTCAACGTGGCTCGTTGTGCGCAGGATCAGTAGGACGATTGCCACGAGGAGACCGCCGGCAACGGGTTCGGGAATCGTATAGCTGCGCAGTAGAGGGATCCACCCGACCAGCCTGTTTCCCAGCAGCAGAACCAGTGAAGCCGTGACGAGTGTTCCATAGATACCGATGTTCATAAGCGACCTCGATAAGCATGAGTGATGGTCACAGCGCGATGCAACATCTGACGGCGTGTGGAACGGCAGGAACGCCTACGGCGTGAGAGTACCTGATCGGGGTTGATCCAACAACGATTGCGGCGAAACACACTGTCGCGGACCGGCTGGCACCCGGTACCGGGATAAGGTCGTATTTAATTTTTCTCCCGCATCGGTTTCGTTTAGGATCATTGCCACTTTCACAAGAACACCACGAGACATGGCACTGATCGCACGAAACATCCTCGGCATTGGCGTACTGCTGCTTATCGCTTTCATTTTTTCGACCAACCGGCGCGCCATCCGCGTACGCACCGTCATCCCGGCGCTGCTTGCGCAGGTCGGTATCGGCGCCTTCATTCTCTTCGTGCCGATCGGCAAGACGGTTCTCGCGGCCGCTGCGTCAGGCGTCAATCACATACTTGGTTATGGCAACGCGGGCATCGAGTTCCTGTTTGGCGGCCTCGTGCAGGCGAAGATGTTCCAGGTGTTCGGCGACGGTGGTTTCGTGTTTGCCGTGCGTGTGCTGCCGGCCATCATCTTCGTCACTGCGCTCATTTCCGTGCTGTACTACCTCGGCGTGATGCGCTGGATCGTGATCGTGCTTGGCACAATTTTCCAGAAGCTGCTCGGCGTATCGAAGATCGAGTCGTTCTCGGCCGTGACCACGATCTTCCTGGGTCAAAGCGAAATGCCTGCCGTGGTCAAACCGTTCACGCGCGACATGACCGGCGCCGAGCTGTTTGCTGTCATGTCGAGCGGCATGGCGGCAGTTGCAGGTTCAGTGCTGGCGGGCTATGCGGGTCTCGGTGTGCGGATTGAATATCTGCTGGCCGCGTCGTTCATGGCAGTGCCGGGCGGCTTGCTGTTCGCCAAGATCATTCATCCGACCACTGAGTCGAGCCGCGTGCATCTCGAGCACCTCAGCTTCGATGAAAAGCGTCCCGCGAACGTGATTGAAGCCGCGAGTTCCGGCGCGACAGTGGGCCTGAGAATCGCCGTGATGGTCGGCGCGATGCTGATCGCGTTCGTCAGCCTGATCGCGTTGCTCAACGGCGTTGTGGGCGGCATAGGCGGCTGGTTCGGCCATCCGCAACTGTCGATGCAGTCGATACTCGGCACGGTGTTCGCGCCGCTCGCGTATCTGATCGGCGTGCCGTGGAGCGAAGCCGCCATCGCCGGCAATTTCCTCGGACAGAAGATCATTCTCAACGAGTTCGTCGCTTATGCGTCGCTGTCGCCGTATCTGAAAGATGCCGCCAGCGTGAGCGCGGCCGGCCTGCAAGCGCTCGATCCGCGTACCATTGCGATTCTGTCGTTTGCGTTATGCGGCTTCGCGAACTTTGCGTCGATCGCGGTGCTGACGGGCGGCTTTAGCGCCGTCGCGCCGGAACGCCGCGCCGAAGTCGCACGCTACGGCCTGCGTGTCGTGCTCGCCGCCACGCTCTCGAACCTGATGAGCGCCACGATTGCGGGCATGTTCCTGACGCTGAATTGAATCGAGGATCGTTGCATGAACATGGAACAACTGTTGGAACGCGCCGGTGTCGCGCGAGAAAAGGCCTATGCGCCGTATTCGAAGTTCAAGGTCGGCGCCGCGCTGCTGACCAAAGACGGCACGGTATTCGACGGCTGCAACGTGGAGAATGCCTCGTACGGATTGTGCAATTGCGCTGAACGTACGGCATTTTTCAGCGCGATTGCCGCGGGCTATCAACGTGACCAGTTCGCCGCGCTTGCCGTGATCGGCGATACGGATGGACCGATCGCACCGTGCGGCGCGTGCCGCCAGGTGATCATCGAACTGGGCGGCCCGGAATTGCCGATCCGGCTCGGCAATCTGCATGGCGCCACCCGCGACACCACCGCGCGCGAACAATTGCCGGACGCGTTCTACCTATGAGCCAGCGCAAGGTTATCTACGACACCGATCCCGGTGTGGACGACGCGATGGCGCTCGTTTTCCAGGCGCTGCATCCGGACATCGAATTGCTCGGTCTGACGAGCGTATTCGGCAACGCCACGATCGAGACCACCACGCGCAATGCGCGTTTCCTGGCCGGGCGATTCGCGCCGGGCGTGCCGGTCGCGCAGGGCGCCGCGGCACCGCTCAGGCGCGAAGCACCCGAGCCGCTCGCCTGGATTCACGGCGACAACGGGCTTGGGAACATCGTGCTTGAAGCGGGTCTTGAAGCGGGTCTTGAAGCCGGTCTTGAAGCGGCGCTCGACGCACGCCCCGCACACCGCTTCATCATCGACACGGTGCGCGCGCATCCCGGTGAAGTCACGTTGATCGCAGTGGGCCCGCTCACGAACATGGCCTTGGCGCTGGCTGACGATCCGCAGATCGCCTCGCTCGTCAAACAGGTGGTGATCATGGGCGGCGCGTTCGGCACGGACGGCGTGCTCGGCAACGTGACCCCCGCCGCCGAAGCGAATATCCTTGGCGACCCCGATGCCGCCGACCTTGTGCTCGGCGCGCCTTGGCCGGTTGCGATTGTCGGGCTCGACGTCACGCAGCGCACCATCATGAGCCAGGATTATCTGGCGTCGCTGCGCGATCGCGGCGGCGCAGCAGGGCAGTTTGTGTGGGACGTGTCACGGCACTACCAGGCCTTTCACGAGCAAAGCGCGCAACTCAAGGGTATCTACGTACACGACTCGTCGGCGGTCGCCTATGTGCTGGCGCCGCATCTTTACACGACTCGCAGCGGACCCGTACGCGTGCTGACGGACGGTATCGCGGTGGGCCAAACCATCCAGAAACCTTCCACGATGCCGGTGCCCGCGCCGGACTGGGACACCCGGCCCGGGAGCACAGTTTGTCTCGACGTGGACGTGCCCGGGATGCTCGCGCTTTACGAACGCACTTTGTGCGGCACGGCGATTGATCTGACATAAACAAACAATTCGGGATCAACGCGGTAGCAGCGCCGAAACCAAACAACCGCAATGCATTGCAGCAAACCGGCCCGGCATGGTTGGCCGATGCGTATCGCCAATTTTTGCTACATTTCTCCAGACGTGCTGCGTACGCGGTCCTGGAAGCCTTTGCTGATCGAACCGGCGCGCGTGACCCAAATCTATCAAGAGGCAAAAGATGCGAATTCTAGTAGTAGGGGCGGGCGCCGTGGGCGGCTATTTTGGCGGACGTCTCGCGGCGGCGGGGCAGGACGTGACCTTCCTCGTGCGCTCCGGCCGCGCGGAAAAACTCGCGCGTGACGGTCTCGTCATCAACAGCGTGCGCGGCAATCTCGCGTTGCACGACGTCAAGACGATACTCGCCGGTGTCGGCGCCGAACCGTTCGATCTCGTGCTGCTCAGTTGCAAAGCCTACAGTCTCGACGACGCGATCGATTCCTTCGCACCCCTGGTCGGCGAATCGACGCTGATTCTGCCGATGCTCAACGGCATGCGCCATATCGACGTGCTCAAGGAAAAGTTCGGTGCGTCGCGCGTCCTGGGTGGGCAATGCGTGATTGCTGCGACGCTCAGCCCCGAGCAGCACATCATGCATCTGAACGAAATGCATGCGATCACTTTCGGCGAACTCGAGGGCGGCACCTCCGAGCGCGTCCAGGCAATCGCGGATGCGATGGCCACCGCGAATTTCGACGTGACGGTCAGCGACAACATCCTGCTGCGCATGTGGGAAAAGTGGGTGTTCCTGGCCACACTGGCGGCGAGTACGTGCTTGATGCGCGGTTCGGTCGGCGATATTCTGGCTGCGCCGGATGGCAAGCGCATCATCGAAAACCTGCTCGGCGAGTGCCGCGGCGTGGCGGAACACAATGGCTTTACGATGGGGCCGGACTTCGACGCCCGGGCCACCCAAACGCTCTTTACGCCCACGCCGCTCACGGCTTCGATGCTGCGCGACGTCGAAAACCACTCGCATACCGAGGCGGATCACATCCTCGGCGATCTGATCTCGCGCGGTGGCGACGCGCAGAAGGGCGAGCACGGCTTGTCGCTGCTGCGCATCGCCTATAGTCATCTGAAGACGTATGAAGCGAGGCAGGCCCGCACGTCCTGAATGAGCGGAACGCGGGTGACGGGGGCGGCTACAGCAGGCTAACGTTTCGGAGGTGAAGCATGCCGAGTCCAACCGGATCCGTACCCGCGCTCAGTGCCGCCTCGGCGACAATCTTCTCGATCGGCATTGTTTTTCTCGGCTACTGGGGCTTGTACGATCAGTCGAAATGGCACGTCTCCGACGTCTTCGTCTTCATCTTTGCGATGATCGGCTTTGGCTGCCTCGGCCTCGTGCCGTGGATGGCGACCAGCCCGGTCGAGCCGGAAACCAGCGATTCCCGCATCCGCATTGCGCGGCACATGTTTCTTGCCGGCGTTCTTTCAATCTGGCTGGGCGTGGCGATTTCGGTGATCTTTTGAGGCAACGCCAGACACGAGAACGCGCGCCTTGAAGCAAGCAGGGCGCGCGTCTCGTTGAGGCGCAAGCAGGCTTAACGCTCGATCTGCCTGTTCCAGCGCGTATCCCACTGCGCGCGATGCGCGTTGATCGTGTCCCAATCCACCACGGTTACCTTCTTCACCAGATCGTCCACGTTGCCGAGGCTTTGCTGCATGGGCGGTGTCATCTTCGCGAGACGGTTGGTGGGAATCTGCCGGCCGGCTTCGGCGGCTTTCGTCTGGGCCGGCGCGGACAGCAGGAATTGCGCGAGTTTCTGCGCCAATTGCGGGTCGGGGTTGTTGTTGACCACGCACAGATCGACCAGCAGCAACACCGGACCTTCCTTCGGATTCACATAGCCGACCGGAATGCCCTTGTCCTGCAGATCGCCCACGGCGGTTGGCGTCAACGGAAACAGGCCCGCTTCGCCGGTCTGGACCATTTCGGAAATTTTCGCCGAATTCGGTACGTACTCCACGACATTCGGACCGACCGTGCTCGCCCATTTTGTGAAGCCCGGTTCGACGTTCTGCTCGCTGCCGCCCATCAAACGGTTGATCGCCAGAAAGCCGTGCAGGCCGAAGGTACTGCTCGAAGCGGACTGGAACACGACTTTGCCCTTGTACTTTGGATCGGCAAAGTCCATCCATGAAGTCGGCGGCGCCCAGCCCTTTTCAGCGAACAGCTTCTTGTTGTACGCGATGCCGGTCATGCCGAGTTGCACGCCCGCGCCCATGTCGTCCTTCATGCGCGCGAACGGGTAGAGCTCCTTGAGCACCGGCGAGTCGTCGAGCTTCTTGCACACGCCCATGCTGACCGCGCGCGCCATCACGCCGTCGTCGAGAAACACCACGTGGATTTGCGGATTGGCCTTGTTGGCGAGCAGCTTGGCGAGAATGTCCGATGAGGTGCCGGGCACCACGACCACGTTGACGTTGTTGGCTTTCTCGAAGTCGGGCAGGACCTGGCTCGTATAGGCCTTTTCCATCGGACCGCCGTTCATGCCGATATAGATCGTTTTGGTCTCCGACCATGCGGGCGCGGCCGCGGCGAATGCGCACAATGCGGCCAGCGCCGCGATCGTCTTGAACAGTTTCATTGAGAGGCTCCTGATTTTCACTAAACGATAACGAGGCGATGATTGAACGATAACAACGCGAAAACCGCGCGACAACTATGCGACGGTCGGCGCGGCAACAGCAGCGAAGCGATTGATCGAAAAAGCGTCGAGCGGTGTGGACGTGGCGCCGTCGATTACAAGATCCGCGAGTACGTCGCCGACCCCTGGCGCCAGCAAAAAACCGCCGCCCGAGAAGCCGAACGCATGCAACAGACGCGGCACTGTGCGGCTCGCACCGATGATCGGATTGCTGTCTGGCGTTTCACCTTCCACGCCGCTCCATGTGCGGATCAGCAGCGCCTCGCGCAGCGGCGGGAGCAGGGCGCACGCGTCGCGCATCACGGCGCGGGTGGTTTCTGTCGACGGTTGACCGTATTCGCCGTCGCCGTGTCCGCGCCCGCCGCCAATCACGCAATTGCCGCGCGCCACTTGCCGCGCATAGATGCCGCCGCCGACCACGCCGAGGTTGTGCGTGATGAAGAGCGGCAGCGGCTCGGTGACCCACATGTTCGGGTAGATCGGTTTCATCGGCGCGGTTTCGCCGAAGTAGCCGGCAACCGTGTTCGCCCATGCGCCAGCGGAATTGATCAGCCAGTCGGCGCTGAAGCGCATGTCGCCTGCGCGTAACTGGAAGCGTGTGCCGTCGTGCTGGATCCCGGTCAGTTCGGTTTGCTCGCGCACGTCCGCACCCGCGGCGCGCGCGGCACGTGCGAACGCAGGCGACACCAGCCGCGGATTCGCATGACCATCGCTCGCACACAGCGAGCCGCCGATCGCCGCGGCGCCCAGCCATGGATAGCGTTGCCGGAACGTGGCGCCGCCGATCAACTGCGCTTGCAGTCCGTGGCCGCGCGCCATGTCCGCCCATGCTTCGAGCGCGGCAAGATCGGCTTCGCGGCGCGCGAGCCGCAAATGTCCCGACACCGTGAATTCGCCGTCGATGCCGATCAGCTCCGGCAAGCGATCCCAGATGCGCCGCGCACGCATGGCGAGCGGCATCTGTTCGACCGGCCGTCCCTGAACGCGCACGCCGCCGTAGTTCACGCCGCTTGCCTGCGCGCCGCAATAGCGCCGCTCGAACAGGCCCACGCGCAAGCCGCGCCGCGCGAGCGCCAACGCCGCCGATGAGCCGACCAGCCCACCACCCGCAATCGCGACGTCGTAGTGCAAGGTGTCACTCATCGCGCGCCTCTTCGGGAATCTCCGCGACGCCATCGGCGTAGATGGCGGGCGATAGCGGAATCGGTTTGACGGGCGGCTGGCTGCGCAAGCGGCCGACGGCTTCGAGGGGTTGGCCAGTTTCTTCCGCAAGCAGCGTCAAAGCCGCTTCACCGCACATGCGCCCCTGGCAGCGGCCCATGCCGACTCGCGTGAGCGCCTTCAGGCCATTGATCTCGTTCGCTTCGCCACCGCGGATACAGCGCCGCAAGGTGCCCGCATCGACTTCTTCGCAGCGGCACACGGTCATCTCGTCGGGCCATTGCGCGGCGCATTTTTCGGGTAGTGCGAATGCCGCCTCGATGCCTTGGCGAAACACGGCGATACGTTGCAGGCTGCGTTCGAGGGAAGCCACGTCGCGCATGCCGAGGCCACGCGGATGGGCGATGCCGAGGTCGTCGAGTAGCGCCAACGCCGTGCGACGGCCCGCGAGTTCGGCAGCGTCGGCGCCCGCGATGCCCGCGCCATCGCCCGCCAGATAGATGCCGCGCACGGTGCTGCGCCCGGCGGGGTCGAGCTCGGGCAGCCAGCACCGGTTGTGCGTATCGAAGCGGAAGCGGCACCCGGCGAGATCGGCGAGTTGGGTTTCAGGCTTCAGGCCGAAGCTGATGCCGACGGCGTCGCACGCGATACTTTCGATTTTCGGGTTGCCTCTCGAAGAGCGCCATTCAATCGCGCTCACGCCGTGCTCGCCGCGAATGCCGATCAGGCTCACATCGCGTTCGATCCGCACGCCGCGCGTGATTAGCCAGCCGACGTAATGGAGACCCTTGGCGAACGTAGCAGGTTGCCGCGCGAGTTTCGGCGCCGCGGCCATCTGCTGCGATAACGGACTCGTGTCGAGCACGGCCACCACCTGTGCGCCGGCTTTCACATACTGATAGGCCACGAGATAGAGCAGTGGCCCGGTGCCGGCGAGCACCACGCGCTGACCGATCGCACAGCCCTGCGCTTTCAAGGCGACCTGCGCCGCGCCCAGCGTGTAGACACCGGGCAACGTCCAGCCCGGCACCGGCAGCACGCGATCGGTGGCGCCGCTGGCGATGATCAGATGCGAAAACGGCACGCTGATTTCCCGTCCCGCGTGCAGCGTATCGAGCCGGCCGGGTTCACACGCCCAGGCCAGTGTGTCGGGGCAATAGTCGAGGTGCGGAAGCAGCGCGGCCATCGTCGTATGCAATGCGTCGGCCTTGTGCGCTTCAAAACCGTAGAGTGTTTTCTTCGAGCGCTGGAACGCGCCGTTCGCGGGCGGTTGACGATAGATCTGACCGCCCCAACGGGCGTTTTCATCCAGCACGATCGGCTTGACGCCTGCTGCAACGAGTGTCTCGGCGGCGCGCACGCCAGCCGGCCCCGCGCCGACGATAACCACGCGGTGTTCGTTGCTCATGGCGTGTCTCCGTCGGCAATCGCAGCGGAGGCGGAATCAACGACAGAAGCAGCTTCAGCGAGCCGTGTGACCACACGCATGCCTTGCGCCACGAGCGTCGAGCACGCGCGCAAGCGCACACCTTCTTCGGTACGCATCCAGCAGTCCTGGCAAGCGCCGATCAGGCAGAAGCCGGCGCGTGGCGCGCCGCTGAATTCGCTTTCGCGCAGGCGGCGTTGGTGCATCAACACGGCGGTGAGCAATGTGTCGCCATGCAACGCGGTGACTTCGTGGCCGTCGATAAAAAAGCTGAGCGGTTCACGGTGCGTCTCCGCGACGCGTACGAATTGCGCATCGCGCTTCAGCGTAGCGGGTTCGGAAGACAGCAATTTCGACGGCATGTGAGAGAAGGCGGTAGAAGACATCAGTGCTGGCCGATCAGGATCCGGTTGAGCCCATACACGCGATCGAGCAGCAGCATCGCGCCGGCGGTGATGAAGATCACCAGCGCCGAGACGGAGGCCATCATCGGATCGATCGATTCGGTCGCGTACATGTACATGCGAACCGGCAGCGTGACGGTTTGTGGCGAGGTGACGAAAATCGACATCGTCAGTTCATCGAAGCTGTTGATGAACGCGAGCAGCCAGCCGCCGGTAATGCCCGGCAGAATCATCGGAAAGGTGACGCGGCGAAACGTGGTCCACGCATCGGCGCCGAGCGAGTGCGCGGCATGCTCGACGCTGCGGTCGAGACCGCTCACCGAGGCCAGCACGAGCCGCATCACGAACGGCGTGATGATGATCATGTGCGCGAGCACGAGCCACGCGAACGAACCGGTTGCGCCGATCAATGCGAAGAAGCGCAGCAGCGCGATGCCGAGCACGAGCCCTGGAATTACCAGCGGCGACAGCAATAAGCCGTTGAGAAAGCCGCGGCCCGGAAAACGGGCGCGGCCGATCGCCAGAGCTGCCGGCAACGCGACGATTAACGAGAGCGTCGCCGAGGCAAACGCCAGCTTGAGACTGTTGTAGAACGCCGAGATGAAGTCCGGGTAATTGAGGATCGCGCGGAACCAGCGCAGCGATACGCCGTGCGTGGGCAGCGTGAGTGTTTCGTCGGGCGTGAAGGCAACCAGCACGACGATCACGAGCGGCGCGAGCACGAACGCAATCACGAGCGTGTGGAAAATCAGCGCAATGGGGCCGTTTTTTCTCATGATGGTCTCGCGAGATTCAGCCGAGGCTTCTGGCGTACTTGCGCTCCAGAACCCGGTAGTAAGTGAGCATCACGATCAGATTCGCGACCAGCAGCAGGAGCGCGATGGTCGCGCCGAGCGGCCAGTTCAGCGAGCCGAGGAATTCGTCGTAGACGGCGGTGGCGGCGACTTTCAGGCGCCGTCCGCCGAGCAGGCCGGGAATCGCGAAGGCGCTCGCCGATAGACCAAACACCATCAGGCTGCCCGACAGAATGCCCGGCGTGAGTTGCGGCAACACGATGCGGCGCAAGATCGTGGCGGGCGATGCCATCAGCGAAAGCGCGGCATTTTCCGTTTGCGGGTCGAGCTTCTGCATTGCGGTCCACACCGGAATCACCATGAACGGCAGCATCACGTGCACGAGTGCAATCACGATGGCGAAGGTGGTGTACTCGAGCTTGTACGGTCCGAGCCCGACAAGACCGAACGCCTGATTCGCGAGACCGTTGCTGTTGAGCAGCATGCTCCAGCCGAACGCGCGCACCACGACCGAGACCAGCAGCGGCGCGAGAATGATCAGCAGGAACATCGAACGATACGGATCGCGCATGCGCGACAGAACATAAGCTTCCGGCGTGCCGATCACGATGCACAGCAGGGTGGTCAGAAAGGCGATACCGAAGGTGCGCAGGAAGATCGTGTGGAAATACGACGATTTCAGCACTTCCGCATAGTTGCCGAACTGGAAGGCGGCGAGCGGGCCGCTCGCCGGATCGAAGCGGTAGAAGGTCAGCACCAGCGTCATCACGAGCGGCACCAGCACGAGCGCCGCGAACAGCAGGAAAGCCGGCGCGCACATCAGCCACAACGGCACAAACGCTTGCCATGGTGCGCGGCGCACATGGCCGGTTTTCACGCTGTTGTCGTTCGAAGCGGGCAACGTACTAGCCATGATCCGCATCCCGTTGAATGAAGCGGATCGCCTCGCTGTTCCAGTCCACGCCGACCGCCGCGCCTTCCGGCAGGGGCTCGGTGCCTTCGTTCTGGCAGCACACCAGCACTTCGCCGAGCCGGCTGTCCACGCGATACAGCCACTGGCTGCCGAGGAAGAAGCGGCTCGTCACGGTGGCCGCCAGACGTCCCGTGTGCGGCGCGCACAGGCGCAGCTTTTCCGGACGAATGCACAACGTGACCGCGTCGCCCACGCCGATCACACGCTCGCGCAGGGGCAGTTGCGCGGTATGGCCGGTTTCGGCGAGGTCGTGTCCGAGGTCGATGCGGATCGCGTCGCCGTCGCGCGCCACCACCTTGCCGGCCAGCATGTTCGCCTTGCCGATGAACTGCGAGACGAATCGGTTTTCAGGCCGTTCGTACGCTGCGTAGGGCGTGTCGATTTGCGTGATGCGGCCGGCTTCCATTACCACCACCCGGTCGCTGATCGAGAGCGCTTCCGACTGGTCGTGCGTGACCATGATGGTGGTCGTGCCGATCTTGCGTTGGATGGCGCGCAGTTCGAACTGCATGTCTTCGCGCAGCTTGGCGTCGAGATTCGACATCGGTTCGTCGAGCAGCAGCACGGGCGGCGCGATCACGATCGCGCGGGCGAGCGCCACACGCTGCCGCTGACCGCCGGACAACTCGCGCGGAAAGCGATGCGCGAGCGTATCGAGCCGCACCAGTGCCAGCGCTTCGCGCACGCGCTCCTTGCGCTCGGCCTTGTCGACGTTGCGCATTTCCAGTCCAAAACCGACGTTGTCCGCGACGCTCATATGCGGAAACAGCGCGTAGCTCTGGAACACGATGCCCAGGCCGCGCTTATTCGGCTTCATGTGTGTGATGTCACGGCCGTCGAGCGTGATCCGTCCGCGCGTCGTTTCGACAAAGCCCGCGATCATCTGCAACGTGGTGGTCTTGCCGCAGCCGGACGGCCCGAGCAGCGAAACGAACTCGCCTTTTTCAACCGACAGGTTCACGTCCGCGACTGCCTGCAGATCGCCGAACGATTTCGCTACGTCGGTGAGTGTGAGGAACGACATGATCTGGCCTCTGGATGGGTCGACACCGGTTCAATCGGCAACTGCCTCGATGGAGCCGACTCTATCCAGCCAAATTGCATGGCGTCAATTTCAAATTCCGTTTGCCGGTATAAGATTTGAAAAAATTCCGCTGAATGGAAGATATTCAACGGAACCGGCTCCCACTGTTCCGCTGCATGGTCTCCGGAAAATCCCTATGAATCAGGCCGAAGCGCGAATGGAACGGGTGTCCTGGGAATATTCCATTCAGGGATAAAAGACTCTATAGTGTTCCGGTCAATGAAATAATTCGGAGCGCTGGAGATGAATGCTGCCGCCAAACGAGATGCCGATCCCGCACTGGCCGAAACGGGTAGCGCACCCGGACCCGGGATGCTGGAGCGCGCCTTCTCTGTGATCCGCGCGTTATCGGAAGCGCAGCCTGACGGCGGCCGCGTCACCCGTCTCGCGAAAGCGGTGGGGCTGACGCAAGGCACGGTGCACCGCATTCTTCATGCACTGATCGCGGAAGGCATTGTTGAACAGGACGAAAATTCGAAGCTGTATCGGCTGAGTGTCGATTTCTTTGCGCTCGCGGCGCAGGCCGGCAATCCGAGCGGCATGCGCACCCTGTGCCGTCCCGCGTTGCTGCGCTTGTGCGCGAGTCTCGGCGACACGATTTTTCTGCTGGTTAAAAGCAGCTTCGACGCGGTGTGTCTCGACATTTGCGAAGGGCCGTTTCCGATTCGCTCTTTCACTGGCGATATCGGCGGGCGCGTGGCCTTGGGTGTCGGTCAGGGGAGTCTGGCGATTCTCGCGTTCCTGCCTGAAGCGGAACGTGAAGAGATTATTCGCTTTAACGTGCCGCGTATTCGTGGCTATGGCGTGCTCGACGAAGTGTATTTGCGCACCGAGATCGAACGCGTGCGCCAACTCGGTTACGCGGGCCGCAATAGCGGGGTGCTCGACGGCATGGCGGGCGTGGCCGTGCCGATTCTGGACCGTACCGGCGTGGCGGTGGCGGCGCTGAGCGTCGGCACCCTGGCGGCGCGTCTCGGCGACGATCGCCTGCCGATGGTTGTTGAATTGCTGCGCCGCCAGGCGGATGCGATCGGGCCGCAAACCAATCCCTTCGATGTCGCGTTGCGCCGGCCGATGCATGGCTTGTCGCGTGCGATGACTACTGAGCGGATTGGCGGATAGGTTGAAGCGAGAAGGGCGTCACGTTGAGCAAGAAGGTGACGCCCGTTTCGTTTTTCAAGGTGGAGAGACGGTCTGCTCACTTCCCTTATTTAATAAGGCTTTCAAGCTGATACATAAAAAAAGTACCCGCGAAAATACCCGGCATTTTCGAGCGCTGTGCAGCGCAGCTGTGCAAGTACTCCGCGCCGCCTATTGCAACCGAATCACGTCCGGCTGGGGCTAAGCGCATGCAGACACGGAGACAAGCGACCGTTCGCACCGAGGTATTCCTGCGCTGCTATTGTCTTCCCGGATGACCTATCCAGTCGCTCGCCCCTCGGCTCTGGAACGTTTCGCGCGCAAAAAATATCCCTCGCCACCCTCTCCTCCGGTCGATTTTGTGTCCTGGGGTAAACATATGAAGTAAGGGTCGCTTTCAACCTTGTTTCAAAACCAGATTTGGCCAATTGTTGAAGTTTTTAAAGAGGGGGAACGCGCGGTTGTCATGCGGTTCGAGGAACGGGTTGGTGACGGTCTGCAGACCGTACTTCACGACCGTTTCCGAAATGCGCCCCTTGATGTCAACCATCCCGGGGTAAGCCCACGCGAGCTGTTGCGAGCCGCCGCCGTCCTTGCCCACGTGCACCATATTGCCGGCGCCGTTGCCGCCGTCGAGCTTGAGCGCGGCGAACAGTGACGCGTCCACGCCGAAGCCGATCGGGCCTTGCGTGAAACCCGATTCATAGCTGACCTGGGCGCCCTGAACCCACGCGTGACGATAGATCGCGGTCGGCGCCTGGAAGTAGTCGGAGTAGTTGCGGAACTGCAGGTTGAGAGGGCTATCGGCAATAAAGCCCTTGCTCGCCGCCTGGCTCGATGGCGGCGTGGGCGGCGTGACGGTCTGGTCGGCTTCCGCGTTGACGACGGCGTTGGTGGTGTCGGGTTGATCGTTGCGCACCTGGCCGCCCTGTTCCGCCCTGCGCTTGTCAGGTGTGCTGACCTGCGAAGCTGACGAAGCTTGCGAACGCTGCGTTGGAGACGACAACGTTTGCGCGAGTGTTTGAGTTTTTGTCGTGTCGGAGGTGGGCTCCAATACGACGTCATCGGCGTAGGCACTCGCGCCGAGGGTTACCGCGGGCAGCGTGAAGGCGCAGTAAAAGAAGGTGGCTGCATGAGTTTTTTTGACCGCTTTTTTGTTCGGCTATCTTTCATCGTATACGTCTCTGTAATTTTTTTGGTGAGTCTTTGGCTGACGGTTAGTCAGTCCACGCTTATCGCTCGTCCCACTTGTAGCAGGACGAACGAATCCAGCGGCGCGACCTCCCGCCGCGCCGGAGAATGCGGTTTGAATTTCTGGGCTGTTTTTTAGCGATCGGCTACCAGGGGCACTTCCTCCGAGGCGCCGTTCACGCGAATGCACGCAACACGTGTCGCGCTCGCACCGTGCGTGACGGGCTGCGGAATCTCGCTGGCGCAGGCCTCGATCGCATCCGGGCAGCGCGTGCGAAACGCGCAACCGGAGGGTGGGCTGAGCGGCGACGCAATCTCGCCGCGCAACAGCAGATGACGGCGTGCGCGTTCAACCACCGGATCGGGCACCGGCACCGCCGACAGCAACGCACGCGTATAAGGATGACGCGGCATGCCATACACGTCGCGTTTGTCGCCGAACTCCATCACGCGTCCCAGATACATCACCAGCACGCGGTGGCTGATCGCCTTGACGACCGCGAGATCGTGCGCGACGAACAGCAGGGACAGCGACAACTCGCGCTGAAGATCGCGCAACAGGTTGACGATTTGCGCCTGGATCGAGACGTCGAGCGCGGACACCGGCTCGTCGCAGATCACCAGTTGCGGTTCGCCGATCAACGCGCGCGCAATGCCGACGCGCTGACACTGGCCGCCGGAAAACTCATGCGGATAGCGGCGCAGATGCTGCGCATTGAGGCCGACGCGTTCGAGCATGGTCAGCACCCGCCGTTGCACGTCGGTGCGGGCAATATCCTGGCCATGCGTAAGCAAGGGTTCGGCGACGATCTGTTCGATCGTCATGCGCGGATCGAGCGAGGCGAGCGGGTCCTGGAAAATCATCTGCACGTCGCGGCGCAAGCGTGAGGTATCACGGCGCGCATCCGGCAGCACGGTTTCCTTGTCGAGCCAGCGCACGCTGCCGCTCGCCACCGGCGCGAGACCGATGATCGCGCGCGCGAGCGTGGACTTGCCGCAACCCGATTCGCCGACGAGGCCCACGGTTTCGCCGCGCCGCACGCTGAATGACACGCCATCCACCGCGCGCAGCGTGCTTTTGCCGGACCACGGAAAGCCGCCCTTCGGCACGGCGAATTGCACCTTGAGATTGTCGACCGTCAACAGCGTTACTGGACCTTGATCTTGGCTTGCAATGGAAGTGGCGTTCATACGTGTTGTACCTCCATGATGTCCTGCACTGGCCGGTGGCAAGCGCGCAATGCGCCCGCAGCCGTAGGCGACGCCACGAGCGCAGGCCGTGACGCGCGGCACCGCTCGCTGCAATACGCGCAGCGCGGCGCGAATGCGCAACCCTCGCCGACTTCGCCGGGCAACGGCGGATTGCCGGGAATGGTTTGCAGCGGACGGTCATCGTCGTCAGTCAGGCGCGGCAGCGCGTTCAAGAGGCCGATCGTGTACGGATGCGTCGGCGCGGCGAACAGCGTCGCGGCGTTCGCCTGCTCAACGGTCTGTCCGGCGTACATCACCATCACGTCGTCGCACAATCCGGCCACGACGCCCATGTCGTGCGTGATCAGAATGATCGCGGTGCCGCGTTCGCGGTTCAGCTCGCGCAGCAACTCGATGATCTGCGCCTGCACGGTCACGTCGAGCGCGGTGGTCGGCTCGTCGGCGATCAGGATTTCCGGCTCGGAGAGGAGGGCCATTGCGATCATCACGCGCTGCCGCATGCCGCCGGAAAACTCGTGCGGATACATGTTGATGCGCCGCGCGGCATCGGGAATACGCACCGTTTCGAGCGTTTCGATCGCGCGGCGGCGCGCTTCGCGGCGCGACATCTTGCGATGCAGTTGCAGCGTCTCGGTCATCTGCCGTTCGATTGTGAGGAACGGGTTGAGCGAGGTCATCGGGTCCTGAAAGATCATGCCGATGCGGTCGCCGCGAATCCTGTTCAGCTCGGCTTCGTTCATCGTCAGCAGGTTTTCGCCGCGATAGGTCGCAGTACCCGATACCTTGCCGTTGCCGGCCAGCAGGCCGAGCAGCGCCATGACCGTCTGGCTTTTGCCCGAGCCCGATTCACCGACAATGCCGAGCGTGCGGCCCGCTTCGAGCGAAAACGACACGCGCTGCACCGCGTCGACGGGTGCGCCCTCGCGGCGCGTGAAGCGCACGCTCAGGTCTTTGACTTCGAGTAGCGGCATGTCAGCGGTCCTTCGGATCGAATGCGTCGCGCAGACCGTCGCCGACGAAATTCACGCAATACAAGGTGACGCACAGCATCACCGCCGGGCACAGCAGCAGCCACGGCATCGATTCAAGCTTCTGCGCGCCGTCCTGAATCAGCACGCCCCAGCTCGTCATGGGTTCCTGCACGCCGAGGCCGAGGAACGACAGCACGGATTCGGTCAGCACGATGTTGGGCACCGTCACGCTGGCATACACCACCACCACGCCGAGCAGATTCGGCACGATATGGCGCGCGATGATCGACGGCGAACTCACGCCGATTGCCCGGGCGGCGTCGATAAATTCCCGCGAGCGCAGCGACAGCGTCTGGCCGCGCACCACGCGCGCCATGTCGAGCCACGAGAACGCGCTGATGGTCAGCACCACCAGGTAGAACGCGCGGCCGAACATCGTCATCATCAGGATCGCGATCAGCATGTAGGGGATCGCGTACATCATGTCGACGATGCGCATCATCACCGCATCGACACGGCCGCCCAGATAGCCCGCGGTGGCACCATACGCCACGCCGATCAGCCCCGACACGAGCGTGCCGAGCAGACCCACTTCCAGCGACACACGCCCGCCTTGCAGCGTACGCGCGAGCAGGTCGCGGCCGAGTTCGTCGGTGCCGAACCAGTGCATGTTTTGCAGCGTCGGCGCGAGGCTGATCGCGCTCCAGTCGCTGTCGATCGGATTGTTCGGCAGAAACCACGGACCGGCCACGCAGGCAATCACGATCAGCAGCAAGACGACAAAGCCGGAAAACGCCGCGCGATTGCGCACGAAGCGCAGCGCGGCGGTGGCGAGCGGCCCGCGCGAACGCGGCGCCCTTGCGATGGCCGCGAGCGGATCGAGCGCCGCGGCAGTCGATTGAATTGAGCGGGGCATGGATCAGTACCGGATGCGCGGATCGAGCCAGGCGTATGCCAGATCGACCAGCAGATTGAACAGGACGGCGACCGCGGTGGTCAGCACGACGAGGCCGAGCACGAGCGTGTAGTCGCGGTTGATCGCGCCGTTGACGACCAGTTGCCCGAGGCCGGGCAGGGCGAACACCGACTCGGTGACCACCGCCGCGGTGATCGACGAGATGCAGATCGAGCCGAGCAGCGACACCACCGGCATCAGCGCGGGCTTCAACGCATGGCGCAACACGATCGTGCGTCCCGGCAGGCCCTTGGCGCGCGCGGTGCGGATGAAGTTGCCCGACAGCACTTCGATCATGCTGCCGCGCATTACACGAGCGATCGCGGCGACGTTGATGATGGTGAGCAGTTCGATCGGCAGCACGCGGTAGCGCCATTCGCCTTCGCCCCAGCCGCCGGCCGGCAGCCAGCCATGGCCTTCGGAGGTCTTCAGCAGGATCGCGAAGATCCACACCAGCACCGGGCCCAGCACGAACGGCGGCACCACGTTGCCGATATTGCCGAGCACCATCACCAGATGATCGATGAAACGGTCGCGCCGCACGGCGGCCAGCGTGCCGAGCGTGACGCCGATCACCACCGCGATCGGCACCGATACGCCGCCCACGCCGAGACTCACCGGCAACGCCTTCCACACCAGATCGTTGACCGACCAGTCGGCGTAGCGGAACGACGGACCGAGGTCGCCGTGCAACAGCGAACCGAGGTAGTGGAAGTACTGCAACCACAGCGGTTCGTCGAGGTGATACTTGGCGTTGAGGTTCGCGAGCACGGCCGCCGACAGGTGTTTCTCGGTGTCGAACGGGCCGCCCGGGGTGAGGTGCAGCAGCAGATACCACGCGGTGATCACGGCGAGAATCGTCGGGATCGCCCAGAGCGTGCGGCGCAGCGTATAGGCCAGCATGACGGTGCTCCCGCGCTTAGTGCTTGATCAGATACATGTCTTGCGTGGCGCGCTGGTCGACGTAATTGGTCGACGTGTAGCCGCCGACATACGATTTAACCAGGCGGTCAGCCGAATACTGGAAGAGCGATACCAGCGGGTAGTCGTTCATGGCCAGATCGTGCGCCTGCGTGAGCAGGGCGGTGCGCTTCGCGTCGTCGAGTTGCTGGTTGCCTTCATCGACCAGTTTGTCGACTTGCGGGTTGCAGTAGCGCTGATCGTTCTGCACGCTGTCGCAGCGTATCAGGTCAAAAAATGAATTGGCGTCGTTGTAGTCGACAAACCAGCCGTCGCGCGAGGCCTGCACCTTGCCGTCGTGGCGCTGCTTGAGCAGGACCTTGTATTCGACGTTTTCGAGCTTGGCGGTCACGCCGAGTTTGGTGCGCCATTCCGACGTGGCAAACAGCGCGACCTTCTTGTGCAGGTCGTTGGTGTTATAGGTGAGCGTGAAGGTGAGCGGCTTCGCGTCAGAGTAACCGGCTTCCTTCAGCAGGTTGCGCGCGTAGTCGACGCGCTTGGCCATCGGCCAGCTTGCCCAGTCAGGCGTGAAGACGTTCGCGCCTTCCGTGCCCTTGGCGATCAGGCCGTACATCGGCACCTCGCCGTCGGCCGTCAGACGCTTGGTCAGCAGGTCGCGGTCCAGCACCATCGCCAGCGCCTGGCGCACGCGCTTGTCCTTGAATGCCGGGTCTTCGTTGTTCAGGCTGTAATAGTAAGTGGCGATCTGCAGGCCGGTTTTCAGTTCGGAGCCGAACTGTTTGCTCACCTGCGCATAGATGCCCGACGGAATCGAATACGTGTAGTCGAACTGGCCGGCCTGATACATGCGCATGGCCGTTTCGTCGTTTTCGATCGGCAAATAGGTCACTTTCGTGATCACGACCTTGCTGGCATTCCAGTACGTGCTGCTTTTGGACGCGACCAGCCGGTTGCCCGGTTGCCAGTCGGTCAGCGTATAGGGGCCGTTACCGACGAAGTTGCCTGGACGGGTCCAGTCGCCGCCGAATTTGGTGACGGTCGCGCGATTGACCGGGACCATGGCAGGCATGGCGGTCAGTTGCGGAAAGAAGGCGGCGGGCACTTCGGTGGTGACTTCGAGCGTGTACGGATCGACGGCGCGCGCGGCGAGACTCGTCAACGGCGCCTTGCCGGCGAGAATAGCCTTGGCGTTCTTCACGAATTCGACCAGCACCGTGTATTTCGACCCGGTCTTCGGATCGAGCACGCGTTGCCATGCATAGACGAAGTCAGCGGCCGTGACCGGCTGGCCGTTACTCCAGCGCGCGTCGTGGCGCAGCTTGAAAACCCACGTAGTCGGCCCGGTGCGCGTCCACGATTGCGCGACGCCCGGCACGATTGCGCCGGCCGCGTCGATGCGCGTCAGACCTTCGAACATGTCGAGCGCGATCGTGTCGCCGGTCCAGGATTCGATATGCGCGGGGTCGAGCGATTCGGTTTCGGCCGGCACCTGGCGGGTCATCTCCTGGCTGGCGGCGAGCGTAACACCGGGGGGCACCGTGACGGCGAAGGCGGAAGGCTGAAATGTAAGGACGAGCGCGGTCAGCGCCGTCGCATAGACGAACGGGGTTTTCATCGGTTGAGATCGCAGGAAAGGTCGAGAGAAGAACGCGCTGGCGCCAGGGCGCCCGGTTATCCGCCGTGCCCGGGCCGGGGCGGCCCTTGTTGCCCTTGTTGGTTGCTCGACATGCAGGATTCCTTACATTTCGTAATGCAGGCAAACCCTGGCCGAATCAACCGGAAAAGGTGCCTGCTTTTTAGAACAGTCTCGGTGTGCCCACCCAGACGACTACCGACTCCTTGCGCGCGGTATTCACCCAGCTGTGCGGCACGGTCGATTCGTAATGCGCGCTGTCTCCCGCGTGCAGCACGAACGTCTTGCCTTCCAGCGTCAACGACACTTCGCCGTCGATTACATAAACAAATTCTTCCCCGGCATGCGTGGTCACTTCGGAGCGTTTCTGCCCGGGCGGCATCCTCACGAGGATCGCTTCGAGCTGACGGCCGCCCGTCAGATTGGTCAGCCGTGCAAACAGATTGGCCGAGTCCGCAAAACCGAAAAACTTCAACTGATCGCTACGGCATACCGAGCGTTCTTCGCTTGGCGTGTCGACGAAATACTGCACTGTCACCCCGAGCGCGTGCGCAATTCCGGCCAGCGACGTGATGGACGGTGACGCCAGGCCGCGTTCGACTTGCGACAAAAACGGCTTGGAAATACCCGCCGCGGTTGCCGTGTCATCCAGCGTGCGCTTGAGCCGTTGCCGCAACGCGCGGATCTTGCTGCCGAGTTCGAGTGCCGGATTCTTCTTTTGAATTGTCGTGACCATAGCAGGAGGAAATTAGCCCGTCAAAATTTGTTTGATATAAGTAAATATGGTTTGATCGCAGTCCAGACCGGGGTGGGGGGCCGTTCAGCTTCCGGTCGTGCAAGGGACCGCATTTTCGAGACAACGCTCTATGTTGCCAGAACCGAAATCCGCTCCAGCCGTTTTGACCGGTAATCGACGAGAAATTGAAAGCGGATACGGTAAAGACTGCTGTATGCACAAGGGTGTCCGCATTGATGCAGTTTGAGTATCGCGAAGCGTTAAAGGCATGACATCAAAGGCTATTTTCATTCAAACGCGATTTCGCCACGAAGGGGTATGGCGTGTAAGAACGGGTAATTGGCACGGTATCAGTGAATTCCCTGAGTGACGAATCGCGCGTCTGTTTGCAGAATCTGCCCCGCTTGGCGGTTGGGCGTGCGTGTTTGTATCAGACGCGGCGCCGCCCGCTGTTTTTCATTCCGCACGCAGCGATCCTGCGCGGCGGAGCGTTGTCCGGCACGTTCCAACCGAACGTCGGCCGGGCCGAGGACATGACTATCACTGCCGATTTTTCCCGCCGCGGGCTTTGCGTCCGCCATCTGGCGCAGCCGCTATCCAGCGCTCGCCGGACTGCTAGCCGCCGCATCGCCGGCCGCCGGGTCGCCGGCCGCCAGACCCCCGTTTCCCGCAATGCTTTATCATTGAGCCCGTTCCGCCTGCCGGAGCCCGAGCCCGATGTAATGCAGCGTGCCCTTTGGGGACTTCTTTCGAGGCGTCCCCCAGGAGGACTTCCTTCGGGGCGCATTGCGTGGCGGGCCGCTATCCCATCCCCTGGTTTTTCTGCTGGTATTGGCGCCTCTTTGCTGCAGTTCAGTGTGCAAATGAGCGCGCCGCTCAGTTCCCGGATGAACGTGTAGATGAATGCGCCACTGACTGCGCGCAGGCCTGGGCCCATGCGCGCGTCGCCTCGCGCAGGGTCCGCCGAACGTTTTTCTAGATCCAGTTTTTCGCGCTGCGTGGCCAGTCCACGCGCCGCCGCAACCGTAAGCACAAGAGGTACAAGATGAATTCGTCCAATCCCGCCGGCGCACCGGTCTCGCAGACCCGTTCGTTCTCGACGGTCTTTCTGATCGAGATGTGGGAACGCTTCGGTTACTACGGGATGGCCGCGCTGCTGGTCCTGTTCATGATCGACAAGCTGAACTTCACCGACAGTCACGCCACCCTCACGTGGGGCGCGTTCACGGCGCTGGTGTACGCAGCGCCGTCGATCGGCGGCTGGATCGGCGACAGGATTCTCGGCGCGCGCCGCACGATGATCTTCGGCGCCGGCGTGCTGGCGGCCGGCTATTTCATGCTGGCGCTGCCCAACGAGCAATTGAGCTACATGTACGCGTCGCTGGGCGTGATCGTGGTGGGCAACGGCCTTTTCAAGGCAAATGCCGCGAATCTCGTGCGCCGCATCTATGAAGGCGACGACGCGCGTATCGACAGCGCATTCACGATCTACTACATGGCGGTCAATATCGGCTCGACAGCGTCGATGCTCGCGACGCCGTGGATCAAGGACCATTGGGGCTGGCACACGGCATTCGCAGTCTGCTGCGCGGGCATGCTGCTGTCGGTGCTGAACTACTTCATCATGTTCCGCACGCTGGCGCATATCGGCTCCGCGCCGGACGCCGAACCGATCCGCTGGAAACGCGTCGGCGCGGTCGCGCTGGGCGGTATCGTGCTTGGCACCGCAACGATGTTCGTGCTGCAGCACAAGGCGATTGCTGTGGCCTGCGTGTACACGGCCGGCGTCGCGATTCTGGCGATCTTCGGCTACATGCTGGTGAAGTGCGAACGCTCGGAGCGCTCGGGTCTGGTGGCCGCGCTGATTCTGACCGCGCAGGTGATCCTGTTTTTCGTGTTCTACGTGCAGATGTCGACGTCGCTCACGCTGTTTGCGCTGCGCAACGTCGATCCGCGCTTTATCCTGTTCGGCCAGACGATGTTCACGTGGAGCGCCGCGCAGTTCCAGGCGCTCAATCCGATCTGGATCATGTTCCTGAGCCCGGTGCTCGCGCTGCTCTATACGAAGCTCGCGAAGAGCGGCAAGGACGTGCCGGTGGCGGTCAAGTACGCGTTCGGCTTCGCGGTGGTGGCGGCCGGCTTCTTCGTGTATGCGGCGAGCGGCAACTATGCGGTGAACGGGCGCGTGTCGTCGTGGTTCATGGTGGGCGGCTACGGCTTGTATTCGCTCGGCGAATTGCTGGTGAGCGGGCTGGGTCTCGCGATGATCGCGCGCTACGTGCCGGCGCGAATGAGCGGTTTCATGATGGGCGCTTACTTCGTCGCAACCGGCGTTTCGCAGTATCTGGGCAGCGTGGTGGCGAATTTCGCGCAGATGCCGAAGGGCGATATGGATCCGCTCGAATCGCTGCCGTTGTACATCAAGCTGTTTACGGGCCTGGGCTGGCTCGCGGCAGTGGGCGCGCTGGTTGCCGTGCTGCTGTTGCCGCTGATGCGCAAGCTGTCGCGCGAACATCAGCGTTGCGGCGACGAGGCGCGTGAGAACGCGCGGCAAACGGCTGCCCTGAGTGGAGCGGTGGTGGAGTAATCGGCCGCGAGGTGTAGAGCGGCGCCAAGGCGTCGGTCACCGGCCGCAAGAAAGTACGTGCCGGCCGTTCGGCATCCCATGCATCTGCCACGCCCGGCAGCGCAAAAAAATGGCGCACCTCGTATGACAGGGGTGCGCCATTTTGCGTTTTATGCGCTACGTTGCGCGAGTTTGCGCATGAGCGGACCTGCTACGCACGCTTACTCCGGCATTTTGCGGAACGAAACCGCAATCCGGTTCCAGCCGTTGATCGCAATGATCAGCAAGGTCAGGTCGCTAATCTCCTGCTCGGTGAAATGCGGCTTCACCGCTTCCCACACTTCATCCGGCACACGCGTTTGTGCGACCAGCGTGACCGATTCGGTCCATTCGAGCGCCGCGCGTTCGCGCTCGGTAAAGAACGGCGCTTCGCGCCACGCCGCCACCGTTGCCAGACGCCGCTCGGTTTCGCCGTGCTTGCGCGCGTCCGTCACATGCATATCCAGGCAGAACGCGCAGCCGTTCAGTTGCGACGCGCGGATCCGCACCAGTTCCGCGAGCGATTTGTCAATCGTGCTTTTGCCGATGGTTTCTTCGAGCGCGATCATCGCGCGGGTGCCGCTCGGGCTGGCTTTGTAGAAGTCGAGACGCGCTTGCATGAACTGTTCCTTTGCGTAGTTGGCCGCTCCGATGGCGGCGACGGAGGTAAGCTTACGGTTCGCATTGGTCTTTCGGAATAACCATTTCCCGGATATTTAAGGTAGCCACTCGGATGGAGATCCATATCGCGGTAGAAGGGCGTCACGATCTGGCCGGACAGATCTACCGGCAGTTGCGCGCCGGCATACTGGAAGGGCGCCTCGCTGGTGGCACGCGTTTGCCTTCCACACGCGATCTCGCCACGCAACTGGGCGTCTCGCGCAAAACCACGCTCGACGTGTTCGAACGCCTGCTCTCCGAAGGCTATCTGAGCACCCGCGCCGGTTCGGGCACCTTCGTCGCCGATGGTCTGGAGCGTCTGCCGGTGGAGCCCTCGCCGCATGCACGGGCCGCCGAGTCGGCGCGCGAGCGGGCGAAGGCGAAACAGAAAGCCGCGGCGCGCGCCCAGCCGCTGTGGGAGCAGATGCCTGAGACCTTGCCGTTGCCGCGGCCCACGGTGGCCTCGCCGCACGATTTCATTGGCGGCGCGATCGACAAATCGCAATTCCCCTTCGACGTCTGGCGCCGTTGCGTGAACCATGCTTTGCGTGTGCAAGCGCGTAGTCCAGGCACCTATCGCGACACGGCGGGCGAGCAGGAGTTGCGCCTTGCGATTTCGCGCTACCTCGCGTTCAACCGCGCGGTGACGAGCAACTGGGACGACGTGATCGTCACGCAAGGCGCGCAGCACGCGCTCGATCTGATCGCGCGCATCACGTTGCGGCCCGGCGAGATCGCGGCGCTCGAAGACCCGGGCTATCCGCCGGCCCGGGCCTGCTTCACGGCCACGGGCGCACGCGTGGTGCCGGTGCCGGTGGACCACGAAGGCCTGATCGTCAGCAAGCTCCCGGACAAGGCGCGGCTCGTCTACGTGACGCCCTCGCATCAGTTTCCGCTCGGCATGCCGATGAGTCTCGAGCGGCGCGTCGAGTTGCTCGAATGGGCGCAGAAACGCGGCGCCGTTATCATCGAGGACGATTACGACTGCGAGTACCGTTTCGAAGGCCGGCCGATGGAGCCGCTGAAAAGTCTCGACCGCGCCGGTCTCGTCGCCTACGTGGGCACGTATTCGAAGACGATCTTCCCGGAACTGCGGGTCGGTTATGTGGTGCCGCCCGCCTCGCTGTTCGGGCCGCTGTTCAAGGCCCGCCAGATCGCCGACTGGCACGGCTGCACGCTCACGCAAACCGCGCTCGCGACCTTCATGCTCAACGGCGACTTCGCCAAGCACCTGCGGCGCATGCACAAGGTCTATGCGGGCCGCCGCGCGATGCTGCTCAAGCATCTGCAGGGCGATCTCGCGCCGTGGTTCGATCCGATCGTGCCGACCGCCGGCATCCACATGGCAACGCGGCTGAAGGCGCCGTTGACCGAGGAAGCGCTGGTGCGCGCCGCGCGTGAAGCGTCGATCGGGTTGTACGGACTCGCGCCGTTTTATCAGCGCGTGAAGCCGCAGCCCAGCTTGATGTTTGGCTACGGCAACATTGCAGAGGAGCACATCGACGCGGCACTCACGAAGCTCGCCGAGATCCTGCCGCGGCTCGTGCGCTGAAACGGCCCGCGATTTTCTGTCGCAGAGCAAGGTTAGCCGCCCCCTGCAGAGACTTTCGCTGCAGGGGGCGTGTTTTTTTTCCGCCGCGTGAATCGGTGTCGCGAGCGTGTCGGGCAGCCACGGTTGGGTCGCGTTTGGGCCACGTTTCGCCATCCGCCGGCGAGCGCCCGGCGTCAAAAGTGCCGCTATTCATGTATCGAAATGGCTTGTAACGCACGTTACGTGATTGTGTTGAAGGCCTGGCCGAAGCACGCCGACGCACGTTTACCCGCTAAAACAAGCATCAAAATGTGTTGCGCAGTCTGCGCCGCGCAACAAACCTTCGCTGTTATACACAAAAGAGTCGCGCAAATCGTATTAGCGCTTGTAGAATCCGGCGTTGAAGCGTGCACATACCGTGTGCGCTTCGTGCAATTCACTGACCACTACAGGTAGGAGAAACATGCCGACTTCCGCAAAAAAGGTGGCCAAGAAGGCTGCTGCCCCGGTACCGACCAAGAAGGTTGCTGCAAAGAAAGTTCCTGCGAAGAAAGCCGTCGCAGCTAAGAAGGTCGCCGTGAAGGCTTCCAGCGCTCCGTCGCCGATCAAGGACACCTTCACGAAGGCCTCGCTGGCTGCACACGTCGCTGAACGCGCCGCTGTGGAACCGAAGACCGCCAAGGCCGTGCTGGCCGCGCTCGAAGACACGATCCTCGGCGCTGTGCACAAGAAGGGCGCTGGCGAATTCACGCTGTCGGGTCTTCTGAAGATCGTCGTGCAAGCTGTGCCGGCGAAGAAGAAGCGCTTCGGCAAAGACCCGTTCTCGGGCGAAGAGCGTTGGTTCCCGGCCAAGCCGGCTAGCGTGCGCATCAAGGCACGTCCGCTGAAGAAGCTGAAAGACGCAGCAGCAGGCTGATCGTGCTTCATGCGTTGCCGCGGTTTTGAGCCTTGCGCTTTTAACTCTGGTTAACGTTTGAGCCGACCCGCAGTGCGAGTTGTCCGAATCCCCGTGGATGCGAATCCACGGGGATTTTTTCATGCACGCCCGTTCTGGTTTCGCAAATAGGCCGCCGTCCGCCTCGGTGCCCCCTATGCACCGTACTAGCGCATCATGGGCCGCCGCAGTACGATGGCAGCGAGGCCATGCCGGTCGGGATGCGCTGTTAGCGTGCATGCACCGTGTTCAGCACGCGAAAAGCTCAGTGGCATAGCGCTTGCTTGAACGATTGTCGAACACCGAATGCGCAGCGCATTCGCCTTCTATCCGACAACAAGAGCGGGGCGTGACATGCGATGCTATGACGAGATGCGTCATCATGACGATGCCGTGCGGCCACACTACGCGCGCTTTGAGCGGTGGCTGGTGAAGCAGGGCAATGAGGCGATCGCACGCAAGCGTGCGGAAGCCGACCTGCTGTTTCGCCGGGTCGGCATCACCTTCGCGGTGAACGGCGATTTGTCCGGCACCGAGCGGCTGATTCCCTTCGATCTGATTCCGCGCATCATTCCGCGCAGCGAATGGCAGACACTCGAGGCCGGTTTGCGCCAGCGGGTGCAGGCGCTCAATCTGTTTATCCACGACGTCTATCACGATCGCAACATTGTGCGCGCCGGCATCGTGCCGGCCGAACAGGTCTATACCAACGCGCAATACCGGCCTGAAATGCAGGGCGTCAACGTGCCGCTCGGTGTTTACGCGCATATCGCCGGGGTCGACGTAGTGCGCGCGGGCGACGAAGGCGACTTCTACGTGCTCGAAGACAACCTGCGAGTGCCGTCGGGCGTGTCCTACATGCTGGAAAACCGCAAGATGATGATGCGGCTTTTCCCCGAGCTATTCGTGCAGAACCGCATCGCGCCGGTCGCGCATTATCCCGATCTGCTGCTCGACACGTTGCGCTCGGTGGCGCCCGAAGGCGTCGACGATCCGGTCGTGGTGGTGCTCACGCCGGGCATGTACAACTCCGCGTATTTCGAGCACACCTTTCTCGCGCAGCAGATGGGCGTCGAACTGGTGGAAGGCAAGGATCTGTTCGTCGACGACAACTATGTGTTCATGCGCACCACCCAGGGGCCGAAGCGTGTCGACGTGATTTACCGCCGCGTGGACGACGATTTTCTCGATCCGCTCGCCTTCCGCAACGATTCGGCGCTGGGCGTACCGGGTCTCCTGACCGCGTATCGCGCCGGACGTGTCGCGCTTGCGAATGCCATGGGCACCGGCATCGCCGACGACAAATCGATCTACCCGTACGTGCCGGAAATGATCGAGTTTTATCTCGGCGAAAAGCTGATCCTCAACAACGTCCCCACGTTTCAGTGCCGCAAGCCTGACGATCTCGCGTACACGCTCGCGCATCTGCCCGAGCTGGTCGTGAAGGAAGTGCACGGCGCGGGCGGCTACGGGATGCTGGTGGGGCCGGCGTCGACGAAAGCCGAAATCGAATCGTTCCGCGAGCGCCTGATTGCGCGGCCCGCGGGTTATATCGCGCAACCCACGTTGGCGCTCTCCGCGTGTCCGACTTTTGTCGAAGCGGGTATCGCGCCACGCCACATCGACCTGCGGCCCTTCGTGCTGTCCGGCAAGAGCGTGACGATGTGCGCGGGCGGTCTTACGCGCGTGGCGTTGCAGGAAGGCTCGCTCGTCGTCAATTCGTCGCAGGGGGGCGGGACTAAAGATACGTGGATGGTCGACTGACGCGCCGGCATAGGTGTCGACAATCGAGTCGAACCGCCGCCGGCACACACGGATAACCCGCGCGGACCTTTTACCGTTGCAAAGGTCTCGCGTCATCAGATACGGAACGCCGTCATGCTAAGCCGAACCGCCGATCACCTCTTCTGGATGGCCCGCTACATGGAGCGCGCGGAGAATACCGCCCGCATGCTCGATATCAATCTGAAGGCACTGCTGTTGCCGCAAACGCCCGAACAGGAGGCGCGCGCGCAACGTTCGGTGCTGCGCATCTCCGAACTCGAATCTGCTTTCGCGCAACGCTACGATGAACCGACGCGCGAACATGTGCTCGATTTCATGGTGGCCGACTCGACCAATCCGTCGAGCATTTATTCGTGCTTGCAGGCCGCGCGCGAAAACGCCCGCGCCGTGCGCGGCACCTTGACGACCGAATGGTGGGAAACCATCAACGACACCTGGCTCGAGTTCAACGAACGCGCCTCGTCCGGTCAGGCGTCGAGCAATCCGGGTGCGCTATTCGAATGGGTGAAATTCCGCTCGCACCTGTCGCGCGGCGTGACGATCGGCACCGCGTTGCAGGACGACGCGTTCTTCTTCACGCAGCTCGGCACTTTTCTCGAACGTGCCGACAACACCGCGCGGATTCTCGACGTGCGCTTTGCCGACGTCGAGCCGAATTCACGCGATGCCGCGCGCCAGCTCGAAGATTTCTACTACTGGACTTCGATTCTCAGTTCGGTCTCGGCGCTGGAGATTTATCGCAAGGTGTATCGCGATGTCGTCACGCCGGCGCGGGTGGTCGAATTGATGATCCTGAACCAGCAGATGCCGCGTTCGCTGCTCGCGTCGCTCGAAGGCGTCTGCGCGAATCTGGCGATGCTGCGCACGTCCGGCTCGAACCAGTGCGAACGGTTTGCCGGCAAGCTGCGCGCCGAGTTGCTTTACTCCGACATCCGGCAGATTTTCGAAGCTGGCCTGCACGCCTATCTGACGCAGTTCCTTGCTCGCGTGTTCGAGCTCGGCAATCTGGTTGCGCGTACCTATCTGATGCTGCCAGTTGCCTGACGGAGTTCTTTAAATGTATCTGACGATCCGCCACGACACGTCTTATCGCTACGAAGCGACGGTCCATTATTCGATCCAGCAATTGCGTCTCACACCGTCAAGCGGCGCCTCGCAGGTGGTGCGGCGCTGGAGCATTGACGCGCCCGGCAAGCTCGACGCTACCTTCGACGCTTACGGCAACGTGCTGCATACGCTCGTCATCAACAAGCCGCATGGCGAGATTCGTCTGCAGGTGGCGGGCGAAGTGGACACGATTCCGTTGATCGACGGTCAACTGCCCGACGCCGTCGGCCCGATTCCGCTCGAGCATTTCACCTGCTCGACGCGTCTCACGGAGGCCGACGCGGCGATTCGCGAGCTGGCCGAATCGGTGCCGAGCCTCGCGAGCTCGAGCAATCTGATCGAGTTGTCCGAACAGATCGTGCAGCGCGTGAAGTACAACACCGGTATCACCGAAGTCACCAGCACGGCCGCCCAGGCGCTCGCGCTCGGCAACGGCGTGTGCCAGGACCATGCACACCTGATGCTGGCCTGCTGCCGTGCGCGTGGCATTCCGGCGCGTTACGTGAGCGGCTACATCGAACCCGGCGACGTGCGCTCCGAAGGCAGTCCGCCTGGGGCAGACCATGGCGCAAGCCACGCATGGGTCGACGTATGGCTCGACGGCCGTGGCTGGATTTCTGTCGACGTCACGCACGCCTCGTTTGCCAGCGAGATCTACTGCCGGCTCGCCGTGGCGCGCGATTACGAAGCCGCCGCGCCGGTGCGCGGCCGGCGGATCGGCGGGCTGGAGGAGCAGCTGAAGGTGTCCGTGACGGTGAGTGGGCAACAGCCGCAATAGCGGGGTAAGGCGCATGCGAGTCGCATTACAATAGCGCCGTTCTGTTGTTTTTTGCGGGTACGTTATGACTTACTGTGTCGCGATGTGCGTCGATGAGGGGCTCGTGTTTCTTTCGGACACGCGCACCAACGCGGGTGTCGATCACATCAGCACTGCGCGCAAGATGTCGGTGTTCGAGCAGCCGGGCGAGCGCATGCTCGTGCTGCTGGGCGCCGGCAATCTGTCGCTCACGCAAGCGGTGCTGCACGAGCTGTCCGAGCCTGCCGATCCCTCGCAACCCACGCTCTGGAACGCGCCCACCATGGCCGATGCGGCCCGTGTGATCGGCCACGCGGTGCGCCGCGTGCATCAGCGCGAAGCGGACGCGTTGCAGGAATTCGGCGTCGACTTCAATTGCAGCTTCATTCTCGGCGGCCAGATCGCGGGCAACCGGCCGCGCCTGTTCATGATTTACGCCGCGGGGAATTTCATCGAAGCGTCGGCCGTGAATCCGTATTTCCAGATCGGCGAGGCCAAGTACGGCAAGCCGATCATCGATCGCGTGCTAACGCCGTCCACGCCACTCGACGAAGCGGCCAAGTGCGCGCTCATTTCGATGGATTCGACGCTGCGTTCGAATCTTTCGGTCGGGCTGCCGCTCGATCTGCTGGTCTACGAAAAAGATTCGCTACGCGTTACGCGTTTCGTTTCGATCGATCACGACAATGCGTACTTCGAGATGATTCACCGCACGTGGGGCGAGCGGCTGCGTCAGGTATTCGGCGAGATTCCCGATCCGGACTGGCGGGATTCGCCCGATGTGCCGTTGCTGCAGCGCGAGCGCGCGCTGGTGCTGCATCGCGCGCCGGTGGGGGCGGACGGCGTGGAGCATGAACTCGATGCGAAGCCGGCGCAGACGTTGGCGCAGGCGGAGAAGGGAAAGGCGCAGCGTCGCTAGGCGGGTGGGTCAGCGTAGAGCTACGGACCGGAAGCACCGCACCAAGGTCGTCACGAGCCTGTTAAGGGCTTGCTGGCGGCCTTTTTCTTTTGCTTCACGTGTTGAATTGATTGCGATGGGCGCGCAGTGCGTGCAGGGCCGTCCATCGATTCGCCGCGTGTGCACGCCAGAACTCGCAGACAAAAAAAAACCAGCCACAGGCTTGCGCCTGTGGCTGGTCTTCAACTGCGTGTTGCTTCAGCAGTCCGTCAAGTTTGATTAGAACTTGTGGCGGATGCCCAGGCTAACCATTTCTTGCGAGTTGGAAGCCGAGTTGTAGCCGTACGAACCGATCGATGCGCCAGCCGAGACCAGGTTGCCGCTCGAATTGCGTTGTTGGCCGCTTGCGTGTTGCCATGCGCCGACCAGGTAGAGGTCCGTGCGCTTCGACAGGTTGTAGTCGCCGCCGAGAGAAACCTGGTTATACGTTGCGCTCGAGTCGCCCGTGCCCTTCGTGTAGATGTAGCCCACGCCCACCAGCATAGCCGGCGTTGCCTGGTAGCCAAGGTACACGCCGCCGACGTTGAACTTCTCGGTCGAACCGAAGCCCGAATTTGCATCCGGCTTGTATTGCGCATTGCTGTAGCGCAGGTTGACCGTGAACGGGCCCGTTACGTATTGCGCTGCGACCTGAGCGATACCGATCGACTTCGCTGCTGCGTAAGCCGTGTTGACCTGACCGTCGAACGTACCGTCCGACGTGCTGCCATTCCAGCCTGCCGACGGCGGCGTGCCAGCCGTGCGGCTAGCCAGCGTGTTGCCGTTGTCAGCGCGGAAGTAGCCTGCAGCAATGCTGAACGGACCCGTTGCGTACGTTGCAGCGCCCGACCACGTTTGACCCGAACCCGTCTGGCCAGCGACGCCACCAAAGGCGTACATACCTTCGAACTGGAAGCCGCCCCACACCGGCGAGGTGTACTTGACGGCGCTGTTCGTGCGCGAGGAGTTGTCGTTGTTATCGACGTCGCCCGGCGTGGTGAAGGTGGAACCGAAGTAGTTGTCGCCCGTCAGCGGCTGAACCAGGTCAACCACCGGGTCGTACTGACGACCCAGCGTGACTGTGCCCCACTGATCGCCCGTCAGACCGACGTAGGCTTGACGACCGAACATACGGTTGCCTTGGCCCAGCTTGCCACTGTTCACGTCAAAGCCGTTTTCCAATTGGAAGATTGCCTTCAGGCCACCGCCGAGGTCTTCCGTGCCCTTCAGGCCAAAACGATCGCCTTGCAGGTTGCCGGCGTACAGCCCGACGAGATTCGAATTCTTGCCGGTGGCGTCTTTCGTGTTGTGAACGTACTGGACCGACTCATCGATCAGGCCGTAGAGGGTAACGCTGCTTTGAGCGTGTGCTACGCCGGTGGCGCTAAGGAGCGCCAGCGAGAGGCTAGACAGTGCGATTCGTTTCATCCATTTCTCCACGCAGATGATTAGTTTGTTGTTGCGGAAAGGAGAATAGCTCACTGCCCCAACGGGCAAGAACTGGAAAAAAAAGACTGTCTCCAAAAACCGACAAACGACGCAAAGCCTTGTATTTAAAGCCCGTTAACGATTGTTGCTATTTTCGCAATATTTAATCGTTGACTGCGCATTATTGTTGTTTTGTTGACAGTGAAGGCTTCGGTACCTGCAATTTAGACACTTGTGTGAATGGTCTTTGTAATCTAGTCGTCTAATTTTTCAGGCCGTTTTGCAGCGTCCATATAAAAGTCCAGCCGCGTCACGCTTGACGGACGCGCTGGACAGAATTTATGCGCTGTGAGCAGGTAGAGACCGCTGTGGTTGCAACGTATGGCCGAACCGCGTCAATTCTTACCCGCGACTCACCCGCGACGACCGTTATCGTCCGCCGTTACGGCGCGCCACGGTCGCGGCTGCCAGTCCGGCCGCCGCCGCAAACAGCACCGAGGTCCAGGGATGCCGTCTGACATAGCGATTGGCCGCGACGGCCGTGCGGCCCGCTTCGACCAGCGTGACGGCGGCGACGCGTGTCGCCTGTGCTTCGGCAAGAACGACGGTACGGCCGATCTTGACCGCAGCCGCTCGCGCTGAAGTCGTCTCTTGCGCTTGCATCGGCGGCAAATCCGACGCTGGAGTAGCGGCGGCACGCGTCGAAGCCGATGCCGCGCCGGTGGTTGCAGGCGCTAATCCGGCGGCACCGGCCTCGCGGTCTTCCAGGCGAGGCACGGCATCCGCCGTAATTGTCGATGCCGCCAGCACCGAAGCGAGCATGGCGCGGCTGCCGGGCGGCGACTCTTCCTGCATGCCCCATCCGCCGCGCGGATCGTGCATGCGCCCGCGCGCCGCAGAAAATTCAGCGCCGAGCAGGAGCACGGCAGCCGAGAAGTACAACCACATCAGCAGCACGGCCAGCGAGCCGGCCGCGCCGAACGAACTCGCCATCCCGGCGTGCGCGATATAAAGCGCGAACAGCTTTTTGCCCGCCGAGAACAGCACGGCGGCAACGATCCCGCCGACGAACGCATCGAGCCAGCGCACCTTGGCGTCCGGCAGAAACTTCAGCAGACCGGCAAAGGCAAAGGCCAGCACCAGCAAGCCGACGCCGAATTGCAACAGATTGCCGATCACCACATACGGCGAGTCGCCCCACAGCCATTTGCCGATGAACGTGATGACCGTATCGAGCACCAGCGAGACGATCAGCAGGAACGCGACACCGAGCACCAGGCCGAACGAAATCAGGCGTACGCGCACCATCGCGATCACGCTCGACGAACGCGGGCCGGTATAAGGCCACACCAGATTGAGTGCGCTATTGAGCGACGAAAACGTAGCGGAGGCCCCGATCGCCAGCATCGTGAACGAAATAATTGCCGCGATGCCGCCGGCGCTGCCGCTGTGATGGGCGTTCTCAACGATGGTTTGCACGCCCGCGGCGGCCTGGTCGCCGAGCAGGCCGTGAATGTGGGTGAACAGTTCGCCGCGCGCGGCGGCGGCGCCGAAGAACCAGCCCGCGACGGCGATGACCATGACCAGCGTCGGCGCAAGTGAGAATGCCGCATAGAAGGCGATGCTGGCGGCCATGGCCGCGCAGCGGTCGTCGGCAAACTGTTTGAATGCGCTGATTGCCCAACTCGCCTGTTTGCGGGCCACCAACTGGAGGTTCTCGGCGGAAAGCGTGTCGATGTCCATGGTCGTTTTTCTCAAGGGGATACGGGCGCCGGATACGCCGTGTGCGTGCCGTTGAGGTGGCGTCGATGCAGCCCTTTGCATCGACGCCTTTCGCAAACCTTGTGCCTGTCACTATAACAAGCGCTGCATGCAGGCGCGCGTGATATGCCGCAAGCACGCCGCAAACACCGGTGCCGTTAGAATGCCGATGGACCTTTAAACTTTTATCACTATGCACTCGCACGAACTCGTCAAGCAGCTGGACGTCATTCCCGCGGAACAATTGCGCGCGCATTTGCCCGCGCAAGTCGTCGAGAATCTGCCCGCCCAGGGCGTGACCGTATTTGCCGTTAGCGACGATGCTTCGGACACCGCCGAATTTAGCGCGCGCTACGGCTTTGGCCTTGAAGACTGCGCCAACACGATCGTGATCCGCTACAAGAAGGACGGCGCCGAGCATTACGCGGCGCTGGTTTCGCTGGGCTCGCTGCGCCTCGACATCAATGGCGCGGTGAAGGCCGCATTGGGCGCACAGCGCCTTTCGTTCGCCAAACGGGAGGCCGCCGTGGAGCATAGCGGGATGGAGTTCGGCGGAATTACGGCGTTTGGCCTGCCGGAAGACTGGCGCATTCTCGTCGACGCCGCCGTCATGGAGCGTGCTCAGATTGTGATGGGGGCAGGGGTACGGGCGGCCAAATTGTTATTGGCGCCCGAGGTGCTGCAGCAGTGGCCGCGCTGTGAGGTTGCTTCGCTTGCGCTGCCGGTCGAGTGAATCGTCCTGAACGCAGCCGGCCGCGCGACTGCGTGACGATACTTCGCTGCGCTCGCCGGGCGCGTTCGCTCAGATGATCAGACGAGAGATCTTGGTGCCTTCGAGCGACACACCGGCCATCAGGCCGCCGTTCGTCAGCACAAACGCTTCGACCGGGCTGGTGGCGGTCGAGGTGTCGACCGCGCCGTTCGCGCCGACCTTCAGCACGGCGACCGTTGCATCCGCGCCCGCCGCCCATCCCTGGCTGCCGAGGAAATTATCGAGCGCGTCCTGCGTCATGAACAGGAAGATGAGCGCCTTGGACTGCGCGCCGATCTGCAAACCGAACGAGCCCGCGACGGTGCTGTAATAGCCCGCCGTGCGTCCGGCCACGCGCAACGCGCCTTCGCCGTATTGCCCGCCAACCCAGAAGCCCGCCGAAATCACCGAGGGGAACACGAGCACGCCGCGTGCTTTGCCGACCAGCTCACGGGAGCCGGTGACGTTCTCGTAGAGACGTGACAAGGTTGAATCGACGCCGGCGTTGATCGTGTCGCGTTTGCTGGCGTTCGTCGAGGAGGACGAGTTCGAGGGCGGCGACGTGGTCGTGCAGCCGGCGAGACCCAGGCCCGCCGTAGCCAAAGCGGCGCTCGTGGTCATGATGAATTGTCGTCTGCGCATGATTGTTCTCCTTGTGCGTGATGAAGATTGTGATTTCTCTTTTGACAGCCAATGCCGTGGGCCGTGGGCCGTGACGCCGGCAGCCCGTATGCCGGCAGCCCGTACTCCTGCTAACCAGCATGTAGCATGCCTGATGTCACGGCTTGGGTATCAGACTGTCATGACACGCAGACGTTCGCACGGAGATGCACGGCGTTCAATGCCGCGCCTCCCCGATCCCTATGCCGCCGGGCGGATATTCTGATTGTGGCGGAACAGATTGTGCGGGTCGTAGCGGTTCTTCACGGCGACGAGACGCTCGTAGTTGGGCCCATACGCGTCCGCCACCCGGCCGCCTTCCTCCTGCGTCATGAAGTTGACGTACACGCTGCCTAGCGCGAACGGCGCGGCTGCGTCGAAGAAAGCGCGGGCCCAGGCAATGCAGCGCTCGTCATCGCTCGCGTCGTCCCAACGGCTGTGCACGTTCATCGCGTACTGCGTATCGCGGCTCGAATAGGCCATGGCTTCGACGGGCACCCGGCTCGTCTGTGCGCCGATCTGCCCGAAGAAGATTTCGCATTGCGGCGACGGCAGCTTCTCGATGGAATCGAGCAGCGCGTCGATGAGACCGTCCGGAATGCCGTCGAGGTTGTGCGACTTCCAGTAGTTGCGGGCCCCCGGCGTAAGCAGCGGATCGAACGCCTGTTGCCACATGGCGTACGGCATCGGCCCAAGTTGTTCGCCGACCGGCGTGCCGAGGCCGCGTACAGGCTCCACCACGGACGGCCCGTTTTCGACGGGGCCCGAATAGCACGTCGCGAATACGATGACCGGCTTGCCGTGCACCTCGGGCGGCAGGAACGGCAGCGGCGGTGCAAGCCGCAACACGGCCCATACGCTCAACTCTTCCGGCATGTTGTCCACCGCCGTGCGGTACTGGAGGAGGGCATTCTTCGCCTGATCGAGCGGCAGCACGACAAGGCCGCCATAGACGAGCGGCCCTACCGGATGCAGCGCGAACTCGAAACGCGTCACGACGCCGAAGTTGCCGCCGCCGCCGCGAATCGCCCAGAACAGATCGTCATGGGAATCGGCGCTCGCGTGCAGCAGCTCGCCGTCGGCGGTGACCACATCCGCTGAAATCAGACTGTCGACAGTCATGCCGTATCGGCGGCTCAGCCAGCCGAACCCGCCGCCGAGCGTCAGACCCGCTACGCCGGTGGTCGAGTTGATGCCAAGCGGCGTGGCGAGCCCGAACGCTTGCGCTTCGTGGTCGAAATCGCCGAGCGTTGCGCCAGGCTCGACATACGCGCGACGCGCCACTGGATCGATATGTACCGATTTCATCGGCGACAGGTCGATCACGAGGCCGTCGTCGCACAGCGCGGTGCCGGCGATGTTATGGCCACCGCTGCGTATCGCCAGCGGCAGGCCGTTGTCGCGGGCGAATGCCACGCCGCGGCGCACGTCGGCCACGCCGGCGCAGCGCAGGATCATCGCCGGTTGCCGGTCGATCATTGCATTCCAGATGCTGCGGGCCGCGTCGAAACCTGCCTCGCCGGGCAGCAACAGCTCGCCTCGGATCGCGGCTTTGAGTTCTTCAGCGGCGCTGCTGGACACGCTAACCATGACACACCTCCAGACATAATGAGCGACGCTCTCAAATCGCAATTCAGCTGAACAAAGTAAATTGAAAGCGTCTGGACAGGTTCAATTTGCGTCCAGTAAACGGTCCTGTTTCCTTAAGTCAAACGAAGGTAAACCCGCGTCTGCGATCGATGCCGCGCGAAGGCGTGTGCTGCAAGTGTCTGCGCGTTGCGGCGCGAGTCATGAGGTCGCCGCCGTTGCGTATGGTGGAAATGCTCCGGGAAAAGACCACGAGAAGAAGTGTTGGTTGTGCGTCGCGGTGGTGGCTGCGCGACGACACTTTTTTGGCCGTGAAGCATTTCGGCCATGTGGTCAGCGCGCTCGGGTGGGGCACGCATGCGCTAGCGCCGCTGTCGTTTCGCGAAGCCACTTACTCGGGCGTGTTCACGCTGCATGCCTTGCTTTCCGGCGAAGGCCGCGCGCATCACGGCGAAATGCTGCGTATGGCGGCGCGGCTCGCTGAAGAAAACAGGCTCGCGCCCCGGCTCGACCCACGGCGCTTTGATCTGAGATCCGCGCAGCTTGCTTATGACGCACTGGCCGACGGCAGTGCGCGAGGCAAAGTTGTGGTCGAGGTGAATTGACCGCCGGTTACCAACACGCATTGTTCAGATAAAAGCCGCTCTTTTCCTGTTGGCGATGGATTGCGGTTTTCTTTCGCTCGTCAGTAGAGCGGCGCACGGATAAAGATGGCACTCATTGAGACGCGGTGGTCGACGTGTGTATCGGTGTGTGCCTCGTGTCTGATTTGCCCTGTCTATGTGATTGCGCTCACAACCGTCATTGCAAATTCTCTTTTGTGTTCGGACGAACACTGATGCGAAACGTTTGTTCGCGTCACGGTCTACTCCTTACATCGTAAATTGCCACCGGGTAGACGATTGGCTCGCTTGCGCTGTTCAATTCATCTGACGAAGAGATTCGCGCATCCGATAAAAATAATAGTTGGGACTGCATATCTAAAAACAAAAATTCAAAACGCTTTTGCGCCACGGTAATTGACGATCTTTGACAGTCGCGTAACGCAATGAGTCGGAAACAGGTCATCACTTTCGCATTGCGTGGGCTAACGCACGGTCGCCAGGCAGCGCTCCGCATAACTTCAACGTCCATCAGGCCCTGCTGTGCTCTTTTCAAGGCTTTGTTCGCGCACGGCGAGTTGTTTATCCCGAGTCACGTCAAATCGGACCGGGACTGTCCGCGGGAGAGATGTCGCGCGTCGCAAATTCTTCGTGCCGCACGCGGCAATGTCGACCGGGCTTTGAAGTTTCATTTTTAACAGCGAACAGGGATTCACTCGTTATCTGGATCTGTATTCCGGTATATATGTTTAGGAGAATGAAATGAAAAAACAAATCGGGGACGTGCGGGCGTTGGGGACAAGCAGGGCGGTATTGGCGGTCGCTGTGAGTCTTTATGCGGCGATGGCGGGTGCTCAGTCGAGTCCGGCGACACCTGCGGCGCCATTGGCAAATTCGACGAAGTTGTGGGTTGCGCAAGGGTTGCCGATCGGTTGTTCGCTATCCGACGCGTTTGCCTGCAAGCAGGAAGAGGGTGGATCGCGGGGGGCTGGCGGAGTGGCAGCGGCCACGGGTCTGGGGTCGACGTCTGCTTCGGGCTCGCAGAGCAGCAACGGCAGTGGAACTTCGTCGACCGGCGCGGGCACCGGCAGTGGTGGATCGACGTCCGGCTCGGCGGGACTAGGTGCAGGGGGGGCTGGAAGCGGCGGTGAGGGGAAGAGCGGGGCGGGGAGTGGTGGGATGGGTAGTGGCGGAACGGGTAGTGGCGGATCGGGAAGTGGTGGGACTGGAAGTGGCGGAACGGGAAGTGGTGGCACGGGCAGCGGCGGAACGGGCAGCGGTGGAACGGGCAGTGGCGGGACTGGAAGTGGTGGCACTGGCAGTGGTGGAACGGGCGGCAATGGTGACGATGGCCACGGCGATGGCGGTCATGGTGACGGTGGCCATGGCGATGGCGGCCATGGTGATGGTGGGCACGGCGATGGCGGTCATGGTGACGGCGGCCACGGTGATGGCGGCCACGGTGATGGCGGCCACGGCGATGGCGGTCATGGTGACGGCGGCCACGGTGATGGTGGCCATGGTGACGGTGGCCACGGCGATGGCGGTCATGGTGATGGCGACCATGGTGACGGTGGCCACGGTGATGGTGGTCATGGTGACGGTGGCCACGGTGATGGTGGTCATGGTGACGGTGGCCATGGCTATGGCGGCCACGGTGACGGTGGCCATGGCGATGGTGGTCATGGTGATGGCGGTCATGGTGACGGTGGCCACGGTGATGGCGGTCATGGTGATGGCGGTCATGGTGATGGTGGTCATGGTGATGGTGGCCACGGCGATGGTGGCCACGGCGATGGCGGTCATGGTGATGGTGGTCACGGCGATGGCGGTCATGGTGATGGCGGCCATGGCGATGGCGGTCACGGAGCTGGCGGCCGTGGTGATGGTGGTCACGGCGATGGCGGTCACGGAGCTGGCGGCCATGGTGACGGTGGTCACGGCGATGGCGGCCATGGCGACGGTGGCCATGGAGCTGGTGGCCGTGGCGACGGTGGCCACGGCAATAGCGGCCACGGTGACGGCGGCAAAGGCAGCAGCGGCCAAGGCCACGGCGGTGGTTTTGGCGGCGGCTTCGGCAGCAGCGGCGGGCAGGGAGGTGGTTACGGCGGCGGCCACGGCCACTGATTCAGCGGGTGCTCCTCAGCGCGCGGCAGCCGGAAAACGGCTTCCCGCGCTGATGTCCCTGCCGACATGAAGCGAGCGAGGGCAGCAGAACATCCGCTCTCTTTCACCCCCGCAAATTCCGCACAAAAGAAAATCGAAAAACTGAAAAACCAACGCGCGACAATCCAGAGCGCAAAAAATCCCATCGACAGATTCGCCTTGAACCGAAAGGCAATCCCGTCGATGGGATGACTCAAAGCAACTACTCATCTCTCCCCACCCAAAACCCCCAACCGCTACGCACCCCCTCCCTGCGCCTTTTCAACCACCTGCCTTCTCAAACCCGACAAGCACCCGCTCAACGGAATCCGCGGAAACGCAAACGGCGTCTGCCTGCCACCATGCCATCCGTGATTAAATGCCGGGGCCTCGCTCGCCGTGTAAAACACCAAAGCCAAACACCAAAGCCAAACCCCGGCGGGCACACCGCAACAATCCATTCACAACAGAGTTCGCGTTGAATAACAAACAGGCCGCGCTACCACAAGCACCATTGCGAATCGCGGCAGCGCAAGCACAACCGGTGTCCGGCGACATCACGGCAAACGTTGCCAGAACAGTCGAACTGACCGGCGTTGCCGCCGACCGCGGCGCGAAACTGGTGGTTTTTCCAGAGAAATTCCTGAGCGGCTACGAGCCCGGCCTGATTGCCGGCGACCCCGCAAAATACGCCTTCGACGATCACGACGCGCGGCTCGATCCGATTCGGGAAGTTTGCCGCCAGCGCGAGATCGCCGTAGTCGTCGGTGCGGCAACACGCGACGCAGGCGGGCTTCATATTTCTTCGCTGGTATTCGGCCGTTCTGGCGAGCCAATCGAGCCGTATCACAAACAGCACCTCTACAGCAGCGAAATGGAGATCTACCGGCCGGGCACGCAAGGCTGCATGCTGGAGATCGACGGATGGCGTCTCGCGCTCGGCGTGTGCTACGACTCGGGCTTTCCGGAGCATGCGCGCCGCGCCGCGATGAACGGCGCGCACGCCTATCTGGTGAGCGCGCTCTTCAGCCTGAAGACCGGCTTTCACCAATCGCGGATCTGGTTTCCAGCGCGAGCTTTCGACAACACTCTGTACGTGCTGCTGTCGAATCACGTCGGCACCACAGGCGGTTGGGAAACGTGCGGCGCGAGCGCGATCTGGGGTCCCTACGGCGACGTGATCGAGGAAGCGAGCCGCGAACGGGAGGAAGTGATCACTGCGCTACTCGATCCGGCTGTCCTGGCCGACGTCCGTGCCCGCGAGACAGTACTCGCGGACTTCACGGCACACGGCGACGAGACGGCGGGGCAGTACGTGGTGCGCCGTCTGGACTAACAGAGCGCGCGGCCGCTTACTTCAACGCGGTCGCGCAACCGGCGCAACGCAAGATCGCCAGAAGCCGGCCGATGCGGCCGCTCAGCAAAGGCATCGAATAAGCCCATACGCGCAATCATTCAAAGTAGAACATGTCATCCGCTACAATGATGCGCACTACCCACCTGGAGACTCGCTTTGAAATCTATCGTTGCTTTGGTCGCCGCGGCTGTTCTTTCGTCCACGGCGATGGCCGCTTCCACCATTGAAAAATTGCCTTCCGGCGTAGTCGTTGAACATCTTACGCAGGGCACGGGCGCGCAACCGGCTGCTGACGATGTCGTGAAGGTCAACTACCGCGGCACGCTCGCCAACGGCACTGAGTTCGATAGCTCGGCGAAGCACGGCGGCCCCGCGACCTTCCCGTTGAACCGTGTGATTCCGTGCTGGACGCAGGGTGTGCAGAAAATGAAAGTCGGCGGCAAAGCCAAGTTGACCTGCCCGGCGGCCACCGCCTATGGCGAGCGCGGCGTCGGACCGATTCCGCCGAATAGCGACCTGACGTTTGAAGTCGAGCTCGTCGGTATCGTGAAGTAATACGGCGCGAAGCGCACTGAAACTGAACCCCGCTCCGGAGATCGAAGCGGGGTTTTTCTTTTTCGGGGCAAGGCATTTCGCGCCCTGAATTCCATCTGCGATGGAACCTGAAGACTATTCGATCGCCGGGTTTTTCTAAAAGAAGGGAAGTTCTGGTCTTACTCGGACGGCGCGAATAGCATCGACACGTACACAATAGTGGAAACGACGATAATGCCGACGCCGACGAAGACTTTGGTGCGATTGAATTCAAGGCCGCCGTTGATGGCCACGCCAATACCCACTACAGAAGAAAGCGTGCCGATAGTAGCCAGCAAGACGTGAATCTTGCTGCGTATCAGACTACGCCTCTCCGGACTTGCGCCCGCTCTCCATTCACTGAGTTTCATTGCAGGTTCCTCTTTCGCTTGCGCGCAAGTGGCCCGAAGGTTCGAATGAGAGTCAATGCGACAAAGCATCTCCTTTCGCATTGCAACTGGTTTCCCAATTACACGAAGCATATATGAGCCGCCAGACAGTGCAAACAACAAACCAGAAAATTCAGCGTCCGGTTTTCGTAGCGCTATTCGGTAGCACAACCCATATTGCATCGGCTACTGGGATCGATACGCCAGGTTCACTTCCAAAAAAGGGTCGGCGTAATCGGGTGTGGGTGCGTCTTTACGACCCACTTCGCAAGGCGGTAAAGATCACATGATGGCCGTCGTTTTTTAAAGTATCGTTGCACTCGGTCGTTTACGTTCTACGCGTGCGCCGCGATGCAACAACCGTCTGGCGCATTCCGGAGTCTCTGGCATTCATTCGTTGCGCGTCGGGAGCGCCTGTCATGAACATAGACTTTCACTACGGCGTGGTCTATATCGTTGCCCGTGTCGGCGGGATGACGGCCGGCGAGGCACTCACGGTGGCGCATGCCTGCCAGTACATCGACGACGCGACCACGTCGGGAATACTGCGGTTTTCCGGTGGCGAGACTTTCGAGCGCTTCGCCACCGCTCACAAGCTATTCGACTATACCAACACGGAAAATGACCAGAACCGGCTGGTATGGGCGCCATTTCATTTTCTGCCCGCCGGTGTGGGGGAGACCCTCGAAGACATGGCCGTGTGCCGGGCGGACAGCGCCGTTGCTCGCGAGGTGGTCCGCCGGGCGATCCGGCAACGGGGCACCGACACGGCGTTGCATCGTCTGGGTGTGACGCTTCACACGTACGTCGATACATGGGCTCACCAGGGCTTCGCCGGTATCGAAAGTCCGATGAATCGCGTTCATATGCTGGAGGCGGAAGATTGCACGCGGGAAGGCTGGCTTGCTTGCCTTACCCGCGCAACACGGCATCTGGTCGAGCATATCGAGGAAGACGTGCTGACGCTTGCATTGCCCGTCGGTCACGGTGCCGCCTTGCACTATCCCGATCAACCGTGGGCGAAATGGAATTACGTCGACGGCAGAAATGTGCGCGTCGAAAGGCACAATCTGCCTGAGTTCATGCAGGCGGCCGAGATGACGTGCCGCGTGGTGCGCGCTTACGTTGCGGGACGGGAAGATTTTGAAAATCAGCCCGGTTTGCCGGAGGATGTAAAAGCCGCGCTCACAGCGCTTCTCGACACCAATCGGAACCCGGACGACAACAAGCGCCTGCAGAGCATTTGCGAAGCGGTGAAAACCGGCGCCATTCCGGGCCTGTCAGAGTCGATTCCGGACTATGTGCCCAAAGGGCTCGGCTCATGGAAATACAAAGCCACCGGTTTGCAGTCCGACGACGACAGCGGGGACCGGCCCCGCTGGAGCGAAGTCTTTGAGAAAAGCGATTACCGGCGCTTTCACGACGCGGTCAAGGAGCACCGTTTCGTGACGACGCAGGAGATTCTGCCGGCGTGCGGACTGCGGATCGCGTGAACAGTCGGGACTATTCCACCCTTACTTGCTGACGTTGCGCGGCCCGTTCTTCCGCCTGTTTCTTCGCCAGATGTCTTCCCACGAGGCAGCCGCCCACCGCGCCGACTACCGCATGGTGTCCGGCATAGTGGCCGGCGACCCCGCCCACTACCGCGCCTTTCATGCAACCGGCCGCGTTCGCCGTGCCGACCGCTGCCGAAGTCAGCGCAACTGCCGCGAGGGCGGCCTTGATGAAGTTAGCTTTCATCTGAACGTACCCGGCTATTGAGTCTTTCGAAAGTGATGCGCTTGCGCGTCATTTCAATAGCCGCCCCAGCGGGCGCGTTCATGCCATTCGTGCTCGCGCCATTGCTCGCGGCGCCATTCGTGTTCACGCCATTCGCGGCGTTCGCGCCACTCACGCGCGCGCCAGTCGTCGTAGCCACCATAGGCCACCGCGACCGGAGCGGGACCGTAGACGACCGGCCTTGCAACATAAACGGGAGGAGGCGGCGCATAGACGCCGACCGGAATACCGATTCCGACGTCCACATTCACGTGTGCCGATGCCGCAGACGATGCCGCCAGAATTGTCAGGCCAAGTACCGTGCCAAAGATCTTCCTGTTCATTTTCCTTCTCCTTGCACATCCTGGTGCGATGCATCCGGTTGCCACCGGGTTGCCATTGCTTTGCTGCTGAATACGGTTCGGAGTGTAGAAGGACGGTCCAGACACAGGTGAAACAGCGCTGCGACATTGGTAACGCGGGGTTACCGGCAAAAAAAAGAACGGCCGCCCTTTGAATCTCCGAATGCTTGCCTATAGTAGAAGCGGTTATTGCCGCATTGCACAGCGGCCGGCTTCTCTTGACGTGGGTGACGGGGAAAAGAAATGACGCCATCGAATGCTGCGATCTATCAGTCTCAGGCTTGCACGCCCGATTCATTACGAACCCTTGCCGGCTATCTCGAACTCGCGCTCGACGAAGGCGAGAGCGTGGTTCTGATGCGGATCGGCATGCGGGTGCGCAGCGTTTATGTGGGCAATCCGTCCGGCACTCTGGAAGATTTGAAGGATCACGGCGTAGTGGCCGCCTTTGAGGCCGACGAGATGCTGGCATTGACGCAATTGGGACTCAACCGGATAACCGCCGACGATCAACAGTACCGGTTCATGCGCAGTGTGAGGTATATCGCCGACCGCCAGGTTGTCGTCTTTACGCCGATTTAAGCAGCCGGGCGGCAATTGGAGAAGCGAAAGAATGCGGCTGCCGGATAGTGGACTCGAAAGGTTCGTACTCCACGGGATGCATTCCCGTGTCAGCCTGTTGCCTTTATAGCCGCATAGATCTGCCTTTCTGGCGCTATTCATGGCATAGTTCGATCGATTACCACATAAGGAGCAATCAAATGCCCACGTTAGAGCAAATCCAGGCAAAGCTTAAGAAGCTCCAGGCGCAAGCTGACGTCCTTATTGCCAGGAAAGCACAAGCCGCGGTCGACCAGATTCGCGAATTGATGATCAAGCATGGCCTGACTACCGCGGATATCGAAGCAAAGGCAAAGGCGAAACGCGCCGCGCACGCTTTGAATGGACGTGCCGCGAGTGGCAAGTCAAAAGCTGCCGGCGCAGGCAAGTCGATTCCGAAGTACCGCGACAATAAAACCGGTGCGACATGGACCGGCCACGGGCGTGCACCGGCCTGGATCGCCGCCGTGAAAGACCGGACTCTATTTCTGATTGAAGGTGCTGGCGAATTGAAGTCCGCGTCAAAGGCATCGGTCACTCGCGCCAAAGCCGGGAAAAAAGGTCAGCCTAAGGGCGCACAGCCGCCCAAGTACCTCAATCCGGAAACCGGCGCTACGTGGAGCGGGCGCGGTCCGGCACCGGCATGGCTCGCATCGGTCAAAGACCGAAGCAGGTTTCTGATCGATAGCGCTGCGGCAACCAGCACTGTCGCTGCCAAAAAAGGAGTAACGGCAAAAAAGGCAGCCGCGTCAAGAACGGTTGCGAAGAAGGGCGCTGCGGCGACTAAAAAGGCCACGGCCAGGAAAAGCGTTGGCAGGCCTGCTGTGAAAAAGGCCGCTGCAAAGAAAACCGCGGTGAAGAAAACTGCAGCGGTAAAGAAAGCGCCGGGCCGCAAACTGGGCAGCAAACGCAAAGCCGGCACGACGAGCGCTGCCGCAGCGCCGCAATCCTCGACGGTGCACGCGGGCGCGTAAGCGCAACGGAGTCGTGAAGTAGATGACTAGTACGATCGAGTTACCCCAGCAGGAAGACCATGTCGTCCTGCTGGACTCCGTTCCTCATCCGGCAGCCGACGCCGCCGAACCGTTCATTGTCACCAGCAACCGCCGGGTGATTCTGGCTTATCCGATAGCCGAGTCCGACTTCGAACGGTTCGGACCATTCGATGCCGACGACGATCCATTTTGCACGGTGCTATTTCCCGACACCGTGTTTCATCGGCTGGGGCCGCCGGGCGATGCCGATCTCGAGATTCATCCACTCGCGTCGCAAGGGCTCAGCGGGTACTCGGTTCACGAAGTCATGAATTCGTCGCTGGCCGCCGAGATCTCGGCCGTCACTTCGCCCGGTCCTGCACGGCGCCATTTCGTCATCACGTTTCAGGACTCTACGTTCGAATGCGTGGCGTCGGACTATACGGTGGTCGGCGTGTATGGCGCAGGTGAGATTGCCTGCCGGGAAGCGTTTTCACTGGTTCGTTAGCGCGTCAGTGTGTCATGCCGTTTCCTTTCAATAACATTTTCCCTGCCAATTTCGAACGTATGCTCAGTGAGGTTTTTTAGCTTTTAATTTTGAAATATGTTAAAAATCTTTCCGTCATCCTATATTGACATCAAGTCTTCATGCAGTGAGGGCAGACTGGCGTCAACGAATGGCGTGCGGCAGCGATTGAAGCAACGCTTTTCAAATTACATATAAATATATTACGAGGCATCGAACGCTCGATTGAAGCGCGCCTGAGTTCAGGCACGCGCTAGGGAGCGTCGGCAGGTATCACGTCGAGTGGTACATGTTGTCGGTGCAGCAGCGGTCGTCGCGGATCGGACTTGCCGGCGTAAAGGCAAGTCGCATGGGCCTGATCCCCGGTAGTACGGCCGCAAGGCGTCCGCTAGAGCGGGCGCGGTATCGGTACGCATTTGCGTTGCGCAAGTGCATGCGAATACGCCATGCCCATCGAAAAACTCCTTGTTCCGCTACCGGCGGGCCTGAAAGTCTACGTTGAACGTCACGTATTCGATCCGGCCTTCGAGAGTGTCATTCTGATCAACGGCGCGCTGGCCACCACGGCGTCGTTCGGACAGACAATCAAATACCTCGGCGAACGCTATAACCCGATTTGTTTCGATTTACCTTATGCGGGTCAATCGAAAGCGCATAACGTGTGCGACTTCGTGCTGACAAAAGACGATGAAGTCGACATTCTGCTGCATCTAATAGGCTTATTCGAGCCGAGCTTCCTGTTGTCGGTGTCGTGGGGCGGCGTAGCGTCGCTGCTTGCGCTTTCGCGGGCGCGCACCAGCGTGCGGCGCGCGGTGATTGCGTCGTTCTCGCCGCGGCTCAACGAGGCGATGACCGCGTACGTGACCGCGGCACGCGACCACATCGCCGCCGGCGAAAATCTGAAGGCCGCGCAGTTGCTCAACGATACCGTTGGCCGGCATCTGCCGCGCATCATGAAGCTCTACAACTACCGCTACCTCTCTACGCTGCCGCGCGATGAACAGGATCAGGTGGCGTTTCACGTCGACCAGATTCTGGCCCTTCGTCCGGAAGACTATCTTCACGAGTTTCGCAACATCGATTGCGGATTGAAGTTCCTCAACGGCGAGCTCGACGACTACACCACGCCTGAAGATGCCCGCTCGCTCAGCACGCATCTGAAGCGCGCCGAGTTTCTTACGATCGAGCAGGCCGGGCATTTCCTCGATCTCGAAGGCCGGCCCGCGCTGCGCCAGGTTCGGACGGCGATATTCGATTACTTCGGCGCCGCGCGGGTTCAGGCCACAAGCCGTGCGATCGACGGCTTCGACGCGTTCGCCGTCCGCTCGCCCATCATGCCGCTGCAGTCACCCGCCATTGCAAACGTCGCGTTGCAAACCACCGCCGATCACTCGTTCCAACAGGCTGAACTACCGTGAATATCGCTCAGAGCATCGCCATTGTCGTACCGTGGGCGTTGTGGCTGCTGTATTGGGTCGCGACATCGAAACGCGTCAAGGAGACCGCGCGCAAGGAGGCATCGTTATCGCGGACGTTACAGTCGATTCCGTTGATTGGCGGTGGCGCGCTGATCGTGCTGCCGGACTTCACCGCAGCCGCGTTGTCCATCGACGCGCATGCGATCGGGCCGCTGCAGCTCGCCGGCTTCGCTGTGATACTCGCCGGCCTTGCGTTTTCGGTGTGGGCGCGGCTGCATCTCGGCACCAACTGGAGCGTCTCGGTCACGCTGAAGGAAGGGCATGAACTGGTGCGTAGCGGGCCTTATGGACTGGTTCGTCATCCGATCTATACCGGCTGCCTGCTGGCGCTCCTGGGGGCCGTGCTGATCGGCGCGCAATGGCGTGGCGTGGCTGGGCTCGTGCTGATTTTCGCGTCGCTGGCGTACAAGGTGCGGGTCGAAGAGTGCTGGCTGACCGGTCATTTTGGCCGTGCCTATTCGCAGTATCGTCGCGACGTCGCCGCGCTAATCCCCGGTCTTTTCTGAGCGATCTGAATGACGAAAGTCATCATCACCGCGATAGGCTCGGCGGGCGACGTGCATCCCTTGCTCGGTATCGGCGCGGCATTGGCTGCGCGCGGCCACGAGATCGTCTTCTGCACGCATCCGCCATTCGCGGAAGCTGTCTCGCGCCAGGGCTTCACATTCGTACCGATCGGCACCGCCACCGAATATGAAGAGGCGATGGCGAACCCGGCGCTGTGGAACCCGCGGACGTCGTTCCGTACGCTATGGGCGGTGATTGCGCCGACACTGCGACCGCATTTCGACACGCTGGCCGCGTTGGCCGATAGCGACACCGTGCTGGTCGGCACGTTGTGGGCTTTTTCCGCACGCTTGATGCAGGAGTTGTACCGCGTGCCGTTCGTGTCGGTGCAGGTATCGCCGTCGACCCTGCTCTCCGCGCATGCACCGCCGATCCACCCTCGGCTGACAATTCCGCGTGGCTTGCCGCTGGCCGTAAAAACGGCGCTGCTGGGGCTGATCGAGCGACAGGCGCTCGACAAGGTCTGCGGCCCCGCATTGAATGCGTTGCGCGCGGAACTGGGTCTCGCAGCGGTGCGGCGCATTTTTGGCGAGTGGCTGCATTCGACCGATGGCGTGCTGTGCCTTTTTCCGGACTGGTTCGCGCAGGCTCAGCCGGATTGGCCGGCGCCGCGCTGCCTCGGCGGTTTTCCGCTGTTCAACGACACGAGCGTGCCCGAGTCCGATCCGCAACTCGACGATTTTCTCGCCGCGGGCGAGCGACCTGTGGTATTCACCGCGGGCTCAACCCTGATCGATCAGGAGCGCTATGCGAATGCCGTGAGCGCGGCGCTGATGGAGGGCGGGTTACGCGGCATTCTTTTGACGCCGGATGCGCCCCGAATCGAAGCGGCCTCCGCGGCGGATAGGCGTGCAAACGCGCAGGGCGCGCTGCTCAAGCGGCGTTACGTACCGTTGCAGACGCTCTTGCCGCGCTGCCGGGCGCTGGTGCATCACGGCGGCATCGGCACGGCAGCGCTCGCGTATGCCGCGGGCATTCCACAAGTGTTGACGCCGTTCGCGCACGATCAGTTCGATAACGCGCAGCGGGTAGTCGAGAGCGGTTGCGGTGTTCGGCTCGACAAGCCGCTGCAACCTCAAGCTCTTGCGCGTGCATTGAGGCATGTGCTTGGCAGCCCGTCGATCGCGACGCAGTGTGGACGCGTGCAGGACCGGCTCGGCGCGTCTCCGGACGGGTGCAAGACAGCCGCACGCTATATCGAGGGTTTCATGCGGACCGGCGTGCAAACGCAAACCGTTGACCACACGTTTTTGCCGGCAATGGCAGGCAGCGGGCACAGCGTATGAGCGCCGCTACGCCGTTGCCGAAGCGCACCACGTCGGCCGACGCGGCGCATGGCGTCGGCTCCGGCGCGGATTCTGCCGGCGAGCACAGCGTACGCCGCATGCGCGGCGCGCAGCTCGCCTTGCTGACGTTCGCGCTCTCGCTGGCTACTTTCATCGAAGTCCTGGATTCGACGGTCACGAATGTCGCGGTACCGGCTATTTCCGGCGGCCTCGGGGTGTCCAACAGTCAGGGCACATGGGTGATCAGTTCGTACTCCGTGGCGGCGGCCATCGCCGTTCCGTTGACGGGATGGCTCTCACGCCGGCTCGGCGAAACGCGACTGTTTCTCGGCGCGGTGATCCTCTTCACGTTGACGTCGCTGCTCTGCGGCGTGGCCGGCGACTTTCACCTTCTGGTGGTGTGCCGCGCCTTGCAGGGACTCTTTTCCGGGCCGATGGTGCCGCTTTCCCAAACTATCCTGCTGCGTACCTTTCCGCCGGATAAGCGCGTGGTAGCACTCGCGCTGTGGGCGATGACGGTACTGCTCGCGCCGATTTTCGGCCCGGTGGTCGGCGGCTGGATCATCGACAATTTTTCGTGGCCGTGGATCTTCCTGATCAATCTGCCGATCGGCATCTTCTCGTTCGCGGTGTGCACGACGCTGCTGCGCCCTGACGCAACCGCGGCCAAGGCGGCGCCGATCGATCTGCCCGGCATTCTCCTGCTGGTGGTCGGCGTCGGCTCGCTGCAGACGGTGATGGATCTCGGTCACGATCGCGGCTGGTTCGATTCGCCTTTGATCCTGACGCTGGCGATCGTCGCGGGGCTGGCGATCGTGTCGCTGTTGATCTGGGAGGCGGGCGAAAAGCATCCTGTGATCGATCTGAGCCTGTTCCGCGATCGGACGTTTTCGTTTTGTGTGCTGATCATTTCGCTCGGCATGATGAGCTTTTCCGTGGTCGGCGTGATTTTTCCGCTCTGGCTGCAGGCTGTGATGGGCTACACCGCGTACCAGGCCGGGCTCGCCACCGCACCGCTCGGCGTGCTTGCGCTGGTGTTTTCGATTCTGGTCGGCATTTATGCGGCCCGTTTCGACGCGCGTGTGCTCGCGACTTTCGGCTTCCTCGTGTTTGCGGCCGTGCTGTGGTGGGACGCGCATTTCACGCTGACCGTGACGTTCACGCAGATCATCACACCGGGTCTGATTCAGGGCGTCGGCTTGCCGTGCTTCTTCATTCCGTTGACCGCGGCAACGCTCTCGCGCGTGTCCGACGACAAGCTCGCCGCGGCCTCCAGCCTGTCGAATTTCTTGCGCACGCTCTCGGCGGCGTTCGGCACGGCAATGAGTGTCACGCTATGGGATAACCGCGCGCTGTATCACTACGACGTCGTCGCGCAGTCGGTGACGAAATCGTCCGGCAATACGCAGCGTTTCGTTCAAAGTTTGCATGGCATGGGTATCGACGGCGCACGCGAACTCACGGCCTTGCATCACATCGTCCAGCAACAGGCTTACATGATGGCGACCGGCGACATGTTCTACATGGCAAGCATCACCTGCCTCGTGCTCGCCGCGATGATGTGGCTCACACGCCCGAAGCGCGGCGCGGCGATGGCATTAGGTCATTAGGTCACTGAGGAACTTCCAATGACGATCCTGGGCGCATTGATCATCCTGTTTCATCCGAGTGAAGCGCAGCTAGCGCGCGCGGAGGCGATGCGCGCGGTCTGTGATCGCTTGCTGGTGGTCGACAACTCGCCGTTGCCGGATGCGCGCGCCGCGATGATGCTGGGGGAGGCGGGCGTGACGTTGCTCCATCACGGTAATCGCAATGGCATTGCCGGCGCTTTCAATTGCGGTTTGAGCGCGCTCTTCGACTCAGACGTGGATGCGGTCGCGCTCTTCGACCAGGACTCCGAGGCGCCAGTCGACTACTTCGCGGTGATGCGCGAGCGCTGCGCGTCGATGAGCGGCCGGGCGTTTCTGGCCGGCCCGCGTATCTTCGATGAAAACGATCAACGCTTCCTGCCCGAACTTGCGACGAGTGGTATGGCGGTCGAACGACTCTCTATCCACGCCGACGCAGCGCTGCAGCGCTGCGCTTTTCTGATTTCGTCCGGCTGTGTCATTTCGCGCGAGGCGTTCGCGCGGCTCGGCCGCTTCGACGAAGCGCTGTTTATCGACCACGTCGATACCGAGTACTGCTTGCGCGCGCTGCTGCGCAATGTGCCCGTGTATGTCGTGCCGTCGCTCGTCCTGTTGCATCGGATCGGCTCGCGGCGCCGTCACAAACTGGGTTCTTTGGAATTGACGACCATGAATCACCCCGGTTTCCGCCGCTACTACAGCGCGCGAAACGCGATGCAGCTGGCACTGCAATACGGGCTACGGTTGCCGGTGGCGATTGTGCCGAACGTGCTGACGCTCTGGCAAATCGTGCAGATCGTGCTGCTGGAAAAAGACAAACTGGCGAAGCTCAAAGCAATCGCGCTGGGACTTTTCGATGGGTTCTTCGGGCGAATGGGGCCGCTCGAACGCACACGCCCACGACTCGCGGCCAAAGTAGCCAGAACTGCCAATGCGGCATATGCGGCTGATCCGGCCATGCCTGGCGAGATAAATACGCCGGTGGCTGGCGAGCGCGCAATGCCTGGTACCTGGAATTCATGAGGCAGCCTATGCAATTTCCCATGCCACGCGCCTGGCCGTTGCTGCTGATTGCCGCCGCGCTGACGGGTTGCGTGAGCGATTCGGGTCTGCACGCGAACGTCAAGCCGCTCAAGCCATCCGCCGATGTGCTTGCGCAGACCATCGGGCCAGGCGCGAACGGCGCATGGCCTGCGCCCGACTGGGTCAAGCGCTATCACGATCCGCAGCTGGATGAATTGACCGCCGAAGCGTTGCAGAACAATCCCGACCTGCAGATCGCCAAGGCGAGAGTGGGCGCCGCGCAGGCGCAACTTGAACAATTTGCTTCGCTCACCGGCCTCACCGGCACGGCGGGCGCGACGGTGAGCAAGGCCCGGTTGCCGCAGCCGAAAGACGCGGCTAACGTGTCCGTCGGCGGTCAGCAGATTCCCGTGCAGTTGTTCAACGATCCGGAAGTCTCGCCGGCCGCGGTGTTCGCCGGTTTGAGCTACCAGCTCGACCTGTGGGGCAAGAATGCCGCGCTGACCGGCAGCCTGCTGTCCACGCGCGACGCGGCACGAATCGATGCGGAGCAGGCGCGGCTCACGTTGACGGTCGCGCTCGTGACGCTTTACTGTGAACTCGACGGCGCTTTCGCGATGCAGGACATTCTGCTGCAAAAGCAACAGGCCGCGGATAACGTCGATACCGTGTTGCGCGAACGTGGCGCGCGCGGCATCGATAACGCGTATGACTCAGCCGACGCCGCGCTCAAGCGGAGCCGGCTCGCTTCACAGCATGCGCTCAACGACGAGCGCATCACACTGACCGAATTGCAGATCGGCGTGCTGACAGGGCGCGGAGCGGAGCGGGGTCTGTCGTTGCATCGTCCGCAACTGGCTGCGGCGGCCGACGCACCGATGCCCGCGCAACTGCCGGTCGACCTGCTGGGCCGTCGGCCCGACATCGTGGCGGCGCGTTTGCGGGCCGAAGCCGCGCTCGCCAACATCGACGCCACGCGGGCGCAGTTCTATCCCGACGTGAACCTGGTGGCCTTTGCCGGGCTAACCGCATTGACGCCTGCCGCGCTGTTCTCGCGTGCGGCGCTGACCGGTTCGGTGGGGCCGGCGATCTCCTTGCCGATCTTCGACCGGACCCGGTTGCATGCACAACTCGGCGGCGACTACGCCAATGTCGACGCCGCGATCGGCCTTTACAACAAGACCGTCGACGAGGCACTCGGCGAGGTCGCGCGCCAGCTGACTTCGCTGCGTACGGTCGATACGCTCACTGTTGAACAGACTCGCGCAGTCGAAGCGGCCTCGCGCATCGTGGCGATCGCCGAAGAGCGGCATCGTCGCGGGATCGGCATGCAGAAGGACGTGACGCTCGCCGACCTGTCTTTGCTCGACGAACGCGCGCAGCAGATCGATTTGCAGGGCCGCCGCAGAATGCTGCAGGTCTCGCTGGTCGGCGCGCTCGGCGGTGGCTTCGACGTACGCAAGGTGGCCGGCGCGCCGATCTCTCATTATCAGCCGACCTTTTCCTCTCACGCACGCATCACGGATACGCACTTCGACTGAATGCACAACGATAAACAGGCACAGCATGCAGCCGGCTGGACCCAGGGGCTGGCAAACCCGGCGGACCCCGCAGGCATAGCGAGCGACGCGCACGATTCGAAGCGGGCGGCGCGGCGGCGCCGTTTTGCCGTTTTCTTCGGCGTGGTGGCGCTCGGCGGCGTGGCGTGGCTGACGTATTGGGGTTTGAGCGCGCGCTTCTATGAAGAGACCGATGACGCCTACGTGGCGGGCAACATCGTGCAGATCGCCGCGCAGATACCCGGCACGGTCACCGATATTCTGGTGGACAACACACGGCAGGTGCGTGCGGGCCAGCCGCTTGTCAAACTCGACGACGCCGAAGCGGCCGCCGCGTTCGCGCAGGCGAAAGCGCAACTGACGCTCGCCGTGCGACAGGTGGCGAACGCGACGATCTCGCGCAAGCTCTACGTGCAATCCATCGACGCGCGCCGCGCCGAACTCGCCTTGGCGCAGCGTGCGCTGGCGGCGCGCGATCATGCGTCGGTGGAGGTCGTGTCGCCGGAGGAATTGGCGCGCGCCCGCGAAACCGTGGCCGTGGCGCAAGCGAATCTCGCCTCGGCGCAAGTCCAGCTCGATGCTGCCCGCGCGCTCGGCGGAAAATTTCCGGTCGAAGCGAGCCCGGCGGTTCTGCAAGCCGCGGCGCAATTACGGCTCGCTTATCGGAATCTGCAGCGCACCACGGTCGTGTCTCCTATCGACGGCACGGTTGGACAGCGTTCGGTGCAGATCGGCCAGCAGGTCGGGCCGGGGCTCGCCCTCATGTCGATCATTCCGCTTGAGCGCCTGTGGGTCGAGGCGAACTTCAAGGAAGGCCAGATTCGCAGCATGCGCGTGGGTCAGCCGGTGCGCATCGTGTCGGATGTGTACGGCTCGCAGGTCGTGTATCAAGGCCGCGTTGAGGGCTTCTCGGCAGGCACGGGCAGTGCGTTTTCGATGCTGCCCTCGCAGAACGCGGCCGGTAACTGGATCAAGGTCGTGCAGCGCGTGCCGATCGTGATTTCGCTCGACCCGGCCGAACTCGCGGCGCATCCGTTGCGGCTTGGCCTCTCGATGCAGGTGTCGGTGGATACGCATCTGAGGAGCGGCCACCTGATCGACAACGATACGGCGGCGGCCACACAAAGCACTCGTGTTCACGATAACGTCTCGCGCGACGCCGATACGCTGATCGGTCAAATCATTCGGGACAACAGTGATCGCGGCGGTGCCACGGATTAAATTGGCGTTCTGCGCCACTGAGACGCCGTGGTTAGTTGCCCGGATCAATCACGGGTTTGTCCGGGTCCGCAAGCGTTTTATAGGGTAGCGACGCCGCGTGCGGGTTGGCTGTGGTGTCGTCGATCACGCGATCGACGTCCGCGGTTTTCGCGAGCTCCGCGAGGAATGTTTTTTTGTCGAAGCCCGGCGCGACGCAGCCTTGCACGTAGATAAAGCGGCGTTGCAGCGTGAGCCACAGCGTCGACTGTTCGCGCCAGTGCATCGCGTAGTTGATATTGGCGAGCCGCCGTTGGACTGCGTCGGCAATTTCCGCGTCGTAGAGATACGCGTTCGACAGACGGCAACGGCCTTCCACCCAGCAGCTATTGCCACGTTCGATCCGGTAATGACTCTCGTCGAGCCATTCCTGCTCGGTTTCGAGTGGGCCTAAGGGCACCGGGCATTCGCTGATTGCCTTGGATATCTGAAAGAACGGGTCGTGGCCGTGGTTGATGCGCGGCGTTTCGGCGTGGGCGTGCGTCGCGGCCATGCAGATCAGCAGACTCGCCAGGTGCCCCTGGATCAGGCGTTTCATCGTCTTGGGCTCCGGAATGTTGAGCATGTGAAAGACGGATCGACGGTTTTGATTCTCGACTAGCTAGTGGAGATTATGCAGCGGCGGCGCAGGATATCACCGGCTTTTACGCCGATTTTCGACGGCGAACTTGATCAACTCGGCCTGACCTTCGATATCGAGCTTGCGTTTCAGATTCAGCCGATGCGTCTCTACCGTGCGCACCGACAGATCATTGCGTTGAGCGATCTGCTTGCTCGAAAGACCTTCCGCGAGCGCATCGAGAATATCGCGCTCGCGTGGCGTGAGCCGTTCGATCGGCGATTGCGTCGCCGATGCCTGAATCAATCGCGCACCCAATCCCGCACTGAAAAAGGTCTTGCCTTCCAGCACCGCGCCGATTGCCTGAATGATTTCGGTGGCGGGCGAGTCCTTGAGCACATAACCGCTGGCCCCTGCGCGCACCGCCTGGGTCACGTATTCGAGGTTGTCGTGCATGGAGAGCATCAGTACGCGAATTGCCGGAAAGCGCTCATGAAACATGCCGGCCAGTGCGATGCCGTTCATCCCGTTCATGCCGACGTCCATCAACACCAGATGCGGCTCGTGGGTGGCGGCGAGCGCGAGCGCTTCCTGCGCATTGCCCGCTTCGCCGACAATCTCGATGTTGCGCACGGCTTCGAGCCGGGCGCGCAAACCGTCGCGTACCAGCGGGTGGTCGTCGATCAGAATCAAACGTGCTGTGGCGAGCGATATGTCGTTCATGGTCAGAGTTCCTGCAAGGCTGGCGATCGGGGCGCAGACGCCGCCACTGGCACGCGCGCGGTCACGATCGTATGACCGGGTTGCGATCTGAGCGACAGCTTGCCGCCCAATGCGCCCAGCCGCTCGCGCATATTGCGCAGGCCCACGCCCGCGCGTGGACTGACGAGTGCGTGTGGCACGTCGAAACCGCACCCGTTGTCGGAAATCGTCAGCGTGACGGCGTCGTTCGAGATTTCAAGCGATAGCGCCGCGCTCGACGCGTGTGCGTGCCGCACGATATTCGTCAGCGCTTCCTGGGCGATACGGAACAGCACTGTGTTCACCGCTTCCGGCAAAGAGGCTGCATGCGTGTGCGCGATCTGCGTGAAGCCGATCTGGATGCCGGACTCGTTGCTCAACTCACGCGTGAGCTGTTCCAGTGCGGCCGCTACGCCGAGGTCATCGAGCATGGACGGACGCAGTGCGTGAGAAATGCGGCGCACTTCACGCAGGGTATCGCCAATGCGCGCGACGCTGGTCGATAGCGCGGCTTCTGCTGCGGGCACGCGCACGTCGCTGCGTTCGAAGCGCGCCAACGCCGATTCGAGCAGCAGCTTCACGGAGACCATCATCTGGCTGATGCCGTCGTGCAATTCACGCGAGAGGCGCGCCCGTTCGTTTTCCTGCGAGTCGACCACCTGCTGCGCGAGGCGCTTCAGTTTTGCATCGGCACTGCGGTATTCGGTGACGTTGAGCACCAGTGCGCACACTGCGATCACGGCGAGTCCGGCGAGCGCGATGGCGTCGATCCAGCGCATCGTGCGATCGATGTTGGCCGCCGCGCCCTGGTCGATGTGCGCGAGCGTGGCGTCGACGTCGTCGAGATAGATGCCGGTGCCGATCATCCAACCCCAGCGTTCGAGCGGCACCACGTAGCCGAGTTTCGACGCGAGCTTACCCGTCGACGGACGATGCCACACGTAACGCACATAACCGCCGCCCCGCGAGGCCGCGGCGAGCAGTTGCTGGATCGTCGGCGTGCCTTGCGGATCGCGCAGCGCCCAAAGGTCACGTCCCACCAGGTCGGGCTCGCGCGGATGCATCAGCGAACGGCCGTGCATGTCGTAGACAAAGAAGTAGCCGTCCTTGCCGAAATCCATCTTCTCGAGAATGTCGAGCGCGCGCGTGCGCAGCATCGCATCGTCGCGCGCGTTGTCGCGGCCGACGTCGTAGAGCGGGGCGATCGCCGTGGTCGCGAGTTCGACGTAGTGCTTGAGCTCGATCTCCTTGCTGGCCATGTACGCGGCCTGGGTGGTCGCGTGCTGTGTTTCGGCGAGCGCCGTGGCTTCCTGGCGTACACCGATTTCAATGCTGGCGATGGCCGCCAGAAAGGGCACGATCGCCAGCAGGACAATCTTTGCTTTGAGTTTCATCGTAGAAAGGACTGCCGTCGAGCTACGTAGTTATACGTAGCCGGCTTACGTAGTTGCGCGCTTGTGAGGACGCTCACGAAGGCGAATACTACATCCCCGCAGCGTGCCGCGCCTTCTGGCGTGCATCGTTGTGGCGGCGCCTTGTCGTGGCATTCATGCTGGCCCGGCATTTGTCGCGCAAAAAGCAGGATCCGGTTTTGACGTCTAATATCTGGTAACCGGTTTTCCGCGTGCCCGGCCGCAAGCCCTGGCGCGCGGTTTCAATAATAGACTTAGGAGAAGTTCGTGGAGACCTCCCCATCCGCCGGCCGTTCATGGCTATGGCTTATCTTGTTGATCCCGTACATCGCGTTGTTGTGGCTGCCGTTTTATAACGACACGCGCCCCTCGTTCGCCGGCTTTCCGTTCTTCTACTGGTATCAGTTCTTGTGGGTTCCGTTGACCTCGCTACTGATTTATGTCGTGTACCGAGGTGTCAAATGAACGATGTCAATCCTGTGAACCCGGTCGCGATGATCGTCTTTATCGCGTTCTTTGTACTCGTCACCGTGATCGGTTTCTTTGCCGCGCGCTGGAAGCGGGGCGACCTGACGCAATTGCACGAGTGGGGCCTGGGCGGCCGCCAGTTCGGCACGGTGATTTCGTGGTTCCTCGTGGGCGGCGACTTCTATACCGCCTATACCGTGATCGCGGTGCCCGCCCTGGTGTATTCCGTGGGGGCGTATGGCTTCTTTGCGCTGCCGTATACGATCATCGTCTATCCGTTCGTGTTCGCGGTGATGCCGAAACTGTGGAAGATCGCTCAAGCGAAAAACCACATCACGGCAGCGGACTACGTGCAGGGTGAATACGGCGGCAAGTGGTTTCCCGCTGCAGTCGCGATCACGGGTATTGTCGCGACCATGCCGTATATCGCGCTGCAACTGGTGGGCATGCAGGTGGTGATCAAGGGGCTCGGCGTGAGCGGCGAAATGCCGTTGATCGTCGCCTTCGTGATTCTTGCGCTGTACACCTATGCCAGCGGCTTGCGGGCGCCGGCGATGATCGCGTTCGTCAAGGACATCATGATCTATATCGTCGTGATCGCGGCGGTCTGGTTGATTCCGGCGAAGCTCGGCGGTTATGCGCATGTGTTCGATGCGGCCGATACGTATTTCAAGGCCAAGGGTGGCGCAACCGGGATCATTCTGAAGCCGGCGCAGTTCACTGCGTATGCGTCGCTGGCTTTGGGGTCGGCGCTGGCGGCGTTCATGTATCCGCATACGATGACGGCGGTGTTGTCGTCCGCGTCGGCTAATACCGTACGCAAGAATGCGATTTTTCTGCCGGCGTATACGTTGTTGCTGGGGTTGATTGCCTTGCTTGGCTATATGGCGATTGCTGCAGGCGTGCATGTGAAGTCGGCGTCTGATATGGTGCCCGCGCTGTTCAATACGCTGTTTCCTTCGTGGTTTGTTGGATTTGCGGCGGCGGCAATTGCCATTAGTGCGTTGGTGCCTGCGGCGATCATGTCCATTGGCGCGGCTAATCTGTTCACGCGGAATTTGTGGCGTCCTCTTGTCTCGCCGGATATCACGCCTCAAGCTGAGGCTTCGACCGCGAAGATCGTTTCTCTGGTTGTGAAGTTTGGGGCGCTGTTGTTTATTGTGTTTCTACCTACGCAGTATGCGATTGATTTGCAGTTGCTGGGTGGGGTGTGGATTTTGCAGATCTTCCCGGCGATTGTGTTTTCGCTTTATACGCGGCGGTTGAATACTTCGGGGTTGTTTCTTGGGTGGCTCGTTGGGATTGTGCTTGGCACCGGGTTGGCTGTTTCGCAAGGGCTTAAGCCAGTGTTTGCTTTGCATATCGGTGATGCTACCTATCCGCTTTATATTGGGTTGATTGCGTTGGCGGCTAATATTGTGGTTAGTTTTGTTGTGTCGGTTTTGTCGCCGCGGAGGGTTGGGGTGGTGATTTGATTTTTTTTGGGCTGGCGCTGCTGGGGTGTGCGCTTGGTGGTGTTGGCCTTTTCTTGCTTTGTTAGAGGGTGTTAGGCACTTTTGTTAAGGGTTGCGAAGTGGACAAGCATAAGCACGGCGAATACGACGAAGTGCAAAGCAGCCAAGGTTTCGGGCAATCGCTCGTAGTCTCTGGCCAGCCGGCGGAAGCGGTTAAGCCAGCCGAAGCTGCGCTCGACCACCCAGCGGCGCGGCAACAGCACGAAGCCCTTTTTCGCCTCCGACAGCTTGATTACCTGAAGCTCGATTCCTTCGTCGAGTGCCGCCTGCGCAGGCTCTTCGCCGGTATATCCCTGATCGGCGAACGCCACCTTGACCGTCTGGCCCGTGGCCTGCTGAACCTGACGTGCCAGTTCTCCGACCTGCGCGCGTTCCTGTTCGTTGGCCGGCGTAACGTGCACAGCAAGCAATTGCCCCAAAGTATCAACCGCCATGTGGACCTTGCTACCGCGTTTGCGTTTGTAGCCGTCGTAACCGGCGCGAGGTCCACTTTCGCAGGTCGACTGCAGCGTGCGCCCATCGAGGATGACCGCGCTGGGCTGGCCCTGTCGGCCCTGCGCGACCCGGATGATCGAACGCAGGTCGTTCACCATGGCCTCGAAGCAACCCGCCTGAATCCAGCGTTGCGTCTGCTGGTAAACAAGCTCCCACGGCGGAAAATCATTTGGCAACAGACGCCACGGAGCACCCGCGCGTACGATCCAGCGCAGCGCGTTGAACATCTCGCGCAGTTCATAGCGGCGCTGCGGTGCGTCCTTGTTCATCAAGGTCAGGTACGGAGCGGCGAAGTACCACTCTTCATCCAATACATCCGTGGGGTATGGCCTGCGTTTTTTCATCCTGCCAGGATACCAGGTCCGACAAAAAGTGCCTAACACCCTCTAGTGGTCTATTAGCGTCGCCCCTGTGCGGGGCCGGCACTTACTTTCTTTGCAGCCGCAAAGAAAGACAAGCAAAGAAAGCGGCTCAAACCGCTAATTCTTAAGCGGGTCCCCCGCGCAGCCACGGTAGTGGTGCATCTGGAATCTGTGTTTTCGCACATTCCGCTCCGGTGACAAGGCAGTCATTCTTCCAGCGGCGCTGCGCGCGCCGATCCGTACTTCAAAAGACATCGGGCACCGCCCGATGTCCGCTTTCGTCGATTGGCATGGATACGCAATCCGTTAATCTGTCCAGTCGGTTTCGGTAGTTCTATTCCTCTGGTCGTTTGTCGTTGCGTGTAATCATTCGCGGTTTATCACTGGCTCGGCGCTGGGGATGTCGCTGTCGGGCTTGTTTATTCGAATTGCTTGAGTTCCATTTTTGCCGATTGGTCTGCTAGCATGGTGAACAATTTATAACGGCTGCCAGTTGGCACGTTCACTGCGACGGTCCTCCGATCGGCGGGCCGCCAACGCACGAACGCCAGCGGCGGCAGAGAGCGATCAGGAGATGCAACTCAATGCGGGTTTTGAATTCTGCTCCTAACCGTAACCTGGCCATCAAGGCGGCTTCCGGCATGGCCGGTCTTGTTCTTCTCGTCGGATCCAATGGCGCTCACGCCCAAGAGTTTTCCCTATTCGGCGGCGGTTCGCGTGCAGGCAATACGAATACGTACACCTGGGCAATCAACTATCAGGAAGGGCTTGGGCAATACTTTGCCGCGAGCTTCACTTGGCTCAATGAAGGACACATTCCAGATCATCACCGCGATGGCCAGATGATCCAGCTATGGGGTCGCATTCCTGTCGGAAATCCACAGTTCGTTCTGCAAGCAGGCGTCGGTCCATACCGGTACTTCGATACCACCACGGCCGTGCAAGGCGGAAGCTATTCGGACACGCACGGCTGGGGCGTCGTATATAGCGTGCGGGCGGCGTACTACGCGTCGAGCCAGTGGATCACGCAACTTCAGCTAAATCGCGTGCATGTGCAACGCGGGCCGGATGCAACCAGCGTCATGTTCGGCGTCGGCTATCAGCTCGATGAGCCAGGCACGCCCGGTCCGCGTGACTGGCCGATTGGCAGCTCCCACAAGGTCACCAACAACGAAGTGGCGGTCTACCTCGGCGAGACCATCATCAATTCAACCAGCTCGCCGACCGCGCTGGGCGGTGCGATCGAGTACCGTCGAGGCCTTGCGAAATATCTCGACGTGACCGTCGGCTATCTTCACGAAGGCAGCAGCAAGGTAGCGCGCCGCGACGGTATCACCAGCCAGCTGTGGGCGACCCGCGCGTTTCTCGATGACAAGGTCACGTTGGCGCTCGGCGTCGGCGCTTACTACGCAATCAACGAATATGAAAATAGCCTGACGCCGGGGCCGGGCGCCGGGAAGTTTTCCGGCATCGTGACGATCGCCGGCTCGTATCGTCTGACCGATCACTGGGACGCGCGGGTCGAGTGGAACCGTGTCGTCACACGCTATGATCGCGATTCAGATGTGATTTTCGGCGGTGTGGGCTACCGTTGGTGATTTCTTGACCCGATAGTAAAAACTCACACAATAAAACGGAGAAGAGCATGAGAGCCAGCACCATCGCCGAACGGGAAGCCCGTGGCCGCGCCGCCCGCGAGCACTCGAAACGGTCGAGCCATCGTACGGTCGGCGAATTGCATCGCAACCCGATCGGCTTGCTTAAGCAGAGCAGCGAGGGGCGGGTCGAAAAGCTCGTGCCGCTGCGCTACGGGCGCATGGCTGTGTCGCCTTTCACGTTCTTTCGCGGTACTGCGATCATTCAGGCTCACGACCTGAGCCTCGTGCCCGACACCGGTCTCACCATGCCGATTTGCGGCGACGGTCATCTGATGAACTTCGGCGGGTTCGCCACGCCGGAGCGTCAACTCGTATTCGATCTGAACGACTTCGACGAAGTCGCAACGGGTCCCTTCGAATGGGACTTGAAACGCCTGACCGCGAGCCTCGTGGTCGCCGCGCGTCACATGCGCTTGAGCCGCGGCACCGCCGAGTATCTGGTGATGACCGCCGCCACCGAATACCGCGACCGCATGGCGCAATACGCGCAATGCGGCGCGCTTGAACTCTGGTACGACCGCATCACCTTCGATCTGATGGCCGAGACGGCCTTGACGCCTGAGCGCCGCCGCATTGTGCGCCGCGGCATGGAAAAAGCCGCTAACCGTACCCATGAAAGCCTGCTGGAGAAAATGGCGGAGTTCGATGGCAACCGCTGGTCGATTCGCGATGCGCCGCCCGGACTCTTTCATGTGCATGGCGCCAATACGCTGTTTTCGCCCGACGACGACTGGTTCACGATCGGCAATTGGGACAAGTTGATCGAGGGGACGTGGGCCGAATACGTGAAGACCTTGTCGCACGACCGCCGTGAACTGCTCGGTCATTTCACGGCGCAAGACCTGGTGTTCAAGGTGGTGGGCGTCGGCAGCGTGGGGACGCGCTGTCTCGTGCTGTTGAACGTCGATCACATGGGCAAGCCGCTGTTCATCCAGATCAAGGAAGCACGGCCATCGGTGATCGCCCAGTATCACAAGTCGCCGGCCCTCAAACATGAGGGCGAGCGGGTGGTTCGGGGGCAGCGCATGCTGCAGGCGGCAAGCGACATTTTTCTCGGCTGGGCGAGCGGACCGACCGGGCGCCATTTCTACTTCCGGCAACTGCGCGACATGAAACTGTCGGCGAACATCGAGTTGTTCGATACCGACCTGCTGGAAGGCTACGCGAAACTCTGCGGCTGGATCATGGCGCGCGCGCATGCCAAGGCGAGTGGCCAGGCGATCGAAGTCAGCGCCTATATCGGCCGTGGCGATCAATTCGCGGAAGCGCTCACCGGCTATGCCACCAGCTACGCGGACCAGGTGGAACGCGATTACGACGTGTTCCTGAAGGCCTGCCGCAACGGCGAACTCGAGGCGCGCACGGACGACGACATGGCGGCGGATTTCCGCGTGTAACAGCGGTATTTGTGTGGCCCGCCGCATGTCGGCCGGCATGCAGGCCGCAGGCAGGCTGCATGCCTGCGGCCGGGCCGCGTGGAGAGGATGCCCGGTTTAGTTTAGTCGTCGATACGCGCTTCGCGCAGCGTAACGAAGCGTAAATGCTTTCGGCGAGCGGCGTCGATCACGCGCGGCAGGACGGCAAGTATCAGCGGTTTGCCCTCGACGGTGAGGGCGGCGTTGCCGTCGTGCAGCAGCAGAATGTCGCGCGGGGCAAGGCCGTCGAGCAGCCGATGCGCAACCACCTGCGGATCGCGCTCGCGCGTGTCGTAGCCGCGCCGCGTCCAAGCCGCGAGCCGCAAATCGAGTTTGCGCAGCACGGGTTCGAGAAAGATATTGCGCAATCCCGCCGGAGCGCGAAAGAACATCGGCCGCTCGCCGCTCAATGCCTCGAAAGTGCGCTGCGCCGCCTCGATCTCGCGGGTGAGTGCGCCGGGAAACGTGACCGAAAACGTGTGCACGTGAACCTGCGAATGGTTTTCCAGCGCATGGCCGCGCGCGACGATGTCGCGTGTGAGCTCGGGGTAGCGTTGCGCTTTCGCGCCGATACAGAAGAAGGTGGCGCGCACGTCGAACGCGTCGAGCAGATCGAGCACTTGCGGCGTGACGATCGGATCGGGACCGTCGTCGATAGTCAATGCGATTGCGTCGGCGTTGCGCGGCCCGGCGGGCAGATGCGTCCAGTTCGGGCCGAGCAGCGAGGTGCGCGGCAACAGACCGGCTACCGTGAAAATTGCGTGATTCGCGAAGATCGCGGCCAGCCACCATGGCCACGCGGCGGGCACCAGCAGCCATCCGGCCAGCACGAATACGTGCCAGGCAGCGGTGGCCGTGAGCATCGCGGGATAGCCGGTGCGCGGCCAGCGGCGCTGCGGCGCAGCCTCGCTGCTTTGCGGCGGCGTGAAGAGTTCGTTCATAAAGCGTGCTTCCTGTCTTCCTTCCCCCGTCCTGGGAAGGCCTTGAGTTGCGCGCGTGACGCACAACGGCAAACGATACCATTGATGCTCGGTTCAACGTTGTTGCGGACGGTAACCATAAGTAATGAAAGCGCGCTGAAAGACGTCATGCTTTGCGGCGGCCGCTACGTTGGATTTGTGACAGACCATCCGCTGTTGTATGGTGCTAAGGCCTTGGAAACGGAGCAGGAGACGCGTTGTGACAGGAACGGGAATCAGGAAAGTGGCGCTGGTGACGGGCGCGGGCAGCGGCATCGGCCGGGCCTGTGCGCTCAAGATGCTGGAGCACGGCTATAGCGTCGTACTTGCCGGCCGCCGTCAGGCGCCGCTCGACGCCGTGGTCGAACAGGCGCGGCAACTGGGCGGCGACGCGCTCGCCGTGGCCTGCGACGTGACCGACGCCGACAGCGTCGCCGCGCTGTTCGACGCCACCCGCGCGTGGCGCGGCCGGCTCGACGTACTGTTCAATAACGCGGGCCGCAACGGCTCGCCCGTGGATATCGACGAACTCGATATCGGCGAATGGCGCTTGGTGGTCGACACCAATCTCACCGGCGTGTTTCTCTGCACACGGGCCGCCTTCGGTCTGATGAAAACGCAGACGCCGCGAGGCGGCCGCATCATCAACAATGGCTCGATTTCGGCGCATGCGCCGCGGCCGAACAGCATCGCTTATACGGCGACCAAGCACGCGATTACCGGCATCACAAAAGCGGTTTCGCTCGACGGCCGCAAATACGACATCGTGTGCGGGCAGATCGACATTGGCAATGCCGCGACGGAAATGGCCGAGCGGATGGCGCGCGGCGTGCCGCAAGCGAACGGCGAAATCGCGGTCGAGCCGTTGATGGATGTGCAGCATGTCGCCGACGCGGTGCTGCATATGGCGGAACTGCCGTTGTCGGCGAATGTGCAGTTCATGACCATCATGGCGAGCAAGATGCCGTTCGTCGGCAGGGGCTGAGCGCAGCGCCAGGCGTTCGCGGCGCGAGCGGGTTGAGCGGGTTGAGCGGCAGCGAAGGTCGTGGGGCGTGATCTGAAGGCGCGGATTCAGGCCGAACCGGCGCCGCGCGCGTTGCGGGCGATCAACTTATACTGAGCGCTTCCCGCCTTTCGACAAAGCGATTCGCCGTGCCCCGTGCCTCACTTAAGGACGACCCGCAGCCGGTGCCGCCCGTGCAGCCCGAGCTCGAGGATTGTTGTCATAGTGGCTGCAATCCGTGTGTATTCGATCTCTACGATGAAGCGTTCGAGCGCTATCAGCAGGCGCTCGCCGAATGGCAAGCGCGGCAGGCGATACGTACGGCACCGACGGTGCGTACCCCGCAAAGCAAATCGCGCACGCGCCGCTGAACGGCGATTCAGGCCCTACACCAAAGCCGCAGCCATACCCAGTCCCCGTCATGACCAACCCTCAGCCCGCGCACATCGAACCCTTCAACGAATCGCACACTCTGGACGACCTGCATACTTTCGTGCAGCGCTATCCGCGTCTATTCGTGCTGACCGGCGCGGGCATCAGCACCGACTCCGGCATTCCCGGCTATCGCGACGACAACGGCGAATGGAAGCGTTCGCCGCCGATCACGCTGCAGGAATTCCTCGGCACGGCCGCGATGCGCCGGCGCTATTGGGCGCGCAGCATGGTCGGCTGGCCGGTGGTGGCCGACGCGCAACCGAATGCCGCGCATACCGCGTTGGCCCGGCTCGAGGCAGCGGGCCATGTGCCGACGCTCGTCACGCAGAATGTCGACGGCCTGCACCAGCGGGCAGGCAGCCGCGAGGTGATCGAACTGCATGGCGGCATTGACGGCGTGACGTGCCTGGACTGCGGGATGCAGCATTCGCGCGCCTCGATCCAGCAAACGCTCGAAGCGGACAATCCCACGTTGCTGAACGTCACCGCGGAAACCGCCGCCGACGGCGACGCACATCTGGAGTGGCACGATCTCGACACTTTCCGCATCCCGGCGTGCACGAACTGCGGCGGATTGCTGAAACCCGCGGTGGTGTTCTTCGGCGAAAGCGTGCCGTGCGAGCGCGTCGAAGCGGCTTCGCATGCGCTCGACGTGGCGGATGCGGTATTGGTGGTCGGCTCGTCGCTGATGGTCTATTCGGGCTACCGTTTCTGCGTGTGGGCGCAAAAGCAGGGCAAGCCGATCGTCGCGATCAATCTCGGGCGTACGCGCGCCGATCCGCTGCTCTCGCTGAAAATCGCCGCACCCTGTGCCGACACGCTGACCGCGCTCGCGGGCCGTCTGGCGCTGGACTGAGTACGCTGCTCGAGTCGCGCGGGCCACGTAAATCGCCGATAATTCTCATTCCAGGCAGCGCCACGCTCACAAGAAGCACCCGCCACACCAAAGGAACGCCGATGTTGACGACGATCGAACAGCTCGAAGCAATCTACGGTCAGCCCCACGAGCGCGCCGTGCGCAAAGAGATTTCCTTCGTCAACGAAGACTATCGCGCGCTTATCGAAGTCTCGCCGTTCGTCGTGCTCGCGACCGCCGGTCCCGAAGGCCTCGACTGTTCACCGCGCGGCGACGCGCCGGGCTTCGTGCGCGTCATCGACGAACACACGCTCGCGCTGCCGGACCGTATCGGCAACAATCGCGTCGACAGTCTGCGCAATATCATCGCCGAGCCGCATCTGGCGCTGCTGTTCATGATTCCGGGCGTCGGCGAAAGTTTGCGCGTGAACGGCCGCGGCCGCATTTCCACCGATCCGGAATGGCTGGACAGTTTCGCCGTCGAAGGTAAACTGCCGCGCACCGTGCTGCTGATCGACGTCGATGCGGTGTACTTTCATTGCTCCAAGGCGCTGGTGCGCTCGAAACTGTGGGACACGGCGCATCATGTCGAACGTTCGCGCTTACCGAGCGCGGGCGAGATCCATCGGCGCATCAACGGCACGCAATTTGACGCCGCGACCTATGACCGTGAACTCGCCGAACGCGTGCGCACCACCCTGTATTGAAACAAAGCGAACATGACTGACTTCCACCCGGCGTTACGGCAACACTCGCCGTCCGCGGAACGCAATCGGGAACCGATTCTTGCCGTGTTGCGCGAGGTGTTGCCCGCCAACGGCCGCGTGCTGGAGATCGCGAGCGGCACGGGCCAGCACGCTATCTGCTTCGCCCGCGCGTTGCCCGGGCTTGACTGGCAACCGAGCGATCTCGATGCGGATGCGCGTGACTCAATTGCGGCGTGGATCGCGCATGAAGGGCTGACGAACGTACGCGCGCCGCTCGCCCTCGACGTGCATCAGGCGGATTGGGGTGTGGGTACGCCCGAAAAGCCCCATGATCTCGACGCCGTAGTCTGTATCAACATGATTCACATCTCGCTGTGGAGTGCGACGCAAGCGTTATTCGCCGGCGCGAGCCGACGTCTGGCCGATGGCGGTGTACTGTATCTGTACGGTCCGTACAAACGCGGCGGCGCGCATACCTCGCCGAGCAACGATGCGTTCGACCAGCAGTTGCGCAACCGCGACCCCGAGTGGGGCGTGCGCGACATGGAAGCGGTGGTAGCGTTGGGCGCATCGGTCGGGCTCGTGTGCGACGAGCCGATTGCGATGCCGGCCAACAATTTCAGTCTGGTGTTCAGGAAACGCTAACGGGTTGGGCGAGTCAGACAAAACGGTTGGCTGCGTGTGGAAGCCCGATGCACCACGCGCAGTGAAAAGCTCCGCTCGGGGAGCGTCAATGAGCGCCAATGATCGCAAATGAGCGCCAGCGAGCGGCAAGCCGGCATTTCTTTTATCCTTTCACCCTCGACGTCCCGCCGACGTTCCTTCCGGCGCAGCGTCTCGACATTTTTTGTACTCTGGAGAATTCACATGGGCAAACAGGCAATCGGCGTGGTGGGGCTGGCGGTCATGGGCCGCAATCTGGCACTCAACATCGAGAGCCGCGGCCACGCGGTGTCGGTGTACAACCGCAGCCGCGAGAAAACCGACGAACTCATCGCCGAATATCCGGACAAGAAGCTGGTGCCGGCCGTCACGCTGGAAGAATTCGTGGAGTCGCTGGAAAAGCCGCGCCGCATTCTGCTGATGGTCAAGGCAGGCGAGCCGACCGACGCCACCATCGCGCAACTCAAGCCGCTGCTGGACAAGGGCGACATACTGATCGACGGTGGCAATACGCATTTCACCGACACCATTCGCCGTAATCAGGAACTGGCAAAAGCCGGCCTGCATTTCATCGGCACGGGCGTGTCGGGCGGCGAAGAGGGCGCACTGAAAGGCCCGTCGATCATGCCGGGCGGCCAGCGCGACGCCTATGACCTCGTTGCCCCGATTCTCACGGAAATCGCCGCCAAGGCGCCGGACGGCGAGCCGTGCGTCGCGTACATGGGACCGGACGGTGCGGGCCACTTCGTGAAGATGGTGCACAACGGCATCGAATATGGCGACATGCAGTTGATCGCGGAGAGCTACGCGGTGCTCAAGCAGGTCGTCGGCCTGTCGAACGAAGAGTTGGGCAAGGTCTACACCGAATGGAATCAGGGCGAACTCGATAGTTACCTGATCGAAATCACCTCGAAGATTTTCGGCAAGAAAGACGAGGAAACCGGCAAGGACCTGGTCGACGTGATTCTCGACCGCGCCGCGCAGAAGGGCACGGGCAAGTGGACCAGCCAGAATGCGCTCGACCTCGGCGCACCGCTGCCGCTGATTACGGAAGCCGTGTTCGCGCGGGTGTTGTCGTCGCTGAAAGATCAGCGCGTGGCTGCGAGCAAGGTGCTGGAAGGGCCGGCGGCCAAGCCGCTTGGCGTCGAGCGTGACGCCTTCATTGAATCGGTGCGCCGCGCGCTGTACTTCAGCAAAGTGATTTCGTACGCACAAGGTTTTGCGCAACTGCGGGCGGCCTCGGAAGAGTACAAGTGGGATCTCGATTACGGCACGATCGCGAAGATTTTCCGCGCTGGCTGTATCATCCGCGCCCGCTTCCTGCAGAAGATCACGGACGCCTATACGAAAGACAAGGCGATCGCCAATCTGCTGCTCGATCCGTATTTCCGCGACATCGCTAAGAATTATCAGTCGGCGTTGCGCGAGGTCGTGATTGCGGCGATCAACGCAGGCGTGCCGGTGCCGGCATTCGCATCGGCCGTGGCGTATTTCGACGCGTATCGTTCGGAACGCCTGCCGGCGAATCTGGTGCAGGCGCAGCGCGATTTCTTCGGCGCGCATACGTTCGAGCGTATCGACAAGCCGGGCAGCTTCCACGCGAACTGGAGCTGAGCGTTTGAATGACGGCCCGGCGCGTGCTTGTAGACAGGCGCGCCGGGCCGCGCGATCGATTGAAATCGAACTCGACAATTATTGCTGAAAACTATTGGGCAGATAGCGTGCGAATCCACCAGACTGTCTACTGTTGCGAAATTCGAAATAGAGTTTCGTCGTTTTAGGGATTTCCCCTAAGTGTGGACGCTCCTAAACTTCTACTTAAGCGCTACGGGATAACAAGCCCAAAGCGAATTAAATACAAGTTCTGGAGGTTTACATCATGAAGACTCTTATCTCTGCTGTTGTTGTCGCTGCCGCTCTGGTTGCTCCGGTTGCCTCGTTTGCCCAATCGAACCAGCCGCTGACGCGCGCTGAAGTCCGCGCTCAACTGGTGCAACTCGAAAAGGCGGGTTACAACCCGATCGGCGATCACATCGATTACCCGGCTAACCTGCAAGCCGCACAAGCACGTGTCGACGCACAGAACGGCACCGCTCAAGCTGTGAACAGCGGCTACGGCGCACCGATTGCAGGCAGCTCGCAAGCTGGCCGGCCGGTGAGCGGCAACGACCGTAACTCGGTTTATTTCGGCAACTAATTCGCGCCGAAGCGGATGGAAACGCCGCCCGGCTGATGGGCGGCGCGTAATGAGCACGTACGGAGCACGTACTGAGCAGGAAATGAAGAAGAAAACGCCGACCGGATTGCCGGTCGGCGTTTTGTCGTTAACGGTGTCGTTAACGGCTTTGCCTGGCCGTCAATTCAATTGCAAGGCGCGCATCAACGATTCGGCAAATGCGGAATCCCTTCGTTGCTGGTGAGATTGAGCTGGTGAATTTGCCGATGCGCCTTGTTCAGATGCGCCTGCGCGGCTACGCGTTGCGCTTCCAGTTGCGACACTTCCTTGCGCACCTGATGCTGCCGGTTCGACACCGCCTGTTCCTGCGCGCCGCGCCGCTGCAAATCCGTGCGCAGCCGTTCGGCCTGCGCCTCGGAGCGCGCGATCATGCGTGCAAGCTGTTCGTTTTGCGCCTCGAGTTGTGCGCGTCGCGTTTCACCCTCCGAGAGCCGCGTCGCCTGTTCCTCGAAGTGATGGAAGGCCGTTTCCGCGGCTTCGAGGTCGACGGCTTTGGGCGCGTGCCACAGCGAGCCGTCCTGATACAGCGCGACGTAGCACAACAGTTCCTTCGCGTGGAACAGCAGGCTGACCGAATAGGCGAAGCTGCGGAACACGCGGAAAGGCGTCAGCGCTTCTTCTTCGGCGAGCCATTCGATTTCGGCCGTGTCGGCCATCTGCACGCCGCGCGCGCTCACCGGCGAGGGCACCACCGGCACCGGCCGCAGCGTCGTTACCGGCCGAGCCGGTTCGGCGGTCGGCGCGACGGCGGGTTCGGCAGCGGCGGTAGCGGGCGTGACGCCGGCCGCCGCTAGCGCCGCTTCCTCGCTGTCGTCGGGCGAGATGGAATCGGCGGCGTGCTCTCGCGCGACCTGCACGAGATGCGATGGGCCTGCCAGCACGCTACGGCGGTTCAGGAGACTTTTCACGGCGGTTCCTCCGGTTGACTCGCCCGAAATCTTCAGAGGGCGCCGACGATCAGGCATGCCGGGCAATCTGGCGGTTCGAACGGTGAGCGAAAAGTGGCGGACCGGCGGCGCTTGACGATGAGCGCCGGGGTGCGTGCAGTGCGGATCGATGTCCGCGAGCGCAGCTTTAATGCAGCGTGCGATGCCGGCGGCCTATTTCGTCGAACAACGCACGGCTGGGTTCCAGGGCAAGCAACCAGGATTCGTCGTAGCCGCTGAGATTGTCGAGCGCCTCGCGCAGCCGCTCGATCGCCAGAGCCGGAATCTCGACAGTCGCTTCGACGCCGCTCGACAATCCCGCGATGCTGGCAAGCTGGACCAGCGCGTCGGCGGCTTCGGCGACGTCTGCCGCGAAAACCAGGTGCGTGTTCAGCAATTCGACCAAACCGGGCGATGCCGCCACATCGTCGACGTTGAGCTGCACGGCCAGAAACGTGGCTTTGTTCATTCCCAACTCCTCGCAGGATCCAGACGTTTGTGCACGGCGCGTTGCGGCAGCATGACTGAGTATAGGCGAGGGTTGAAAGGATTCAATAGTCACACGAATGTGCTCGCGCGGCCTTGTGCGGCCTCTTGCCGCCTTGCTGCCGGCGGTCGCGCCTGCCGCACCACCTATAATGAGCCCAGTCGAAACGCGTGATCCCGACCGGCCGGGCGGTCCGGTATGCGGCACGGATAACGCGTCGACAGCGTCTGTTTCTCAACCCGCTATCCGCCATGAAGATCATTCGCAGCAAGAGCTTTACCGCGACGCGTCCATGGGGCGCGCTCGATATTGCCAACATGGGCGGCATCACAACGCGCCTGCATTGGACCGATCAGCCGTACAAGTGGCATGTCAACGACGGCGAGGAGGTGTTCGCCGTGCTCGACGGCCGCGTGGAGATGCGTTACCGCGAAGGCGGCATCGAACAGTCAGCGATTCTGGAAACGGGCGATGTGTTTTATGCGTCGGTAGGCACGGAACATGTCGCGCATCCGATCGGCGTGGCACGCATTCTCGTGGTCGAGGCCGAGGGCAGTGTCTGACGGTTTCCGGTCTAAGCCGTGCCGAAGCCTTGGCTCATGCGCACGGCGGCATAATGGATACGCCGTGGCGCCCGCACCGGGCGGCACAGCGAATGCTTGGGCTGATTGAATCTAAGTGTCGAGGAAAATCACATGACAAGACAATGGCAGTTCACGGCGACCCGGTTGCTGATTTCGGCGACACTCGGCGTTATGTTCAGCGGCTGTTCGACGATGCCGTGGGAAAGCACGCCGTTCTACAGCAGCGCGCCGTCCCGTCCGACGACCCTTACCACCGTCCCTGTGCCGGCCGGTTACTACCGCGCCAATCCGGGTGACACGCTGGCGGCCATCGCGTCGGCTTACGGCCGTAAGCCGCAGGAGATTGCGGCGTGGAACGGACTTCCATCGAATGCGGCCGTCAACCCGGGGCAGGTGCTGCGGGTGGCTCCGCCGATGGCGTCGGGCAGCGTGGTGACACCGCCGGTCAATGTCGCCGGTCAGAATGGAACAGCCGCGACGCCTGGTGTGGCCGGCGCGGCCGGCGTTGCGCAGCAAGGCGTGCTGCTGTGGCCGTTGCGTGGCCCGGTGCTGAAAGCCTTTGCGCCGGGCAGGTCGAACGGCATCGTGATCGGCGGCCATGCGGGCGATCCGGTCAAGGCGGCCGCTACCGGCCGGGTGGTCTACGCGGGCACCGGGATCGAAGCGTACGGCCCGCTCATCATCATCAAACACGACGACTCGCTGATTACCGCCTACGGGCAGAACAGCACGCTGCTGGTCAAGGAAGGCGACGCGGTCGCGCAAGGGCAAACCATCGGCGAAGTCGGCGTGGACAGCCGCGGCGTGGCATCGATCCAGTTCGAAGTGCGCCAGAACGGCCAGCCGGTCGATCCGCTTGCGTGGCTGCCGAAGTCGGGCGGGTGAGCGGCTTTTTGGCGCGGCTCTCAGCGCCGCGGTAATTAATTGAATACACTGTGTGGCTCAGTAGCTGGAACCGCGACCGTCAATCCATTCAGGAGATGCGGTGCGCGGGCCGGCTATGACAGGTTGTCATAGGCTGTCTTGCATTGACAGAAACAGGGACACACAAGGCTCTCATCATGATCGATTTGCGCAGCGACACCGTAACCCGTCCGACCCCGGCCATGCTCGCGGCCATGTCCGCCGCCGAAGTGGGCGACGACGTCTGGGGCGACGACCCAACCGTGCTGCGTCTGCAGGCAACGGTCGCGGAACGCACCGGCAAGGAAGCCGGCCTGTTCTTCCCGAGCGGCACGCAAAGCAATCTGGCGGCGTTGATGGCGCATTGCGCGCGTGGCGACGAATACATCGTCGGCCAGTTGGCGCACACCTATAAGTACGAAGGCGGCGGCGCGGCGGTACTCGGCAGCATTCAGCCGCAGCCGCTCGAGAATGCCGCCGACGGTTCGATCCCGCTCGAGAAGATCGCCGCCGCGATCAAGCCAATCGACAACCACTTCGCGCGCACGCGGCTGCTGGCGCTGGAAAACACCATCGGCGGCAAAGTGCTGCCGGCGAGTTATGTCGACGAGGCGGTGCAGTTGGCGCGCCGCCACGGCTTATCGGCTCACCTCGACGGCGCGCGGGTCTACAACGCGGCGGTTGCCTCGGCCAAGCCGGTCGCGGAGCTGTGCGAATTGTTCGATTCGGTCTCGATCTGCTTTTCGAAGGGGCTGGGCGCGCCGGTCGGTTCGGTATTGGTCGGCAGCCAGGCGCTGATCGATGTGGCGCATCGCTGGCGCAAGGTGCTGGGCGGCGGCATGCGCCAGGCCGGCGTGCTGGCGGCGGCTTGCCTGTACGCGCTGGATCACAACGTCGAGCGTCTCGCCGACGACCACGCGAACGCCGCACATCTGGCGGCCGATCTGGAAGCGATCGACCAGGTCAAGGTGCAGTCCATCGCGACCAATATGGTGTTCGCGCAGTTTCCGCAGCAGCATTGCGTGCCGCTCGAAGCGTGGCTCAAGGAGCGCGGCATCCTCACGCAGATGCTGTATGCGTCGCGATTCGTCACGCATAAAGATGTGTCGCGTGCGGATATCGATACGTTTATCGGCGCAGTGAAGGGGTATTTCGCCGCGCATTGATTGGTTGAACGCGATCGAACACGATCGAACGGCAGGATTCAAAGCGGGCGCACTGTCACAGCAGTGTGCCCGTTTTGTTTATTCCGCCGACGCTTTCGTGGGCAACCCGGCGCGATGCGACGGCGCGAACAGCCGCAATCCGCTTGCGAGGCTCGCCGCGCCGGCAAAGAAGGCGCCGGCGCTGAGCGCGAGTGTCGGTCCGTGCCGGCCGGCGATACCGAAGCTCAGCGCAACCAGCGCAGCGCCGGTGGTCTGTCCGAGCAGGCGGGCAGTCGCGACGATGCCGCTGGCGCCGCCACTGCGTTCGGGCGGCGCGCTCGCCATCAAAGCCTTCAGGTTGGGTGACTGGAAGAAGCCGAAGCCCGCACCGCAAATCGCCATGCGGATGCCGATGTCGAGCACATGCGGATGCACCGGCAACAACGCCAGCGACGCCATTCCCGCCGACATCACCGCAAGGCCGATCGCACCGAGCAAGCCCGGCGGATAGTGGTCGGACAGACTGCCCGCCAGCGGCGCGGCTAAAGCGACCACTACAGGCCAGGGCGTCATCAGAAAGCCGGTCTCGACCTGGCTGCGATGCAGCACGTCCTCGAAGTAGAACGGCAGCGACACGAACGCCAGCCCTTGCGCGGCGAACGAGCACACCGCTGTCACCGCGGACAAGGCAAACACCGGCCGCTTGAAGAGATCGACCGGGAGCATCGGCGCGGGGTGGCCGGCTTCACGGCGAATCAGCAACACCCCGAAAACCACGGTGATCGCGGCCGCACTCAGCACCAGTTGGGTCGAGGCGCGCTGGGCTGCCTCGCCGAGCGCGAAGATCAGCGCGGCGAAGGTGATCACGTTGAGGAGCGCCGCAATCGGGTCGAAGTTGTGTTTGCCGCGCTCGGTGTGCGGCAGCGCGGGCCACGCGAAGGTCAACGCCAGCAGGCCGAGCGGAACGTTGACCGCGAACAGCCACGGCCATGCGGCAACGGACAGAATCAGCGACGCCACCGTCGGCCCGACCGCGAACGATACGCCGACGATCAAGGCGTTAGTGCCGAGGCCTCGTCCGAGCCGGTGCGGCGGATACAGATAGCGGATCAACGCCGTGTTGACGCTCATGATCGCGCTCGCGCCGAGACCTTGCAGCACACGTGCGGCGGCCAGCATCGGCAGTGTCGAAGCAAGCGAGCACGCTAGCGACGCCAGCGTGAAGAGCGCAATCCCGCTGATATAAATCCTGCGATGCCCGACGATATCGCCGAGCGCGGCGAGCGGCAGCAGCGTCGCGACCATTGCGAGCTGGTAGGCGTTGATGATCCATACCGACGCGGCGGGCGCGGCGTGCAGATCGGCGGCGATGGCGGGCAGGGCCGTGTTGGCGATCGCGGTATCGAGCGTGGCGAGCGCGACCGCGAGCATGATCGCGACCATCGCGCGGCGATTGGCGGCGCTCATCGGGCCGTCCGCTGGAAAGGCTGGGGTGGCGGTGGCGCTGGGTTTGTCGGACAAGGCGTGGCTCGTCGGGTCGTGCATGCCGTAGCGCCGGGCGTGTCGGAGGGACGGCGCGGCGCGCAAACGGCGGGGTTGTGTGGAGTGAAGCGCGCTGGACGTGAGTCCGGCCGTCAAGGCGGCTCGCGCAGCGAATGATGCGATTGTTACAGAGACGCAGAAATCGTGCTGCGAGGTGGGCAGGGTGGGTCGCTGTGTCGGGTGTGTGTAATGCAACTAACGGTCAAGCTCGTGCGGCGCCTTTGAACTGGCTCGGTGCCGCGTTGCTGTAGGACACGTTGGCATAACCGTTCAGCAGACGAGGCGCGCCGATTTGACCACGTATCGAGCAAGTCACCGCATTCATCGGCAGGTCACATGCAGAAAAAATAATCGTGCTAACTCTCCCATGCAGGCAGCTTTCACGGCTCGACGTCATTTGCCTGTTTTGCGCGCCGATGCACGCGCGCGGTGCCGCACGCAGGCTCGCCTGCACCGCGTACGTGCGCAAAACCCGTGAAGCGCCGCGTGTCGGCGGGCATAGCATGTGCGTGAGCACCCGCACCCGCTCGCGCTCGCCGATATCCGCGCGCCGTAAAATGTCGTACTCTGTTTGTTAACCCGCCTGACCGGCACGCGCCTCCCGTCCGTCATCTATGCGGTTCGCGTATGTCGCGTCGTTATTTCCCGGAGGCTTCGATGACAGCCGTCGATCTGGAATTCGACCAGCTCAACAGTACCGTCGACGCGCTACGGCGCTCAATTTCCAATCGCATGATGTACGGCGTCGGCAAAGACGCCGTCACGGCTCATCCGCATGACTGGCTGCATGCCGCGGCGCTCGCGGTGCGTGACCGGCTGGTCGCGCGCTGGATGAAGACCACGCGCCTGCAGTACGAACAGGACGTGAAACGCGTCTACTACCTGTCGATGGAATTCCTGATCGGCCGCACGTTTACGAACGCGTTGCTTGCGCTTGGCATTCACGATCAGATGAAGGAAGCGCTCGCGAGCCTCGGCGTCGACATGGACATGCTGGTCAATATCGAGCCGGACGCGGCCCTCGGCAACGGCGGTCTCGGACGGCTCGCCGCCTGTTTTCTCGATTCAATGGCGACGCTTGGCATTCCGGGCTTCGGCTACGGTATCCGTTACGAATACGGCATGTTCCGCCAGGAGATTGTCGACGGCGAGCAGGTCGAAGCGCCGGACTATTGGCTGCGCGCGGGCAATCCGTGGGAGTTTCCGCGGCCCGAAATCAAGTACATGGTGCATTTCGGCGGGCGCACGGTGCAGCGCGGCGAGCACGTGGAGTGGATCGACACCGAACATGTGAATGCCACGGCCTACGACACGGTGATTCCGGGTTACGCGACCAGTGCGACGAACACGCTGCGCCTGTGGTCCGCGCGCGCAACCGACGAACTCGACCTCGGCGCGTTCAACCGCGGCGATTACCGCAACGCGGTCGACACCAAGAACATGTCGGAGAACGTGTCGCGGCTGCTCTATCCGGACGATTCGACATCGGCAGGCCGCGAGCTGCGGCTGCGTCAGGAGTACTTCTTTGTTTCGGCGACGATGCAGGATCTGATTCGCCGCTATCAGCGTACGCACAGCACGTTCGGGCGCTTCTCCGAAAAGGTGGCGGTGCATCTGAACGATACGCACCCGGTGCTGGCGATTCCCGAGCTGATGCGTTTGCTGGTGGATGTACATCATCAGCCGTGGGACAAGGCATGGCAGCACGTCACCAGGATTTTCTCGTACACGAACCACACCTTGATGCCCGAAGCGCTCGAAACGTGGGACGTCGAGATGCTCGCGCGACTTTTGCCGCGGCATCTGGAGATCATCTTCGAGATCAATGCCGGGTTTCTCAAGCATGTCAGCGAACAATCGGGACATGACGGCGAGATGATCCGCCGCATTTCGCTGGTCGACGAATATGGCCAGCGGCGTGTGCGAATGGCGTATCTGGCGATCGTCGCGAGTCACAAGGTGAACGGCGTATCGAAGCTGCATTCGCAGCTCATGACGCGCGATATTTTCGCGGACTTCGCGCGCATTTATCCGGACCGTTTCACCAACGTCACCAACGGCATCACGCCGCGGCGCTGGTTGGCGCAGGCGAGTCCGTCGCTGTCGTCGCTGATCGATCAGCAAATTGGCAAGCATTGGCGCAGCAACCTGTTCGAGCTGGAGCAACTGCGCAATCTGCGCAACGACAGTGCGTTCATCGACGCTTTTCACGAAGCGAAGCGGCAGAACAAACTGCGGCTCGTGCAGCGGCTCGCGCATCACACCAAACTGAGTTTCGATCCCGATGCGTTGTTCGATCTTCAGGTCAAGCGCATTCACGAATACAAGCGGCAGTTGCTGAACGTGCTGCACGTGATGGTGCGCTATAACCAGATTCGCGCGAATCCGGAGCGCGATTGGGTACCGCGTGTGGTGATGTTCGCCGGCAAGGCTGCCTCCGCGTATCGCATGGCGAAGACGATCATCAAGCTGATCGGCGATGTGAGCGAGAAAGTGAATCACGACCCGCTCATTGGCGATCGCCTCAAGGTGGTGTTCGTGCCGAACTATGGCGTGAGCGTGGCCGAGCTGATCATTCCCGCGGCCGATCTGTCAGAGCAGATTTCAATGGCCGGCACCGAGGCATCCGGCACCGGCAACATGAAACTCGCGCTGAACGGCGCGTTGACGATCGGCACGATGGACGGCGCCAACATCGAGATTTGCGACGCGGTGGGGCGCGACAACATCTTTATCTTCGGCCATACCGCTGACGAAGTGGACAGCCTGCGCGCCACCGGTTACCGGCCGCGGCAGGTGTACGAGGAGAATCCGGAACTGCGTATGGCCCTCGACCAGATCCGCACGGGCTTCTTCTCGCCGGACGATCCGCTGCGCTTCTCGGATATCTTCCACACGTTGGTGGATTGGGGCGATCACTATATGGTGCTCGCCGACTTCGCCGCATTCTCGAAAGCGCAGGACGAGGTGGATGCGCGTTTCGTCGACAAGCGTGCGTGGACCGAGAGCGCGATCGAAAACGTCGCGGGCATGGGGCAGTTTTCGTCGGACCGTACCATCGCCGAATACGCGCGCAACATCTGGCATGTGAAACCGCTCAGTATGGAATGACGCGCGCGCGTGTGGCGCCTGCTCAAATGAAAAAGGCCGTGCGAAATTTTTTCGCTCGGCCTTTTTTATCGCTTGCTGGATATCACGGAGCGAATCGTTCGCTCTCCTGCGCTGCATGCAAACCGAACTGCCCGCGCGGGAAATCGAACAGCACTTCGATGTTTTGCATAGCCATCAAACCGACCACGATCCGGTTTGCATCCGGCTTCGACTTGACGATCGTGACCTGGGCTTTCTCGTAGCGGTGCACCCATGATCCCGTGCCGATTGCCGTCTCATAGTTGCCCTGATCGAGCACGCTGCCGATATCGCCGTCACCGGTCCAGTTGGGCGCGTTGTCCATCTCGATGCGGATCATGCCGGTGCTGCCGGTTGCGAACACCAGCGGCGCGCAGAACGTCATTTTGCCGCCCACATTCACGCAGCCTCGCGGCCATTGCGCCGTACCGTCTTTCGACGCCGCCATTGGCACCATGGTGTAGTCCTTGGTGATGGTATTCGAGGGGCTCAACACCATGTACGGCTTGGCGAAGTTCGCGTGCACCAGATAACGTTGACCGATGTTGCCGGGCAACGCGCGCAACGGGTGGGTGCAGCAGCTATCGTCCGGTTGCGCCGCGCCGCGCCGCGCCGACGCCGACGATGCCGGAAAACGCCCTGCCGAATTCGCCGGAGTAGCCGTCCATGCCGGCGCACTTCCGCGCGTTCGGCAGGCAGCGCACGACGTCCACCGCTTGCGCGGCGATCGGCGTTGGCGTGGTGCCGCCCAGGCTGAACGGCACCTTGACGGCCGAGCCGAGAATTTCCACGCCGTTCGCGAATGAGAAAGACGTTACGCCGCCGGCGCTTGCATAGTTCGAACCCGGCAGCACCGACTTCAACACGCGCGTGCCTTGCGTCCCTGTGTCGAGCGCCATGCAGACCGGCTTGCCGTCGAGCTGGACCGGCAGGCCAAGGCGCGCATGATCTTCGTCGGCACGCTCCACGTGCTGCGGAATCAGCAGGCCGTCGTTGCCGCCGTTGATCAGCGCGGCATTCGTGGCCGGCGGCGTGGGCGTGGGGAAGGTGACGGAGCAGCCGGTCAACGCGGCGAGCGCGCCGCCTGCGACTAGCGCCGCTGCGGTTGAACGACGAAATTGAATATGAAAACGAAGACCGGCACGCCGGCGCGCGGCATTGAGAGACGACAGGAACATAGGATCACGCTTTGCAAAAAAGGCGGGTCCCTGGCGGAGGCGATGCATCTTGAGCTGCGGATTGGACAACTCGGACAGCACTGGCGGCAATCTCACTGGATTGCCACGGCGTGGGCGGGGGAAACCGGGACGCTTGCGGGGGCCTGCGGGAGGGAACACGCGATAACAGGAGCGGCAACTCTACACGGCCACCCGAGGGCAATTGCAAAGATGTATAAAGGTTTGGACGGCGACTGGCAAGTTACCCGTGCAGGCATTGATCTATGTCAATAGTCGCGCGGACGGCGAATCACGGTTGCCTGCGCACGGCCGAGCGTGGCGCGATCGAGGGTGGCCGTCAGCAGGCCGATTACGTCGTCGAGGGAGCGTGAGGTGACTTCGACACGAAACGTCACACGCTCGTGCTGCTGGTCGACGGTTACAACGTAGAGACGCAGATCGTCTCCGAGGGCGGCATGCAATGCGCGCCGTCCATTTGCCGACGACGTGCCGGGCACCGTGACGTCGATGATGACAAGTGGAACGACGACATGCGTGCGACGGCGAATGTGGGGTTCGCGCGGTGCGCGTGGTGCCCGCGGGGCGGAGATTTCAGACGTTGCTACGGACGTGAGCATCATGATTGCGCCGATTCGGCGAGGCGGCGCGCGTTGTTGACACCCAACCACTCTAGCGGCGCGCGCCTCAACGACGTGCAAAAGCTGCTGCGTTGCGAATCAAATTTGTGTTAACGCGCTACGCCTGGCGTACTGCGGACGGCGACCGCTCAGGCTTTGGGCGCCGCAGGGACGGCCTTCGCCTCGTGCACGGCGGCGGCGACGCGCTCGACGAACTCGCGGTCGGTGCTCATGAGCGCTTCGCGCAAGCCATTCGCGGTCTGCACCATCAGACGATGCGTGATGTCCTGAGTCACCCACGTGAGCCAGCCGACCACGATCAGCATCGTGCCGCATACCATGCCGACGGGCGAGCGAAATATTCCGCCGACAATAGCGCCCACGAGTCCGACAAGCGAGATCGCGCGCGGCAGGAGTTTGTTTTTCTGCACGGTGACGACTTGCACGTCGACGATGTCGCCTAGCGGAAAGACCTGGCCGGCCGACGAGAGTGCGTTACGCGTGACCGACACGCCACGGTCGTTGAAGGGGGTTTCCATCGAGTCCAATGCAAGCGGTAGCAAAGGGCGCAGCGTACCAGATGCGGCGGCAGCACTGGAAGTAGCCGGACGCCGCAAGGCATCGTTGCATCAACACAGGCGCCTGAAAAACCATTCCCCCCCAAAAAAAAACGCCCCGCAGGGCGTTTTTCAGAACCTCAGGACGGCAAGGAACTCGCGCTCCTCGCCGACAAAGGCAAAGCTCGCTTAGAACTTGTGACGGATACCAACGCGGAATGCCAGTTGGTTGTCCGCACCCGTGCCCGACGTGCTGAAGTAGCTCGTGCTCGAACCGATCTGCGCTTGCAGATCCTGCGTACCGTTGTGGCCGGCAGCGATCTGGTAGATACCCAGTGCATACACGTCCGTACGCTTGCTCAGCGCGTAGTCGACGCTCAGGTCCACCTGGTTCCAGTGGCCCTTGTTGGCATCGCTCAGGTGCATGTACGTGTAGCCTGCACCAGCCGTCAGCGCCGGCGTGAACGCGTACTTTGCGCCCGCTTCGTATGCTGCGAACGTGGTCGCGCTGCCCGTGATCGGAGCGAGGCGCGTGTTCGTGTACAACGCCCACAGCGTGGCTGCGCCGATCGAGTAGCGGCCGCCAACGCCGAACGTGCGCAGATCCTGGATCTGGCCCGTGCCGATCGTCGGGAACGTCACGTTAGCCATCGACGTCGAGAAAGCCGGCGTTGACTGGCCCGGGTAGCGGATATCCGTGTACGCTGCGCCCACGCCGAACGGGCCGTTTGCGTAGTTCAGGCCGAAGCTGTATGCGCGCGCCGAACCTGTGACCGGTGCTGCGGCCGTGCCGGTGCCCGGCACGCCAGCGAAGGCGCCAGCCGTGTTCGAGAAGCCGTACATAGCGCCGAAGGTCAGGCCCGCGAAATTCGCGCTGCTGAACTTGACCGAGTTGTTGATGCGGCTCGAGGTCAGTTGGTCGACGTCATTGATGTGGTAAGCGTAGTTACCCGCGACGGTTTGACCACCGGTCGAGTAGTTGCCACCCAGATAATCCGTCGAAAACGAATACTGGCGACCGAACGTCAGCGAACCGACGTTGTTCTGCGACAGACCGACATACGCTTGACGGCCGAACAGCGCGCCGCCCTGGCCGAGCGTACCGTTGCCGCTGTTGAAGCCGCTTTCCAGTACGAACAGCGCTTTCAGACCGTTACCGAGGTCTTCGGTGCCGCGCAGGCCCCAACGGCTGCCTTGAGCAACACCGTCGTCATACTTGAAAAGGTTGCTGTGACCGGTCGAGGTCTTCGAGTTGTTCACGTAGCTGATACCGGCATCGATCAGGCCGTACAGCGTAACGCTGCTTTGTGCGTGGGCAGCACCGGCGAAGACGGCGAGAGTAGCGGCGGCAAATACTTTCTTATTCAAGACAATTCTCCGATTAAAAATTAAGCGATCGCCACGCCGGCTCTCTGGCAAGGTCGTGCGATGGCCCGAAATTTAAGGGAACGCAGAGTAAGGTATGTGACAGCTTTGCTTATTTTGGAAATCTGTCGCGTCGGCGCGACACTCACATAGCGTCGCGAGATGAATTCACGCAAGGCACGCCGCTCATAAGCTTTTTCCAGATCGAAGATTTCGAAGGCCCGTAAACGCAGATCGCCCGCTGAAATAGCGGGCGATCTGCATTGCAGGCACCGCTTCCACAGGCAAAGACAGGGAAGTGCCGCCGCAGTTGTTCCTCGATGTGCCTTAGTTGCTCAACAACGACCCGCTTCTGAACGCCTTCGCGCCGGCGATGCGCGCGAACTCCAGCCCGGCCGTCGCGAAGCGCGTCAAATGCCGCGCGTACAGCACGCCGGCCACGCTGCTCTTGAGCGTCACGACGCGATCGGTCAACGGATCGACGATATCGGCGATCTCACGGCCGACATCGACCCAGCTACCCGCTTCGCAGCGATACACCAGCACGCCGCTGATCGGCGCGACGATCGGCTCGGCACCGGCCAAAGGCGTCGCGGCGAATTCGAGCGCCGGCAGCGGCGCCGGCGTGCCGTCGATCACGCCACGCGTGGTCAGGTACTCGATGATCGCCTGGGCGTCGTGCTCGGCGTACTCGTACGACACTTCGCGCTGACCGCGCAGTTCGATCGTGACCGAGATCGAGCCGTTCGGAATCGGGAAACGGTCGCCGTAACGGCCGCGCAGATCCGACCAGCAGAAGCTGTGGATTTCGTCGAACGGATTGCCCACCGAATTCAGCGCCAGCAGCGACGCCTTGGCGTCCAGATAGCAGGCGAGCGGCTCGACTTCCGCCCACAGGTCCGGATTCGTGTACAGGTGCATCGCGGCTTCCCAGTCGCAGTGCAGATCGAGCACGACATCGGCGTCATAGGAGAGCTTTTGCAGCGCCAGACGTTGCGATTCGAGTTCGGTTTCCGGCTTTTGCTCGTTGAGCGCTTCACGCATCGCCGCGCGGATGGCCGTGCGATTGGCGTCGATGTTGTCGGTCAGGTGCGCTTCGATGCCGGGCTGAATCAGCGCCGCCAGTTCGTAGAAATTGCGGTTGAAATTCTGCGCGCTGTTGGTCTCGAAGCGGCCCGTCAAATGGCCGAGAAAGTGCTGGTTCAGACCGATCGGATTGGCTACCGGCACGATCACGACTTCGCCGCGCACCTTGCCGGCAGCTTCCAGTGCCGCGAGCTTGCGGCGCAACGCCCACGAGACCAGCATGCCAGGCAACTCGTCGGCATGCAGCGACGACTGGATGTAAATCTTCTGCCCGCCGCCAGGACCATAGTGAAAACTCGTCAGATTACGGGCGGTGCCGAGCGTCGGGGCAATCAGCGGATGGGTTTGGGTTTGCATGGTTTTCGAATTCGCGGGCAAATGGGGCGCGCCGCGCTATGTCGTTGATTACAGGGGGAAAGAGTGCTTCACGGCCGGTCTTTGGCGGGCCCGTTCGCGGCGCCGCGGTCGCACGATCTTAGCCGATATGAAGCGGTACGTGGTCCGGGCCGCGCGGCAAAGCGGCTTCGCAAACGAAACGGGCTCCGCATGACGCGGAGCCCGTTGCTCGCAAGCCGGCAAGCGCGTCGTTAGACGCGCGTGGCTGGCTTAGCCGCCGTACACGTCGAAGTCGAAGTACTTCTTCTCGAGCTTCTTGTACGTACCGTCCTTGATGATGTCGGCAATCGCCTTGTCGACCTTCGCCTTCAGATCGGTGTCTTCCTTGCGCATGCCGATGCCTGCGCCGTTGCCGAGGATCTTCTCGTCGACGATATCCTTGCCCGCGAACTCATAGCCCGCGCCGCGCGGCGTCTTCAGGAAGCCGATTTCAGCTTCGACCGCGTCCTGCAGCGATGCGTCAAGACGACCCGACAGCAAGTCCGCGTAGACCTGATCCTGGTTCTGATACGGCACGACCTTCGCGCCCTTCGGTTCCCAGTACGTCTTCGCGTAGGTTTCCTGGATCGTGCCCTGCTCGACGCCAACCGCTTTGCCCTTCAGCGAATCGGCGGTCGGCATAATGCCCGAACCCTTCTTCGTGACGAGGCGCGTCGGCGTGTTGAACAGCTTCGACGAGAAGGCGATCTGCTCAGCGCGTTGCGGCGTCATGGACATCGACGACAGCACGCCGTCGAACTTCTTCGCCTTCAGGGCCGGGATCATGCCGTCGAAGTCGTTTTCGATCCACACGCACTTGGCCTTCAGGCGCGTGCAGATTTCATTGCCGAGGTCGATGTCGAAGCCCGCGAGCTTGCCGTCCGAACCCTTCGACTCAAACGGGGGGTAGCTGGCGTCAACGCCGAAACGGATAGTCGACCAATCTTTAGCGTGTGCGCCAATCGAGACGGTTGCAAGCAGAGCAACCGTCAAAGCCGCTAGCAGTTTTTTCACTGTTTAACTCCTCGGTGTGGTTCAAATACTCCCGTATGCGGTTGTGCCGCTGCGGGATGCCTGGCGCGACTCACAACCAGGCTTGGGTTGAAGCTGCCGGCCGGGGCGGCCAGCAGCGCGCGCCAAGCTTACCAGTTCAAAAAGATTGGGTAGCTAGTGAAACACCGGATGGCGGACGGCAATAGCTTTTAAAGCTCGAATGTGGTGGGGAGTCGACGGCTGCGCCATGCGGATTGCATTGCCCCGGTGCGCTGCCTGAGGGGTCGTAACGGTGTCGTAATGAAGTTGCCTGGTGGCGGTGCTTTGTCCCGGTACTTCGCAAGATGTGCTGTGTGGCAAAACCAGTATAGAAAATGGCGCCATTTACCGCCGCCTATTGCGAATTATTACAACGCTCTCGATTGTTTCAATTGGCTGTCCATGAGTTAAAGATTTCGCGTGAACTACCGTTAAATACAGATGAGCACATTTGTTAAATCACGCCCGATGAATTGTTTTTCCCGATTGGGACGGGGCCGGAACCAAAAATGCATTGCTTGGCGCTATTATTAACGCTCTGCGCGCCTGCCTACGCAGTGGGCGAACATATGAATATCTGTCTGAACAAAGTCATCGAGCACGACGTCCGCGGTTAATCTCCGCGTGCCGGTTTGCGTTCGTCTTCATGGCCTTCTGCTAAGCGGTGTTGTATATGCACACGATTTCGATGGCAGATGAAACGCGCCGTTTCAAACCATCGCTCCGGCGTCGAATTGCAGGTGTCGCGGCACGCGCGATTGCGTTGCGCTGTGGTGGCGTTTCCAGTTTTTTGACGCTGCTGATAAGCGTCGCTTTCTGCTGTAGCCTTTTGTCGTCGGCGCCCGTTCTGGCGGCGGGCACCGTGCTGCGCGTACTGGCATGGCCCGGCTATGCAGACGCCGATGTCGTCAAGACTTTCGAAGCGCGTTACAACGCGAAGGTCGAAGTCACGTGGGTCGATTCCGACGAGGCGTTATGGGCGCAGATGCATGCCCAGGGTACGCCGCAGTTCGATGTGCTTGCGGCGAATACGGCTGAAATCGAGCGCTATACCCGCGCGAATCTGCTGGTGCCGCTCGATCTTGCCAGTTTGCCGAATACGAAAAAACAGTTGCCGCGGTTTCAGGCGCTGTCGTCGATTGAAGGCCTGACTTCGGTAGGCAATGTATACGCCATTCCATTCACGTATTCGTCGATGGGCCTGATCTATGACCGCAAGCAGATCGCCGTTGCGCCGCGCTCGATGCGCGAATTGTGGAACCCGCGTTACCGCGGCAAGGTTCTGGATTTCAATAGCGCCCAGCATAATTTCTCGTTCACCGCGCTGGCGCTGGGCTATCCCCATCCTTTCCAGCTCGATGCCACGCAAATGCGCGTGATCGCTCAAAAGCTCGTCGATCTGCGCCGCAACCTGCTGACCTATTACACGCTGCCGGAAGAAGCGACCGCGTTCTTCATCCAGCATAAAGTTGCCTTGATGTTCGGCAACTATGGCACCCAGCAGGTTGAATCGTTGCGTCGCGCCGGCGCCGACGTGGGCTACGTCATTCCCGACGAAGGGGCGCTCGCCTGGCTGGACTGCTGGTCGATGACGCGTTTCGCCAGGGATCGCCCGCTCGCGCTGGCGTGGATCAACTACATGCTCGAGCCGGACGTGAGTGCGTTGTTGACGCAACGTCAGGGGCTCGCCAACACGTTGACGGCGCCGGCGGAAAACAGCGACAAAGCACGCATTGTCTGGATCGGTCCGGTGGAAGATATTCAGCGGCGCGAAGAACTGTGGAACAGAATCGTGTCTGGCGACAGGTCGGAGCGTTTTTGATGATACGACCCGGCTTGACATTCAAGTTATCGATTCTGCTGGCGTGCATCGGCGTGCTCGCATCCGGCGCGACCGGTTATTACACGTATCGTGCCAATCGTACGATGCTGGTGAACGAAGCCGAACAAAGCTTGCTGACTTCAACGGAACTGCTGGGCCAACGCTTTTCCATCGCGATCGACGATGTCGGCGCGGACGCGCTGGTGCTCGCGAGCTTGCCGTCTACGGCGAAGGTCCTGCAGACCGACGACGGCCTTGGTGCGAATGCGCCGCGCGAACAGCTGGCGCAGGTGTATGTCAGCTTCATGGTTCACCACCCCGAGTACCTGCAAATCCGGCTGATTACCCGTAAGCACTACGGACTTGAGCTGATCCGTTTCGACCGTGATGCGGACGGCCTGGTGCGGGTCGAGGGCAACAGCTTGCAGGAAAAAGGCCAGTTCGCGTATGTGTTCGACACGCTGGCGTTTTCGCCCGGGCGTATTTACACCTCGCCGATCTCGGTGAATCACGAGTACGGTACGCATGCAGCCGAAGGCAAACCGACGCTGCGGCTTGGCACGCCCATCGCGGACGAGAGTGGGGCGGTGGTGGGTGTCGTCATTATCGACATCGATCTGGCGGGTCTGCTCAACCGTTTGCAGAGCGATTTGCCGAGCGACTATCAGGTTTATCTTGCCAACGAATGGGGCGATTTCCTGGTCCATCCGGATGCCTCGAAAACGTTCGGCTTCGACAAGGGGCGTCGCGTTCTGATGCAGGACAGTTTTTCCGCCACCAAGCCGCTCTTCGATCAGTCGACAAGCGAAGTTCTGCTGAACGGTCTGGTGCGGCCGGGGCAGGCGGCCGGCCAGGTGCTCGCCTTCGTGCGCAGGCCGTTCGGCGCGTCCGAGGGCAACCGCTTTATTGTGCTCGGCCTCGCCAGGCCACTCCAGGATGTCCTGTCCGGCGCCACGGCGCTGGGCAACCGAATCATCCGCATGGTGTTGATCTTCAGCGTGTTGGCGCTATTCCTCGCGATTCTGTTCGCGCGTGCCCTGACCAAGCCTTTGCACATTCTCGCGTACGCCGCGACGCATCTGTTCGCCGAGCACGCGATGGAAACGCTGCCGCTCAAACGGACCGACGAGATCGGCATCCTCGCGCGCTGTTTCGATCGTCTGCGCCGGGAAATCAAGTCGCAAATGGACGTGCTGCATAACAAGCAACGTGAACTCGTCCATCTCGCCACGCACGACGGGTTGACTGGCTTGCCGAACCGCATGTTGTTCATGCAGAAAATCGAGGCGGCGATAAGGGAGGCGACGCGGCGTGAGGAAGGGCTCGCCGTGCTGTTCGTCGACCTCGACCGCTTCAAGCAGATCAACGACCAGTTCGGTCATTCGATCGGAGACAAGGTACTCGCCGCGGTAGCGCAGCGGCTGAAGCAGGTGCTTTGCTCGGCGGACGTTGCCGCGCGCCTCGGCGGTGACGAGTTCATCGTGTTGATCGAGGGGCCGCGTTCCGCCGAGGCGGCCCCCGGAATTGCCTCGCGGATCATCGGCGCATTGAACGAAGAACTACTGATCGACGGACACAGCATGACGGTGGGCGCGAGCATCGGCATCAGCCAGTTTCCGGACGATAGCGCCACGGCAGAGGAGTTGTTGCTCAACGCCGATGCGGCAATGTATGCGGCCAAATCCGATGGACGGAGTGCGTATCTGCGCTATCAGGATGTGATCGAGGCGCGCAAGTTAAAACAGGAACAGGCGAGCGAAGGGGCAACGGAAGGCCGCGAGGCGGAGCCGACTGCCTGAATCGCCCAAGAGAATAATCGGTTATTGCGAGGCCGCAATGGCTCCCCGCGCGCCGTTTTCGTGAAGCAGCTGCAATGCGTGACGAAGCGCATTTCTGAACCCGGGAAGGGCAGCCAGATCCGCCGGAAACACTTCGCGCACGGACAGTAAGGCGTCCATCAACGCCTGCGGGTCGCCTTGCGCGGATGCCGCGAGCGCCGTCAATCTACCGGCCAGCGGATCGCTGATTTCGTAACGCGTGCCGTCGTCCGCATGGCCGCGCAAAAACGTCATCCAGGCCGCCACCGCCAGCGCGAGACGCGTGAACGACTGGCCCGCGCCGATCCGCGCCGCAATCGTCGCGAGCAGACGCGGCGGAATCTTCTGGCTGCCGTCCATCGCAATCTGTGCGCAGCGATGTTTCAGCGCCGGATTCGCATAGCGCTCAAGCAATGCGTCCCGATAGGCGGGCAGGTCGAATGACGCGGGCATGGCGAGCGTCGGCGCGATTTCCTGCGTCATCATCGCGTGGATGAGATTGCGAATGGCGGGGTGGGAGATCGCGGCGTCGACGGTGTGGAAGCCGCCAAGCATCGACAGATAAGCCAGCGTCGAGTGCGTGCCGTTCAGCATGCGCAGCTTCGCCAGTTCGAACGGCGTGACGTCGTCGACGAATTGCGCACCAACGGCGTCCCATGCAGGACGTCCCCCGGGAAAACGATCTTCGATGACCCATTGCCGGAACGGTTCGCACGGCACCGGGGCGGCGTCCTCATAAACGATCGCGTGGGCCACGGTGGTGCGTTCGGCGCTAGTGGTGGCCGGCACGATACGGTCGACCATCGTCGATGGAAAGGCAACGTGGACAGCGATCCAGTCGGCCAGTTCAGGGTCGAGTTGCCGCGCGAACGAACAGACCACCTGGCGCAGCGCGGCGCCGTTATGGGAAAGGTTGTCGCACGAGAGGACCGTGAACGGTTGGCCGGTCGCAGCGTCGCGCCGCTCGCGCAATGCCGCGACGAGAATGCCGGGCACCGTGCGCGGTTCGAGCGGGTGAGCCAGATCGTGCGCAACGGCGGGATCGTCCAGCGCGACCTCGCCGGTTTGCGGTTCGCGGCAGTAGCCTTTTTCAGTGACGGTCAACGAGACGATCCGTACCAGCGGATTCGCGAGGCGCGCGAACAGGACGGCGCGATCGTGCGGCATGGCCAGCACTTCGCGCAGTGCGCGCACGACCGTCACCTTGGCGCCATTCGGTCCACGTTCAACCACGCTATACAGACCCTGCTGCGCCATCAGCGCGTCGCGCTTGCTGACGTCGCCTTGCAGCGTGACGCCGCAGATGCCCCAGTCGCCGCCCGCGGCAAGCATGGCCTCTTCCGTATAGAGGGCCTGATGCGCGCGATGGAAGTTGCCAATCCCCAGATGAACGATGCCGATGCGCGGCTCCCGCCATTGCGGCGACAGCAGATGGGATTGCAGTGTGGGCAGTGTGTCGCGGACGAGGCGGGGCAAGGTGGCGGCAGAAATCATGTCGTGAAATCCAGGTAATCCACGTAACGGAAAAGAGGCCAAAAAGGCTTCGGCACGACGCCGTTCGGCGGGAAAACCCTGATTTGACGTCTCGCTATACTTGTATGGTAGCATCGTTCAAACGGCTTGAGACAGGTGATGAAGGTGATTTTTTGCTTCAGCCTGCGCTCGAAACCGACATGAAAAAACAGCAAGTTGCATGCCGCCGTTTAACGCGGTTCACCACTTGTTTCTGCAAGGAAGATGTCATGAAGATCGTTCGCGCCGACGTGATCGTCACGTGCCCGGGCCGTAATTTTGTCACGCTGAAAATCGTCACCGATGAGGGCGTATACGGCATCGGCGATGCAACGCTGAACGGCCGCGAACTGGCGGTTGCTTCGTACCTGAAAGATCACGTCTGCCCGTTGCTGATCGGACGCGATCCCGGCCGTATTGAAGACACCTGGCAATACCTCTACAAAGGCGCGTACTGGCGCCGCGGCCCGGTCACGATGACGGCGATCGCCGCGGTGGATATGGCGCTGTGGGACATTCTCGGCAAAGTAACGGGCATGCCGCTGTACAAGCTGCTCGGCGGCGCCTCGCGAGAAGGCGTGATGGTGTACGGCCACGCCACCGGCCGCGACATTCCCGAAGCGTTGGACCGATACGCGGAACACATTGAAGCCGGCTATCAGGCCATTCGCATTCAATGCGGTGTGCCGAATATGCGCTCGGTGTACGGCGTGTCGAAAGGCAGCGGCATGTACGAGCCGGCCACCAAAGGCGCGGTCGAGGAGCAGAGCTGGTCGTCGGAAAAATATCTCGACTTCGTGCCGAAGCTTTTCGATGCGGTACGCGACAGATTCGGCTTCGATACGCATTTGCTGCATGACGTCCACCACCGTTTGACGCCGATCGAAGCCGCGCGTTTGGGAAAATCGGTCGAACCGTATCGTCTGTTCTGGATGGAAGACCCGACGCCCGCGGAAAACCAGGCCGGCTTCCGGCTGATTCGCGAACATACCGTGACACCGATCGCCGTGGGCGAAGTCTTCAACAGTATCTGGGATTGCAAGCAGTTGATCGAGGAACAGTTGATCGACTATATCCGCGCAACCTTGACGCACGCGGGCGGCATTACGCATCTGCGGCGCATCGCGGATTTTGCTTCGCTGTACCAGGTGAGAACCGGTTGCCACGGGCCGTCCGATCTGTCGCCGGTGTGCATGGGCGCGGCGCTGCACTTCGATCTGTGGGTGCCGAATTTCGGCGTGCAGGAATACATGGGCTTTCCGCAGGAAGCACTCGACGTATTCCCGCATGCATGGCGCTTCGAGCGCGGCATGATGCATCCCGGCGAAGCCCCGGGCCACGGCGTCGATATCGACGAAGCAGCGGCCGCGCGGTATCCCTACGACCCGGCCTATTTGCCGGTCGCGCGTCTCGAAGACGGAACGCTATGGAACTGGTGAATGGGTGAGCTGATTTCGCTCAACCCTTAACCCACTTACTAAAAAATCATGGAGACACGCGTGAACCCAGCACGTCCGCAAGCCGCCGCGCCGGCCAGCACCGCCATGCTGCGCCGTGTGGCCTTCGCCTCGACCATCGGCACCGCGGCCGAGTACTACGACTTCTTCGTTTACGGCACGGCCGCCGTGCTGGTGTTCGGCCAGAAATTCTTTCCCTCCACCGACCCGCTGATCGGCACACTCGCCGCCTTCGCCACCTATGCGGTTGGTTTTCTGGCGCGGCCGCTGGGCGGCATCGTGTTCGGCCATTTCGGCGATCGCGTCGGCCGCAAGAAGGCGCTGATCGTGACGATCCTGATCGTCGGTTTGGGGACGTTCGCGATCGGCTTGTTGCCGGACTATCAGTCAATCGGCATCTGGGCGCCCATCGCGCTGATCGTGATCCGCGTGCTGCAAGGCTTCGGTGTGGGCGGCGAGCAGGCGGGCGCCGTACTGCTCACCGCTGAATACGCTCCGCCTGCGCGGCGTGGCTTCTTTGCGAGCCTCGTGCAACTGGGCGCACCGGCCGGTTTCCTGATTCCTTCGGGGCTGTTCGCGTTGCTCAGCGCGACGTTGACACAGGCGCAACTGCTCGACTGGGGCTGGCGCATTCCGTTTCTCGCCAGCGCGCTGCTGGTCGCGGTCGGCCTGTATATCCGCTTGCGCACCGAAGAGTCGCCGATCTTTGCGACGATCCAGCAGACCAAGGCAGTCGCTTCGCGCCCGGTGGTGGAAGTGGTGCGACAGTTCGGCCCGACGATCCTCAAAGGCGTCGGCGCCAAATTGATCGAGGCTTGCGCCTTTGCGATGTACACGATGATCGTGCTGGCCTACGGCAAAGCGCACGGCATCGCGCAAAGCATGCTGCTCGAAACGGTGATCGTCGCGGTCGCGCTCGAGCTTGTGACGATTCCCCTCGCTGGCGCGTTGTCCGATCGCATCGGGCGGCGGCCAACCTCCATTGCGGGCGCGTTATTGCACGTGGCGCTGGTGGTGCCGTTCTTCATGGCGATCGATAGCGGCAATCGCGCGGCGATCCAGCTCGTGATGATTCTCGCCATTAGTGTGGGCCACAGTCTTTGTTATGCACCGCAAGCGGCGCTGTTCCCCGAACTGTTCCCGGCGCGCGTGCGTTGCAGTGGTATCGCGCTGATCTGGCAAATCGGCTCGTTGCTCGGCAGCGGCGTGCTCGGGCTGCTGGCCGTCAAACTGATTCAGGTCACGCATGGCAATTCGCTCGCGTTGATCCTCTACGTGGCAGTGCTCGGCGTGGTGTCGGCTGTCTCGCTCTTTGCATTGCCGGAAACCGCGCCTAAGCGCCGTGGCGGCGATCTCCATGACTGGAGCGGCGGCGAGCCGGTAGAGGCGCACACCTCAGCGCACGCGTTTCCGTCCCCATCTTCGTCTTCTGTTGCGCAGCACTGAGCGCACGATCTTTGTCATACCGGAGTTCATCATGCTTGCAGCCGTGCTTCACGAACCCAAACTGATCCGCATCGACGAAGTCGATCCGCCCGAACCCGGTCCGGGCCAGGTGCGTGTGCGCGTGCGCGCCGGCGGCATTTGCGGTTCCGATCTGTCGTACTACTTCAAAGGCCGGAGCGGCGATTTCGCGGTGCGCGAGCCGTTCGTACTCGGCCATGAAGTGGCCGGCGAGATCGATTCGCTCGGCGAAGGCGTGAGCGCGGAGCATCGCCTGATGCCGGGGCAGCGCGTGGCTGTGAATCCAGGGCTCGCCTGCGGGACGTGCCGTTTTTGCATCGTCGGGATGCCGAATCATTGCTTGAATATGCGCTTCATGGGCAGTGCATCGACGTTCCCGCACACGCAGGGCATGTTCCGTCAGTACATCGTCGTTGCCGCGCGGCAATGTGTTCCGGTGGCGGACGGCGTCGATTTTGCGCAGGCGTCGATGGCCGAGCCACTCGCCGTCGCGTTGCATGCGGTGAAGCAGGCCGGCTCGCTCGTCGGTGCGAGTGTGTTGCTGGTGGGATGCGGGCCGATCGGCTGCATTCTGCTGAGCGTGGTGCGCCGCGCCGGTGCTCATCGGGTGGTTGCGTTGGATCTCTCGGATCGCGCGTTGCAGGTCGCGCAGCAACTTGGCGCGGATCAGACCGTGAACGCCGCGGATAGTGCCGTGATCGATCAATGGTCCGCACAACGCGGCACGTTCGACGTGGTCATCGAGGCATCGGGCAGTCCCGCCGGCCTCGATACGGCGCTGCGTGCGGCGCGCGCGGGCGGCACGGTGATTCAGGTGGGCAATCTGCCGGCCGGCCAATCGCCGGTGGCGGCGAACCTGGTGATGTCGAAAGAACTCCGCTATCAAGGCTCGTTCCGCTTCACGGATGAATACGCCGTCGCCGCCGATGAAATCGCCTCCGGCAAGGTCGACCTGCGGCCGCTGATGACGCATGCGTTTGCGATGAACGAAGCGAACCGTGCATTCGAGGTGGCGCTCGACCGCTCGCAGTCGATGAAGGTGCATCTGACCTTCGACTGAATATCGACCGCGGCCGCAGCGCCCGGCGAAACCAATCAACCTGTTCGAACTATTTAAACGCCCGCCAAGAGGCGACCCGAAGGAGACACCTGATGATCAAGAGTCAACGCTGGTTTGTGGTCGCGCTGCTGTTTCTGGCCGGCGTCATCAACTACCTCGACCGCGCGGCGCTGTCGATTGCCGCACCGTTGATCCAGAAAGACCTGAACTTCTCGCATGCGCAGATGGGCGTCGTGTTCAGCAGTTTTTTCATCGGCTATGCGCTGTTCAATTTTGTCGGCGGCGTGCTGTCGGACAAGGTCGGTGCGAAACGCGTATTCGGCACCGCGATGGGCGTGTGGTCGATATTCTGCGGCGCGACCGCGCTGGCAACCGGCATCGGTTCGCTGATCGTGCTGCGCGTGTTGTTCGGCATGGGCGAAGGTCCGTTCAGCTCGTCGAACAGCAAGATGGTCAACAACTGGTTCCCGCGCAAGGAAGTCGCGAGCGCGATTGGCGTGATCAGTTCGGGTACACCGCTCGGCGGCGCGCTGGCGGGCCCGGTGGTCGGCTTCATGGCGGTGCAGTTCGGCTGGCGCTGGGCCTTTGTCGCGATCATGCTGCTGGGACTCTTGTGGCTCGTCTTCTGGGCGGCAACGACGACCGAACACCCGCACGAAAATTCGCGCGTCACGCCTGACGAGATCGAACTCATCCGCGCGGGCCAGGCGGATGAACAGGCGATCGCGCATTCCGCCGACGGCGAGCGGCTCGGCCTGCGGCACTTCCTGCGCAAGCCGATCATTCTGGCGACCGCCTTCGCGTTCTTCTCATACAACTATGTGCTGTTTTTCTTCCTGTCGTGGTTCCCGACCTATCTGACCGAAGCGCATCACCTGAGTCTGCGCGATATGAGTTTCGCCACGGTGATTCCGTGGTTGCTCGGCAGTATCGGCCTCGCGGCAGGTGGTTTCATTTCGGACTTCATCTTGCGCTTGACCGGCAAGCCGCTGCTGTCGCGCAAGCTCGTGCTGGGTAGTTGCCTGGGTGCGGCGGCGGTGTGCGTGGCATTGGCCGGGCGCGTCGCCAGTACGCAGAGTGCGGTCGCCCTGATGTCGGTGTCGATCTTCTTTCTGTACGTGACGGGCGCGGTGTATTGGGCCGTGATTCAGGACACCGTGCCGCGCGAACACGTTGGCGGCGTAGGCGGCTTTGTGCACTTGCTGGCGAATCTGGCCGGCGTGATCGGACCGGCGGTGACCGGCTTTATCGTCGAGGCGACGCACGGTAACTACACCAGCGCATTCGTGCTGGCGGGTGCGATTGCCGTGCTCGGCGCGGTGTGTTCGCTGGTGTGGATTCGCGAGCCGCGCGTGGGTGCGTTGAAGATGAAACGTGCATGGTAGTATGGTGCGGCACATCTGAGTGGGTATTCACGGTGTGCCGTTTCCCTCGCTACTCATTCGCTGCTTGACCCGATGCCGACCAAGAACCTCCACGCCAACGCGTCTTCTCTCTCCTCCGATACCGCACTCGCCGCGCCTCGCACACGGCGCCGCGTGAGCATGCAGGCCGGCGCGCGCGTCGAACTTCCGGATCTGACGGCTAGCGTCTCGTTCGACTCGCACGAGCCGATCGGCAAACAGATTTTCCGTGCGCTGCGCGAGGCGATTTTCGCCGGTCAGATGGTGCCGGGCACGCCGCTCTCGGAGAAGGAAGTGTCCGACATGTTTCAGGTGTCGCGGCAGCCGGTGCGGGAGGCGTTCATCAAGTTGGTCGAAGCGGGCGTGCTTCAGGTATTGCCGCAACGTGGCACCTTCGTGAAGCGCATTTCGCCGCGCCAGGTGCGGGAAGGGCGCTTCATTCGCGAAGCGATCGAGACCGCGGTGGTGCGCAAGGCCGCCGTGTCGATCTCCGACGAGCAATTGCAGGCACTCGCCGACAATCTTCGCGATCAGAAGATCGCGGCGAAATCGAACGACACCGCTGCTTTCCTCGCGCTCGACGAGGCGTTTCATTACGCGATTGCCCAGGCGATCGATTGCACGGCGGCGTGGGAGACGATTCAGGACATCAAGGCGCAGATGGATCGGGTGCGCTATCTGAGCCTGCCTGACGTATCGCCGCTCGATCTGCTGATCAGACAGCACGCGAAGATTCTGGCCGGCCTTCGCGCGCACGACCCGAGTGCCGCTGAAGAGGCGATGCGCAACCACCTGCGCGAGATTCTGGTGTCGCTCGGTCCGATTGCCGAGCGCAATCCAGCGTGGTTCGATGCGGACGAGCCGGAGCGCGTGCCGCTTTCGACTTAAGCCGATAACCGCTCGTTTGCTTACAGACGGTAAGGGGCGTGAGCCCCCGACTGAGTCCGCAAGCTCATCTCATGCATCCATCCCCCCGTGGAATCCTGTTCCGCGGCGTCTCCAGCCTCACAATCCTCATATGAATAATCCACTCGAAACGCGAGGCAAGTTCCCCTCGTTCGGCGCTTCATCGAGCGCCGAAGCAATCGTTTGCGCCGATCTTGAGGTAACTCTTTTTGATTTTCGCGGGCTCGTTTTTGACCTATCAACTTTTCCCTCTGGCCTGCCGAAAACACCACTATAGCAACGGGATTGACTGGAGATAGGTGTGAAGCGACAGGTGTGGTTTTTCGTAGCCGTTCTTGCGCTGGCCGGATGTGCACAGATGCCTGCCCAGAATGCCGCGCACCCGGACAGGGCGCCCAACGAAGTCATCAGCTTCGAGATTCCCCCTGACGCGCTCGGCGCGCACGACCCGCAACTCACCACCGTGCTCACCAAGGCAGGCGCATTGGCCGCTGCGCAGCAGCAGTCCACGGTCGTGCTGGTCACCGCGCTGGGTCAGGATTTCGCCTATCTGAACCAGGCGGTATGGAAGGGCGTGCCGGCCCAACGCATGTCGAAGGTGAGCTTCGAAAATCGAACCGCCGGTCTTGGTCAGCCGTATAGCGTGTCGATCAGGACGGTGCAATGAAGGAGGCCATCGCGATGCTTCGAATCAGCTTACGGACCATCTCATCGGCCACCTTATTGGCCACTTTACTGACGGTCACCACGCTGGTCGCCGCGCCGGCCTTTGCGGGCCAGCCGGGAACGGATCTGCAGTCGGCCAGTGCGCTTTCCGCCGCGCTCCCTGCCGCGCCGGACAAGGTTTATCCGCCGTTGCCGTCGCTCGCGATGCTGCCGCCGGCGAGCAGCGGTGACGATGACTTGCCGGTGAAGCCGGCGCCGCATCGCAAGAAGTCGCGTGCGCCGATACAGATGCAGGAACGCAGGAGCCCGCCGACGCCGCCTGTCCGACTCATCGTGTCCGATGCTTCGCATGCGTACCTCGACACCGTGCAACGGCAGATCGATCAGGCCTTGGTCAAATAATCCGGCCAACGGTCTGCAGCCCCTATTTTTATCGCGATTTATCGCGATCAAGCGGAAGGATGAATCGTGTCCTTGAAAATCTTCTGTTTTGCGCTGGCGTGGCTCTCGATATCCGGTATGGCCCACGCGGAAGACGATTGCTTCAATCAGGCCGCAGCCTACCAGGGCGTCAATCCGTGGGTATTGCGCGCCGTCGCGTGGTACGAATCGAAGGGCGACCCGACCGCGATCCATCAGAACGCGAACGGTTCGATCGACGTCGGCCAGTTGCAGATCAATTCGATTCATTTCGGCGATCTCGCACGAGAGGGCGTGCCACATCGGGCTTTGACCGATCCGTGCGTGAACGTCTATGTGGCCGCCTGGCTGCTGAAGCAGAAGATGGTCAAACATGGCAACACCTGGCGCGCCATCGGCGCATACCACTCGGAATCGCCGAAGCAGCGCGATGCCTATGCAAGAAGCATCCAGCAAGTGCTGGCCGCATGGGGACAGTTTCCGCCCGCCCCCCCGCCGCTGGTGGCTAGCCGCTAGTCACGAAAACGCAGTGTCAAGTGGTTATCATGAAGCCTCGGGCGGCCTCGATTTCGCCGCGCGACGCAGCGTTCCATGCTGCATCGCGCGGCGAAAGCAGGGCCTTGCTGCACTTGCGGGGGCCTTTGTTGATCAGATCTCATACGCGTAAAGCGGCAGTGTTGGTGGCGCTTGCCGGTATCGGCCTTGCCGCCGGCGCGCCTTTCGTTCTCAATTCGCACACGGCGTTCGCCGGGCTGCGTCATGTCTCCCTCTACGTGTTCGCCGCGCTTGCCGCGAGTGCCGTAATCAGCGCGATGGCAAAGACCGGCAAGCTGCATCTGATGCAGACCGCGCTTGGCTTTGAGATCAGTTTTCTGCGCACGTTCGCGATCACGCTGGCGACCGATTTTGCGTTTCTGGCTTCGCCGCTGGGCGCGGCGGGGTATGGCGTCAACATCGGCCTGCTGCAGCGCGCCGGGGCATCCTGGTCGCTCGCGACGACGGTGGTCAGTGCGGATCAGGCGCTCGATCTTGCGTTCTTCACAACCGCCGTGCCGGTCTCGCTCCTGTTCGCCTTCGGGCCGCTGATGCAGTTGCTACCGCATGCGAGCGCACCGCTCGTGTTCGCCGTAGTCGCCGGCGTTGGGTGTCTGGCCGGCATCTTCTGGTTGAATCGTCGACGCGCGGCGGCGGCGTTGGACGCAACGGGACGGCGTGTCCGGTGGCTGGATGAGCGTCGAGCGAGGGTGTCGCGCTTTTGCCGGAGCGTCGGCCGGCAATGGCGGGAACTGATCGGCGGCCCCAAGTGGCGCCTAGCCGCGCTGCTGTTGCTGACCACGCTGCAGTGGCTGCTTCGTTATGGCGCGCTTTGGTATATTTTGCGCGAACTCGGGTATCGTCTGCCCCTGGGTTTTGTGCTGGCCGTGCAGGCGGTAGCCCTGCATGCCGCGCTGTGGACCGGCGTGCCCGCAGGAGGAGGCACCGGCGACATCGCGCTCGCTGCCGCGTTCGCGAGCTGGGTACCCCGGGCGAGCATCGCAACCGCACTGGTGCTATGGCGTTTCGCGACGCTCTACTGTCCGTTGATACTCGGCGCGGCGGGTTTCGTCGCGCTTGCAACGCGAGGGCGCAGCGCGTTGCCGGCGGCTGAGTGAGTCGTCGACGTCGAGACAAGGCGCGAGCGGATCGCTCGGCACCGAGAGCGTTTCAGCGTGGACTATCCGGCACTTTTCGCATGCGTGCCGCAAAACTCGCTCGCGGTCCGTCGTCGATGCGTAAGTGAAGCAATTGAAAGGTCTGTGAAATCAGCGCAAGCGGATAAACAGCCTTGAAGAGGTCCGCGATCATGCGCCATTCCGCGCGCAAGCCTTTCCAATAGCCGAGCTTTTCGGTTTTGCGCGCCTGCGTGACGTGCGGCCAGTGAGTGACCGCGATAGGCAGGCGGCGTTCGATGATGCGGCGGTTCATGAACACTTCAACGCCGAAGCGCGGCAAGCCGTGAACCTCCAGCAAAACTTCGCTCAGCAGCGCTTTTCTGACGACCCTTTCGCCGGAGACGAAATCGAGGCCGATGGCGCGAAACGCCATCAAGCTGTTCTGGCGCAGGCTCAAGCTGACTTGCGCCTTACCTTGCAAAACAGGAAGGGCGAGCGCGCTGATGTACTCGGCGGTCAAGCCTTTCAGATCGGCGTCGAGCAGCATGAGCAATTCGCCCGTTGCCGCGGCGATGCCGGTCGCCATAGCAGCGCTTTTGCCACGGTTTTCCGCGCATCGAATCAGCCGCACGGACGCGAAGCTTTCGACTATTTCAGCGGTGCCGTCGGTCGAACCGTCGTCCACCACGATGATCTCGCCAAGCAAAGGGTGGGCACAGGCCACGGTGAGCACCGTGCCGATGCGCGGCGCTTCGTTATAGGCGCAGATGATGCAAGACATGCGCGGAGAATGATGGTTTGGAGCACGAGGTGTCATAGAAAGGAATGGTGTGAACAGTCTATGGTGCGGTGCAGCACAATGCTTGCTTTTCAGCTATAGTCGAGAAACGGCACATGTCCAGAGAGGTACAGAATGTATGACGCCGAAATCGCCGCCACGCTCCTGAATCGCTGGGCCACACGTTCATCAACCGCTGACTTCGACGTTTATCTCGACTTGCTGCGCGAAGGCAACCTCAGTTTCACTTATCAAAGCGGTCACGTGCGCGAAGCGGGCCTTGAAGAAGGGAGTGCCCTCAATATCGAAACCCTCGTTTTCGATGATGGCTCGCGCACCCTGCGTGTCGAAGCGCCTGACCGGACACCCCGCTGGACGCGTTGGGCCGCGGTGGAACCGCTGCTGCCCGCAACCAGCGAAGCCTAACACTAACGTCAAACGATCCGCACGCCCGCGCGATACGTTGCCCGCGGCACCGGCAGTGACTCGAGCATCGTGACGCGTACGAAGTCCGCTTGCAAATCCGTTTCGATCGCCCCGCGGTCATGCAAGCCCGCCGTGCGGGCCGGTTCGGCGGAGACAGTCGCCATGGCGCGCGGCAGGGTCCAGCCGGCCTTGCTCACGAGTTCGAACACTGCCGTCATCAAGCTGGACGGCACGTAATCCGAGGACAGGATATCGAGCAGGTCGGCTTTCGCCAGTTCGAGCGCCGACACATTGCCCGAATGCGAGCCGCCGCGCACGATATTCGGCGCCCCCATGATGGTCGAAATGCCGTGCTCGCGTGCCGCCTGGGCGGCGATGCGGGTGGTCGGAAATTCCGCCAGTACGATTCCTTCGGCCTTGGCCTGTTCGACGTGCTCGATCAGCGTGTCGTCATGGCTCGCCACTGGAACGCCGAGCCGCTTGCAACGCGCCACGATCTCGCGGCGGTGCGTGTCGGCGTAACGTTGCTGCTCGACAGTCAGTTCGACCAGCGCGGTCGCCACATGTTCATCGGTCAGTTTGCCGTTGCGCTCCTGGAAGCGGCGCCATTGTTCGCGGTCGTGCCACTGACGCTGGCCGGGTGTGTGATCCATCACCGAGGCGAGCCGCAGCAACGGATGGTCGCACAACGTGTCGAACACTTCGACCACGTCGGCGGTGGCGATTTCGCAGCGCAGATGCAGAAAGTGTTCGGCTCGCAGCAGCTTGCGCTCGGAGAAGCGCGTGAGCGATTCGGCGCATTGCGTTTGCAGATCGCGGCCGCGTAAGCCTACGTTCGTGCGCGAACCGATCGCGAGGGCATCGAACACCGTGGTGATGCCGGCCGCCGCCACCTGGGCGTCGTGGATCACGAAGGCGGCATCGGTATTCCATAGCACGCCCGGACGCGGCGCCAGATGTTTCTCGAGATTGTCCGTGTGCAGTTCGATCAGACCTGGCAACAGATAATCGCCGTCCCAATCTTCCGCTTCGCGCGCCGAGGTCGTGCCACGCTCGACGTCGCGAATCACGCCGTCTTCGATGCGTATCACACCGGTAAATACTTCGTCTCGCGTCACAATGCGAGCGTTCCTGATCAACATCGACTTGCTCCGTAGTCTGTCCTGAGTGTCGCGCCGCAGTGCTTTGACCTGGTGCTTCGACCCAGTGGTTCAGCAGTTCAGTTTAGTGCCGTTTCGTGTCAATTAGTGGCGTAACGGCGGACGTAACAGCGGGCGTAGCGGCGGCTGGAGTTCGAGGCGGCGTGTGGCCACCTTGTTGCGGGTATCTTCGTCGTGAAAGATGCCGACGATCGCAGCGCCTCGCTCGCGTGCTTCGACGACCAGATCGGCGACCACGTCGCGGTTCTCGGCGTCGAGCGAGGCCGTGGGTTCGTCGAGCAGCAGTACCGGGTGCTCCGCGATCAAGCCGCGGGCAATGTTCACGCGTTGCTGTTCGCCGCCGGAGAAGGTGGCGGGCGCGAGCGACCACAGCCGCTCGGGCACGTTCAACCTCGCCAGCAGGGCTGAAGCGCGCGCAAGGGCTTGGTCTTCCGCCACGCCGCGCGACAGCAGCGGTTCGGCGACGAGCGTAAGCGTCGGCACACGCGGAATCACGCGCAGAAACTGGCTGACGTAGCCGACCACGCCGCGGCGCAGACGCAGCACGTCATGCGGCTCCGCGCCGGTGATCGACACCGGCGGCTCGTTGTCCGCCACGGTGTCGCGAATCGCAATCGAGCCCGTGCTGGCGAGGTAATTACCGTACAAACAGCGCAGCAGCGTACTTTTTCCCGCGCCTGACGGCCCGACCAGCACGACACACTCGCCGCGTTCGACGTCGAGCGACACGCCCGCGAGCGCTTCGATCTGCACGCCGCCCTGGCCGTGCAGCGTGAAGGTCTTGCCAATGCCGGCCGCGCGCAGCATCAGTGCGATGTTCTCGCTGAACGCGCGTTCAGCGGCGTGTGATTCCTTGCTTGTTTCAATGGATCGCATTGTGAGCCTCAAACCGGCAGAACCGAGGAAACCAGCGTTTGCGTGTACGGGTGCTGCGGATCGTCGAGCACCTGGTCCGTCAGACCGGACTCGACCACTTCGCCGCCTTGCATGACCATCAGGCGATGTGCGAGCAGGCGCGCCACGCCGATATCGTGCGTGACGATCAGCACCGACAGATGCAGCGTGGACGTCAGCGTGCGCAGCAAATCGAGCAGGCGCGCCTGCACCGAGACGTCGAGGCCGGCGGTCGGTTCGTCCATGAAGACGAGGCGCGGACCGGTGACGAGATTGCGCGCGATCTGCAAACGCTGCTGCATGCCGCCGGAAAACGCCGCCGGAAATTCGTCGATGCGTGTGGCGTCGAGTTCCACGCGCTCCATCCACCTGGTTGCCGTGTGACGGATATCGCCGTAGTGGCGCGCGCCGACGGCCATCAACGGCTCGCCGATATTCGCACCGGCGGAGACGCCGCTGCGCAATCCGTCGCGCGGATTCTGCTGCACGAAGCCCCACTCGGTGCGCATCAACAGACGCCGGCGCGGTTCGGACAAAGCGCGCAGATCGAGCTGTTCGCCATGCGTGGCCGTGTAGTGGAGCGAGCCGCTATCGGCTTCGGTTTTCAGGGCGAGAGCGTTGAGCAGCGTGGTCTTGCCCGAGCCGGATTCGCCGACGATGCACAGCACCTCGCCCGCATACAGATCGAAGCTGACGTTCCTGCAGCCGTTGCGGCCGCCAAATTGTTTGGTTAGCGAACGGGCGCTCAACAGCGGCGTCATGCGGTTTCTCCTTTGCGCGCTTCGTATGAAGGCAGTTCGAGGTCCTGATCGCCGCGACGTTCATGGCAGTAGTCGCTATCCGAGCACACGAACATGCGCTTGCCGGCGTCGTCGACGATCATTTCGTCGAGGAAGCTTTCCGTCGATCCGCACAGTGCGCACGCGTGCTGCCACTTCTGCACTTCGAACGGGTGATCGTCGAAGTCGAGACTACGCACGGCGGTGTACGGCGGGATGGCGTAAATGCGCCGCTCGCGGCCGGCGCCGAACAATTGCAGCGCCGGGTTCATATGCATTTTCGGGTTGTCGAACTTCGGAATCGGCGACGGCGAGCTCAGATAGCGGTGATTGACCATCACCGGGTAGTCGTACGTGGTGGCGATGCTGCCGTGATGGACGATGTCCTCGTACAGCTTCACGCTGATCAACCCGTAGTCGGCCAGGGCATGCAGCTTCTTGCATTCGGTGGCGCGCGGTTCCAGCTTGTAGAGCGGTTCGGGCATCGGCACCTGATAGACCAGAATCTGCTTGTCGGTGAGCGGCGCTTCGGGAATCCGGTGACGTGTCTGGACGATCGTCGCCTCAGTCGTGCGGCGCGTGGTCGCCACGCCCGTGGTGCGCGCGAAGAAGCGGCGGATGTTGACCGCGTTGGTGGTTTCGTCGGAGCCCTGATCGATGACCTTCAACGTATCGTTCTTGCCGATGATCGCCGAGGTGACCTGAATGCCGCCGGTGCCCCAACCGTACGGCAAGGGCATTTCCCGCGAGCCGAACGGCACCTGATAGCCCGGCACGGCAACCGCCTTGAGCAACGCGCGGCGCAGCATGCGCTTGGTCTGTTCGTCGAGGTAGGCGAAGTTGTAGCCGTCCGCCGCGCTATCGTACGAAGCGGTGGTGAGGGAGGTGTCTGGCGCGTTCATGCGGCTTGCTCCTGCTGATCCTGATCCTTGCCTTGATCGTTGCCCGGCTCGTTGCGTTGATCGTTATCCTCTGCGCCGTGTTGCGCCCGCAGGCGTCTGACGAGTTCGAGTTCGGACTGGAAGTCGACGTAGTGAGGCAATTTCAGATGCTGAACGAATCCGGACGCTTCGACGTTATCGCTATGCGAGAGCATGAACTCGATATCCTGAGTCGGCGAGGCGAGCGTTTCACCGAGTTCCTCGGCGCGCAGCGCGCGATCCACCAGGGCCATGGCCATCGCTTTACGTTCCGAGTGTCCGAACGCGAGGCCATAGCCTTGCGTGAAGGTAGGCGGCACGTTACCGCTGCCGGCGAACTGGTTGATCATCTGGCATTCGGTGATATCGATATCGCCGATTTCGACTGTCTCACCCAACTCGCCGAGTTCCATTTCAACAGCGACCGTGCCGAAGCGGATTTCGCCGGCAAACGGATGCGAATGCGCGTAGCCGCGTTGGGTCGCGTAGCCCATGGCGAGCAGGAAGCCTTCGTCGCCGCGCGCCAGATTTTGCAAACGCGTGGCGCGGCTCGCGGGAAAGGCGAGAGGTTCGCGCGAGAGGTCGCCGGGTTCCGGTGCTTCGGGCGTGGGATGTTCCTGTTCGATCAGACCTTCCTTGTCGAGCAGCGTGACCACACGTGGCATGGCCTCTGCTGCGAACTGAGCGGCTTGACTGGAAGAAGGAGGGGCGAGCGCATCGGTTGAGGTATGGCCTTCGGCGAGCAAGGCGAAATCCAGCAGACGCTGCGTGTAATCGTAAGTCGCGCCGAGCACCTGACCGCCGGGCACGTCCTTGAACGTCGCCGAAATGCGGCGCTCGACCTGCATGGCTTCCGTGTCGATCGCCTGCGTATAACCGAAACGCGGCAGCGTGGTGCGATACGCGCGCAACAGAAAGATCGCTTCGACCAGATCGCCCGCGGCCTGTTTGATCGCGAGCGCGGCGAGTTCTTCGTCGTAGACCGAGCCTTCGGTCATCACGCGCGCCACGGCAAGGCGCAATTGCTCGCGAATCTGCGCGACGCTGAGTTCGGCCAGCCGCGTATCGCCGCGGCGCGCCTTGTCGAGCAGACGCCACGACGCTTCGATCGCACGTTCTCCACCCTTGACGGCAACGTACATCAGTTCACCTTCGCTTGAGTTGTGCGCGGCAAGCCGATCAACGTGCTGCCGCAGACGAGATAACAATCGATGCCGCACGGGAAGAGCGGCGCGAGGGCGGCGCGTTCGCGCCAGAAGTGTTCGGGCAGACCGACCGGCGCAATTGTCTCGGTGTGCTGAATGCCCGGGCCGCTCAGTACGACCGGCGTGCCGCCCGTGAGCGCTTCGACGCGGATCAGCAACGTCACCGATTGATCGGGCGACTCCGCCGTGCCGAGTCCAAAGCTATCTAGCGAAGGCATCGCGCCTGCATCGTGGATATAGGCGAAGGCGGCAAGTCCCGGTTCGTCGACGAGCGGCGCGCCGGTATGAAAACGCAGTGCCGACGCCAGCGCCGTATCGGGCTGTGCGAGCCAGACGGGCGTGGCGTAGTCGCACAGTGTCAGCAGGGCGGCAAATGCGGCGAGCGCTGCGGGGGTCTTCCGCACTTCCGGCAAACCGTTTTCGACGACACCTACCGTGCCGGGACGCGACAGCGTGTCGAGCAACGTACGGAATACCGCCTGGGTGTCGTGGACCGGGTCTGCGAAACCGGGCGTTAATTTGGCCAATGAGTTGGCCAATGAGGTAGCCAACGAAGTTGACGATGCAATCGGGGAGTTTTCCATCAGTCGCCTCTGACCATGGTGAAGAATTCGACGCGCGTCGCCGCAACGTCCTGCCGGCGTTCCGCACGTTCAGCGGCCTGCCGTGCGGCAAACGGCTCGATCAATTGCTGGTGCAAGGCAGCGTGATGCGCGGGCATTTGCAGCAGTGCATCGGCCAGTGCCGCCAGTTCGGCGCGGCGGCGGTCGCGGCCCAGATGGCACGCAACGCCAATGGCTGCCGGTGTGTCGCCCGTGGTGCGCAAACGCAACGTGGCGCGCGTGACGGTGGCTTCGCCGAGATTGAACGGGTCGCCGCTGCCGCCCACGCGGCCGCGCACCATTGCGAGGCCAATTTCGGGTGGCCGCAGCCAGTCGTAAGCGGGAGGCGGGACGCCTTGCAGCGCGCAATCCAGCGCGGCTTCGAGATCGGCGCGCGACGTGCGGGCCAGCACGGCCGTCCATGCGCGCCGCATGGCGGAGGAAGGCGAGGTGGAAGTGGCACTCATCGTTATTCCTGTTGATCCAGCGAGTAGACATTTGACCATCTATTCGTCTAAACGTCTAGACGTTTATGGGTATGCTTGTCGCGTGTTGTCACACATGGCCGTCATTTCACATTTCCATCACGGCTTGCACACTACAATGCATGGCATAGCAAATATTTGAACCCAAGGGAATGACAGCACCATGACATCGAACGACAACGCGACGTCGGGCACGCTGCTCGAACGCGGCGCGGGCGTTGCCGTCTGGCGGCAGATCGAGCAGATTCTGGCGGCGGAGATCGCAGCAAGCGGCTTCGGCGAAGAAGGCCGTTTGCCGAGCGAGGGCGAACTGGCCAAACGTTTCGACGTGAACCGGCATACCGTGCGCCGTGCCATGCTCGGTCTGGCCGCATTGGGCCTCGTCAGCGTCGAGCAGGGGCGCGGCACGTTCGTGCAGCCCGGTGCGATCGACTATACGATTGGCCGGCGCACGCGGTTTACAGAAAACTTGCGGCAACAGAATCACGCTGCGGCGGGCACGATGTTGTCGGCCTCGCGCGTGAAGGCCGAGCCGAACGTCGCGAAGGTGCTCGGCCTGCGGGCGGGCGCGCAGGTCTACCGGATCGAGACGCTGCATGAATCGGACGGTGTGCCGCTCACGTTCGCGCGCAACTGGTATCCGGCCGCGCGTTTTGCGGACTTGCCGGAGGTGCTGGGGCGCACCGGTAGCATCACCAAATCGATGGCCGAGTATGGCGTGACCGACTATCTGCGCAAATGGAGCCGTATCGGCAGCGTCTTGCCTGAGCCGGAAGTGGCGCGGCGTTTGAATATCAACCGGCAGCAGCCGGTGCTGTGGGTCGAAAACGTCGACGTCGATCTGGAAGGCACGCCGGTTAAATACGGGTTCACGCATTTTGCGGCGGACCGTGTGCAGTTGCTGGTGGAGCAGGACGTATGAGCGGCGCGGCTTGGAGCGCCGGGGCACGTTTCGCGGTGTATTACGCGCCGTCGCGCGAATCGGCATGGTGGCGGGCGGGTTCGGCGTGGCTAGGGCGCGATGCGGAAAACGGCGAGCAATGCGTGCCGCCGCAACCGGAAGATCTGGCGCGTCCGCTGACCGAACTGACCGAAGCGCCGCGTCGCTATGGTTGGCACGGCACGCTGGTCGCGCCGTTTCGTCTCGCTGAAGGCGTGACCCAGCACGATCTTCTTGCAGCGACGCGCGAATGGGGCGGCACGCAACGCTCATTTTCACTACCTGTCGAAGTCGCGCCGCTCGGCGATTTTGTGGCACTGCGTCCTGCGGATTCACAGGGCGAAGAGAACATTCGCCACGTTGCGTCCAGTGCGCTGCAAACACTCGATGCATTGCGCGCCCGGCCGTCTGCCGCCGACCTCGCACGGCGTCTTGCCGCGCCGTTGAGCGAACGGCAACGCGCATTGCTGGTCGAATGGGGTTATCCGTACGTCTTCGATGAATTCCGCTTTCACATGACGCTATCCAGTTCGCTCGCCGATGCCGATGAGCGCGCGACGCTGGTTGCATGGTGGCAGGCGCAAACGCCTGCGCTTGGGGCCCTGGCTCTCGATCACGCGGCGCTCTTTGTCGAACCTGCGCCCGGCGAGCCGTTCGTCCTGTGGCAACGTGTGCCGTTTCAGAATCACGAGGTGAACTAACAATGGCAGGTCGATTAATCTATGTCATGGGGCCGTCCGGCGCGGGCAAGGACTCATTGCTGGGATTTGCGCGCAGCCGCCTGATGGGCGCGCCGATTCTGTTTGCGCATCGCTACATCACGCGGCCGAGCGGCAACGGTGAAGCGCATGTCGCGTTGAGTGTCGAAGAATTCGCGGCGCGTTCGGTGCTCGGCCTGTTTGCACTCGAATGGTCGAGCCATTCACTGCGATATGGCATCGGTATCGAGCTCGATGCATGGCTTTCACGCGGTTGCACGGTCGTTATCAACGGGTCGCGTCAGCATTTGCAGCATACGTTGGCGCGTTATCCGCACACGGAAGTCGTGCATGTGGACGCAGCGCCCCATATTCTCGAAGCACGGCTCGGCGCGCGGGCGCGAGAGTCGGCGGAACAGGTTGCAGCCAGGCTCGCACGACGGGCGCCGTTTTCGCTGCCTGAGGGGATTCGGTGCAAGAGGATCGATAACTCCGGGGCGCTGGAAGAGGCGGGGCACGCGTTGATTGCGTTTTTGCAGGCGGAAGCCGACGTTCGATAAGCGTGATATTGCGTGATATAAAGCGCGTCATTTGCCGCGTGATGCGGCGTGATTTCCCATGGAGCGATAGATGAGCGAAGCCGCGCGTTTTACTGAAGTGTCCGACCTGGTGCCTGCCGCCGAAAGCCTGCGCGAGATCCGCCATCACATCCATCACCACCCGGAACTGGCCTACGAGGAAGTGCAAACCGCCGCCTTGGTGGCGGAGAAGCTCGAACAATGGGGCTGGCAGGTCACACGCGGCGTCGGTCAAACCGGTGTGGTGGGCACGCTAAAGGTGGGCAACGGCACGCGCAGTATCGGCATTCGCGCCGACATGGACGCGCTGCCGATCATCGAGCAAACGGGGCTGCCGTATGCGAGCGGCACCCACGGCAAGATGCACGCATGTGGCCACGACGGCCACACAACCATGCTGCTTGGCGCCGCGCAGCGCCTTGCCGCCACGCGCAATTTCTCGGGCACGGTGCATCTGTACTTCCAGCCGGCCGAAGAAAGCGGCATCGACAGCGGTGCGATGAAGATGATCAACGACGGCCTGTTCGAGCGCTTCCCGTGCGACGCCGTGTTCGGTCTGCACAATCATCCGGGCGAGGAGCCGGGGGTGATGCTGTTCCGCAGGGGGCCGTTCATGTCGGCGGGCGACAAGGCGATCATCACGATCGAAGGCGTGGGTGGCCATGCGGCGCGTCCGCATCTGACGGTCGATCCGGTGGTGGTGGCGGCGAGCATCGTGATGGCGTTGCAGACGATCGTGGCGCGTAACGTCGACCCGTCGCAGCCGGCGGTGGTGACGGTCGGCTCCATGCATGCGGGCACCGCGAACAACGTGATTTCAAGCAGTGCGAGGCTGGAATTGAGCGTGCGTTCGTTCAGCCCCGAAGTGCGCGCGCTGCTCAAGAAGCGCATCACCGAACTCGCCGAAAGCCAGGCGGCGAGCTATGGCGGCAAGGCGGTTGTGGAATACATCGAAGGCTATCCGGTGGTGATCAATTCGGATGCCGAAACCGATTTCGCGGTGCAGGTGGCACGCGAACTGGTCGGCGAAGACCACGTGGTCGAGCAGACCGACATCCTGATGGGTAGCGAAGATTTCGCCTTCATGCTGCAGAAACGGCCCGGCACGTTTCTACGGATCGGTAACGGTGCGGGCGAAGACGGCTGCATGGTGCACAACCCCCGTTACGACTTCAACGATCGCAATCTGCCGGTCGGCGCGGCATTCTGGACGCGTCTGGTGGAGCGGTATCTGGGGCAATGAGAGGGTAACGGCAAGCGTGGGGCGCTACGCTGAGCGTGTGCCCCAACTGCCGCTCAACCGCGTCGCGCCACCATCTCCGAGACGGTTTGCGCGGCTTGCTGCAACGGCTCCAGAAACGCCTTCACCATCTGCTTGGCCGAATTTCGCTGAGCGTTGCCGCTGATATTCATTGCCGCGATCACGCGCCCCTGGCGGTTGCGAATCGGCGCGGACAAGGAAATCAGACCGCCTTCCAACTCCTGGTCGACGATTGCCCAGCCCTGGCGGCGCACCTGCGCGATCAACTTTTTCAGCTCTTCCTTGTCGGTCACCGTGCGCGGCGTGTGCGCGTAGAGCGGCGTCGAACCGAGGGTCGCGTCGAGCGCTTCGTCGTCGAGCGCGGACAGCAGTACACGGCCCATCGACGTGCAATACGCCGGCAAGCGGCTGCCGATTGACAGGTTGATGGTCATGATCTTATGCGTCGGCACGCGCAGCACGTAGACGATTTCGGTGCGGTCGAGCACGGCCGCCGAGCAACTCTCGTGAACCTGCGCCGACAGATTTTCCATGACCGGTTCGGCGAGATTCCAGAACGGCATCGAGGTCAGATACGCGAAACCGAGGTCGAGAATCTTCGGCGTGAGGCGGAACAGGCGGCCTTCGGCCTCCACGTAGCCGAGCGTCTGCAGGGTCAGCAGGATCCGGCGTGCGCCGGCGCGTGTCAGGCCGGTGGCCGTGGCGACGTCGGTGAGCGTCTGCTCGGGGCGCGCGGCATTGAACGCGCGGATCACCGAGAGGCCTCGCGCGAACGACTGCACATACGAGTCGCCCGGTTTGTCCGAGGCCGGCTCGGCGCTGGCGGAATCGGCAGAAGACGGTGGCAGGGCTTTGCTCATGGGCCTTGAAAATGCGTTCGAAGAAGGGCGCACAGCATTCGCGCGGTTCAGCCGGCGCGACGCTGCGCAAAGGCGTGACGATAGCTTAAGCCTTCTGTTTCGCCAACTTTGAGCGCTTTTGCCAAAAACACTCAGGGTTTGCATGGATGCTGCTGAAGTCTCAAATTTGTATGATGACCCGACAACATGATCCATCGGGAAATCCATGTTCGACAAGATTCCGGCCCGCGCGCTGAGCGATACCGTCGCGCAGCAGTTGCTCAAGCAGATCGACAAGGGCACCTTCGCGCGCGTCGGCAAACTGCCGACCGAGGCGGTGCTGGCGCAGCAGTTCGGCGTGAGCCGCACGGTGATCCGCGAGGCGATTTCGCGGCTGAAGAACGAAGGCGTGGTCGAGCCGCGGCAGGGCAGCGGCGTGTTCATCGCCGCGCACGGTGCAATCCGGCCGCTGCGCATCGACTACGCGGAGGCGGTTGAAGCGGGCTCGGTGCTGCAAATCCTCGCGTTGCGGCGGGCGATCGAGGCGGAAGTTGCCGCGGAGGCCGCCATGCGCCGCAGCGCCGCTGACATGATGTCGATCGACGCCGCCCTCGCCAGGATCGACGAAGCGGAGGCCGGGGGCGAGAACGGCGTCGCCGAAGACGTCGCCTTCCATCGCGCCATCGCCGCCGCTACCGGCAATCCGTATTTCCTCAAGACGCTCATCTTCCTGAACCAGTATCTCGAAGCCGGCACCCTGGTCACCCGACGCAACGAAGCGCTGCGCGACGACTTCTCACGGCAGCTGCGCGAAGAGCACGCGGCCATCGTCGCGGCGATCCGGGCGGGAGATCCGATGACGGCGCGTAACGCGGCGAGCACCCATATGAACAACGCGGCGCGGCGGCTCGCGGAGGCGGGCATTAGCTGAACCGAACCGGCTCGCGTTGAGACCGGTTGGGGTTCGGCGGAGCGCTTGCGGCTAATCAATGTAGAGGTCAGGCATGTCCAGAAATGTCGGCGTTATCGGTCTCGGGGCGATGGGCATGGGCGCCGCGCGCTCGCTCCTGCGCGCGGGCTTTCAGGTCCACGCGTGCGATCTGCGCGGCGAAATCCTGCAAGCGTTCGTCGCGGCGGGCGGCATCGGTTGTGCGTCGCCTGCCGAGCTTGGCGCGCAATGCGAAGTGGTTGTCACGCTGGTCGTGAATGCCGCTCAAACCGAAACGGTGCTATTCGGTGCGCAAGGCGCGGTCGGCGCGATGAAACCAGGCAGCGTGGTGATCGCGAGCGCAACCGTGGCGCCGGACTTCGCGACCGAACTCGGCAAGCGCATCGAAGCGGCCGGTTTGCAGATGCTCGACGCGCCGGTGTCCGGTGGCGCGGTGCGTGCCGCGTCCGGCGAAATGACGATGATGACGTCCGGCCCGGACACCGCCTACGCCGCGTGCGAGGACGTGCTGGCCGCGATGGCGGGCAAGGTGTATCGGCTGGGTCCGGCGCACGGTGCGGGTTCGAAAGTGAAGATCATCAATCAGTTGCTGGCCGGCGTGCATATCGCCGCGGCCGCCGAGGCGATGGCGCTCGGTTTGCGCGAAGGCGTCGATCCCGATGCGCTGTACGAGGTCATCACGCATAGCGCGGGTAATTCGTGGATGTTCGAGAACCGCGTGCCCCATATTCTGAACGGCGATTACACGCCGCTCTCGGCGGTCGATATCTTCGTGAAGGATCTTGGCCTCGTGCTCGATACCGGGCGGCGCTCGAAGTTTCCATTGCCCTTGTCGGCGGCGGCGCATCAGATGTTCATGATGGCGTCGACCGCGGGATATGCCGGCGAAGACGATTCCGCGGTGATCAAGATTTTCCCCGGCATTGATTTGCCGGTGGCGAAGTAAGCGCGGAGGCTGACATGACTACGTCGCACGGACGCGCGCTGCTGGGCTGTATCGCCGACGATTTCACCGGCGCGACCGATCTCGCCAACATGCTGGTGCGCGGCGGCATGCGCACGGTGCAGACCATCGGCGTGCCCGCGTCGAACGATGCCGTCGAAGCCGATGCGTTAGTCGTCGCGCTGAAATCACGCACGATTCCCGCTGCCGATGCAATCGCGCAATCGCTCGCTGCACTCGACTGGTTGCGTGCGCAAGGATGCCGTCAGTTCTTTTTCAAATACTGTTCGACGTTCGATTCGACCGACACAGGCAATATCGGCCCGGTCACGGACGCCTTGCTCGACGCATTGTCTTCTGAAGTAGCTGGAGCAAGGGTCTTCACGATCGCCTGCCCGGCGTTTCCCGAGAACGGCCGCACGATCTATCGCGGTTATCTGTTCGTTGCCGATACGTTGCTGAACGAGTCAGGCATGGAAAACCATCCGCTGACGCCGATGCGCGATGCGAACCTCGTGCGCGTGCTGCAGCGGCAGACCGGATCGAAAGTCGGCCTGGTGCGTTACGACACCGTGGCAAAAGGCGTGTCGGCCGTACGCGAATCCTTCGATGCACTACGCGGCGTCGGTGTGCGAATGGCGATCACCGATGCGGTGTCGGACGCGGATCTGTACGTACTCGGCGAGGCCTGTGCCGACTTCACGCTGATCACGGGGGGCTCCGGTGTTGCGCTAGGTCTGCCCGGCAACTTTCGCCGTGCCGGGTTGCTCGCGGAAAGCAACGACGCCGCGCAATTGCCGCGTATCGAAGGATTGTCCGCGGTGCTGGCCGGCAGCGCGTCGAAAGCAACCCACGCGCAAGTAGCGGCCTGGCGCGAAACACGACCCGCGTTCCGTATCGATCCGCTAGCGGCGGCGCGTGGCGATCCGGTGGTCGAGCAGGCACTGGCCTTTGCCCAGCAGTACCTGGATAAGCGCGAAGCCGTGCTGATCTACACCACCGCCACGCCCGACGAAGTCAAAGCGGTGCAGCGCGAGCTCGGCGTCAACGAGGCGGGGCACCTGGTCGAATCCACGCTGGCGTCGATCGCACGCGGTTTGCGCGAGCGCGGTGTACGCAAGTTCGTGGTGGCGGGCGGCGAAACATCGGGCGCCGTAGTGCAGGCGCTCGACGTGCGCACGTTGCGGATCGGCGTGCAGATCGATCCGGGCGTGCCTGCCACCGCAACGACCGACGCCGAGCCGCTCGCGCTCGCGTTGAAATCCGGCAACTTCGGCGCGATCGACTTTTTCGAAAAGGCGCTGCGTCACCTCGATGGAGCCGCGCAATGACCAGCACGCCCGCACTTCACACGACGAATGAAGCACGAGTCCGCGAAGAAATCTGCGTGACCGGTGCGAGCCTCTATCAACGCGGCTATACAGTGGGCAGCGCGGGCAATATCAGCGCGCGCCTCGACAACGGCTGGCTGATCACGCCGACCGACGCCTGCCTCGGCCGGCTCGACCCGGCCGACATTGCCAAGGTCGATCTCGATGGCAACACGGTGTCCGGCGGGAAGCCGTCAAAAACGCTGGCGTTGCATCGCGGCATTTATGCACGCAACAGCGAAACGCGCGGCATCGTTCATACGCATTCGACGCATCTGGTCGCATTGACGCTCGCCGGCGTATGGCGCGACAACGATGTCCTACCACCGATCACCCCGTACTACGTGATGAAAGTGGGCCACGTCCCCCTGATTCGTTACCAACGGCCCGGCGATCCGCAAGTGGCCGCGCAGATCGCCGCACTTGCGGATACCGTCCGTGCGGTTTTGCTTGAGCGTCTCGGCCCGGTGGTGTGGGAGCGCTCGGTGGCGCAGGCTTCGTATGTGCTCGAAGAACTTGAAGAGACCGCGCGCCTGTGGCTGATGACGAACCCGCGGCCCGCACCACTCGACGACGCGGCGCTCGACGAATTGTGGAGGGCGTTCGATGCGCGCTGGTAGACAGGACCCGATTCTGATGATCGACGCGATGGCGGTGTGGCTCAATGAGGCGACACCCTCCCATCGCGAGATCGAAATCAATCCACCGTGGCTTTGCATCGATTGGATGCTTCCGCGCTGAACCAAACCGTTTTCAAGGAGTTGCCGCCATGCCTCGCTTCGCCGCCAACCTGACCATGATGTACAACGAGCACGCGTTTCTCGACCGTTTCGCCGCCGCGGCAAAAGACGGCTTCAACGCAGTGGAGTTTCTGTTTCCGTACGATTTTCGTGCCGGGGAAATCAAGGCGCGGCTCGAAGCGCAGGGTCTGACTCAGGCGCTCTTCAATGCGCCGCCCGGCGACTGGGCCGGGGGCGAACGCGGCATTGCTTCGCTACCCGGTCGCGAAGACGAGTTTCGCCGTAGCATCGAAACCGCGCTCGATTACTCGCGCGTGCTCGGCAATCGCAAACTGCATGTCATGGCCGGCCTGATTGGCGCGGATCAGCCGCGCGCGAAGCATCGCGAGATGTATCTGAAGAATCTCGCCTATGCCGCGCAGGCCGCGCAAGAGGAGGGCATCACTGTCGTGATCGAGCCGATCAATACGCGCGATATGCCGGGCTTCTTTCTGAACCGCGAGGACGACGCGCAGGCGATTTGCGCGGAAGTCGGCGCGCCGAATCTCAAGGTGCAGTTCGACTGCTATCACTGCCAGATTGTCGAAGGCGACCTTGCGGTGAAACTCAAACGCGATATGGCAGGCATCGGCCATATTCAGGTCGCGGGCGTGCCGGAACGTCACGAGCCCAATATCGGTGAACTGAATTATCCGTATCTGTTCGATCTGATCGATACGCTGGGCTATGACGGCTACGTCGGTTGCGAATACCGGCCGCGGGCCGGCACATCGGCAGGACTCGGCTGGCTCAAGCCGTATCTGCATAACGCTCGCCAGGAAGGTGGAACGACCTCATGAAAGTACTGATTACCGGCGGCGCGGGTTTTCTCGGCCAGCGTCTCGCGCGCGAACTATTGGCGCGCGGCGCAGTGAAAGACGAGCACGGCAAGCCACAAGCGATCACCGAACTGGTGCTGCTCGACGTGGTGCGTGGAAGCGATTTCGGCGACAGCCGCGTGCGCTCGGAAGTGGGCGATATCGCGGAGCGCAGTATGCTCGACAGCGTGATCGACGACAGGACCGCGGCGATCTTCCATCTTGCGGCGATCGTGAGTGGACAGGCCGAGGCGGATTTCGATCTCGGCATGCGCATCAATCTGGACGCGTCGCGCTTGCTGCTGGAAATCTGCCGGCAGCGCGGGCACACGCCGCGGGTGGTATTCACGAGTTCGGTGGCCGTGTATGGCGGCGATCTACCCGAGGTCGTGCAGAACGACACCGCGCTGAATCCGCAATCGTCGTACGGCGCGCAGAAGGCGATCGCGGAGTTGTTGCTCAACGATTACACGCGGCGGGGTTTCGTCGACGGTCGGGTGTTGCGGCTGCCCACCATTAGCGTGCGGCCGGGCAAGCCGAATGCGGCGGCCTCGTCGTTCGCGAGCGGCATCATTCGCGAGCCGCTGAACGGCGAAACCGCGGTGTGCCCGGTAGCAGACACGACGCGCGTGTGGCTGCTCTCGCCGCGCAAGGCGATCGAAAGCCTGATCGCCGGACTCGAACTTGATTCCGCCGCGCTCGGCAACCAGCGCGTGTTGAATCTGCCGGGGATTTCGGTGAGCGTCGACGAGATGGTGGCGGCGCTGTGCGAGGTGGCGGGCGAAGCGACTGCGCGGCGGATCGTGTGGGCGCCGGATGCGCGGGTGGAGAAGATTGTTGGCAGCTGGCCGGGGCAGTGGGATGCCTCGCGTGCCGAACGGCTCGGGTTGACTGGCGAGCGCAGCTTCGCCGATGTGATTCGCAGCTATATCGCCGACGAGGGTATTCAGATCCGCTGAAAGCGCGCGTGCCGAGGTGGGTGTTTCAAGGACATCGTGGACAGTGGAATGGTCCAGAGTCTCGTGCTGGCAGATCTGGGGGCGCCTTTGCCGGCACGAGCGCGCCAATCTTCAGACCTTTTGCATACTTATTGCAGCAGGGCTGCCGCCTTGCAGGTATTCCCTAAGCCGAGGCCGGCTTCGCTTGACATGGTTTCGGCCACGCGCCTATTATCGTGTCTAATTGTTCGATATATGACCGTGTGTTCGTATATAGAATAAATGACCTGATTTCAGGGTTCATCGTTCACCATCCTGCGCTAAGCTGAATTGACGCGACGGCTGCCATGCAGCCGTTTCCCATTGCACTCGCCGGGTCGAGGCTGCGAAGCAGCCGGCTCGCGCGAGACGCAAACGGCCAGCGCCGCAATCGGGTATCCGCTGGCGGCAGAGCGCACACAGCACATCAACTGGAGACATCACATGACCGAAGCATTCTTGTGCGACGCGATTCGCACCCCGATCGGCCGCTATGCGGGTTCGCTGTCGTCGGTTCGCGCCGACGAGCTGGGCGCGGTGCCGCTCAAAGCGCTGATGGAGCGCAATAAAGACGTCGACTGGAATGCGATCGACGACGTGATCTACGGCTGTGCGAACCAGGCCGGTGAAGACAACCGCAATGTCGCGCGCATGTCGCTGTTGCTGGCCGGCTTGCCGCAAGGCGTGCCGGGCTCCACGGTGAACCGCCTGTGCGGCTCGGGCATGGACGCCGTCGGCATCGCCGCACGCGCGATCAAGTCGGGCGAGGCCGCGTTGATGGTGGCGGGCGGTGTCGAAAGCATGAGCCGCGCGCCGTTCGTGATGGGCAAGGCCACCAGCGCGTTTTCGCGCCAAGCCGATATCTTCGACACCACGATCGGCTGGCGTTTCGTGAACCCGCTGATGAAGCAGATGTACGGTGTCGATTCGATGCCGGAGACCGGCGAAAACGTCGCAACCGACTACAAGGTCAGCCGTGCCGATCAGGACGCGTTTGCGCTGCGCAGTCAGCAGAAAGCCGCACGTGCACAACGGGACGGCACGCTCGCACAGGAAATCGTCGGCGTGACGATCGCACAGAAGAAGGGCGATCCGATCACCGTGTTGCAAGACGAACACCCACGCGAAACCAGCCTTGAAACGCTCGCCAAACTGAAGGGCGTGGTGCGCGCTGACGGCACGGTCACGGCAGGCAATGCGTCGGGCGTGAACGACGGCGCAGCGGCCTTGCTGCTTGCCAACGAGGAAACCGCGAAACGCTTCGGCCTCACGCCGCGTGCGCGCGTGCTGGGTATCGCAACGGCGGGCGTTGCACCGCGCGTGATGGGCATCGGCCCGGCGCCCGCCACGCAGAAGTTGCTGGCTCGCCTGAACATGACCATCAACCAGTTCGACGTGATCGAACTGAACGAAGCGTTCGCCTCGCAAGGGCTAGCCGTACTGCGCGCGTTGCGTGTCGCGGATGACGACGCCCGCGTGAATCCGAACGGCGGCGCGATCGCGCTCGGCCACCCGCTCGGCATGAGCGGCGCGCGTCTGGTCACGACTGCGATGTATCAATTGCATCGCACGCAAGGCCGTTTTGCGCTGTGCACGATGTGTATCGGCGTCGGTCAAGGCATCGCCATCGCGATTGAACGTGTGTAAGAATTTGGAGCTTGCGCAGGGAAAGGGAAGTGCCTCTGCCTCAGCGTCGTTCGCGTTGAGACTGCGCGCATAGCGCTCCCGTGGTCGCATGATGAACACCCCCTTCGCTCAGGCGACGGGGCTGTTTTATTTTGCACGGCGCATGGATTCACCGGCTATTGACGGTGTTTAATCGGTTTAAGTGACGGATTCCGATTGCATTGTGGCGAATGCCGTCGATAAAAATAATAATGCGCCGTCGATGCTGTCATGCAGTATGTGTTTAATGCTGTACGCATATCATGTATTGCCGCCGTATATGAATAGCCAACAAGATTGAAGCGGTGCGGTCAACCCGCAAGATGCCGCTGCAACGCCGCGCCGCGGCGTTTCGCATCACGCCGTCCGCTGATTTGAAAATCACAATATAATCAATCGTAGCGTCTTGTAAGGCATGTACAAGCGTTGCGCCGCACCGCTTTAATATGTGAAATCCTGAAGCTGTATGCATTCGCGGCGTTAATCGGCATCCTGTCGTTTCAGATCGCCGTCACGCCAGATCGAACAATTTCTGGAGGAGAGCGTAAATGAAGGCAGCGACAATTGGCGCAGTGTTGATGGTGGCGGCTTTCGCCGCAGCGCAGCCGGCGTGGGCGCAAGACGCAATGGCCAGTGCCGCGCAGGGCATCGTCAGCGCGGTGCAACCGGTGCATGTCAAGGCGCAGATCGTCGGTATCGATCAGGGTAGCCGCACGCTCACGCTCAAAGGGCCCGGCGGCAACGTGGTGGTCGTGCTGGTGAGCCAGCAAGTTGCCGGCTTCGATCAACTGAAGATCGGCGATCGGGTGGACGTGCTGTACAAGAATGCATTGCTGCTCAAGGCCGAGAAGGTCACCGGCGCAGACAAGGGCATTCGCGCGCGCGTCGATACGCAGGTGTACGCGCCGGCCTCGGGTGGCTTTGAATCCGCGCGTCAGGTCGAAGTGCTCGCCACCGTGCAGAAGATCGATCACAAGAAGCGCCTCGTCACGCTGCGAGGCGCCTATCAGACCCAAACGCTCGAAGTCGGACCGGACGTCGATCTGAAGGGCGTCAAGGTCGGCGATACGATCCACGCGGTATTCGTTTCGGCAGCGGCCGTGCAGGTGACGCCGCAATAATTGGCGGCGCGGTCAACGCCATGCCGGCAAGCGGCATGGCTGATCACCAACACCCCCAATCACCCCCAATCACCCCTCGTTGCAGGGGTGTTTGCTTTTCTGCGGTACGAAAGCGCGAGCATCGAGTTATGACCGGGCGTTATCGGGTCATCGTGTCATCGGCGCCCCCGGGCCCAACCACGCGAGCCGCCCCAGCCAACGCCTGACGAAACCTCGTCGGGCGGGCAGCGCGCAACTCAACGACACGCGCGCGGTGCGTTCGCTATCCGCGCTGATCCACACGCGTTCGCCGCGTTGCAGCCGGAACTCGTTGCCGGGTTCGAGCCAGTGATCGTAAGGCGAGTTGACGCGCGTGAGCCACAGGCGCGCGCCGTGCGCGTGCAGCGTGCTGTCGGCGTCGACGCGCCATGTCAGCGTTGCGCCTGGCACTACGGAAAAATGTAGCACTACCTTCGGCAGACTCTCTTCCTGTTGCCAGGCAGACAGACTTGAGTCGTCATCCATGCACTGCGGGCTTGCCTGATCCATCTTGCTCTCCATCATCGAGCCGGCGGACAGAGGCACCCACAAAACAAAAGGCCCCTTCCGTTACCGGCGGGGCCTTTGGGTCTTGTTTGCAGATTCAGACTGCTAACGCGCACGTGCTCCCAAATGCCTGCCGATGATGGCATGCATTGTTCGATTTTCAATCGCGACTGGGATGGAGGTGTGCGTCAACATGTGAATGAGTGTGCCGTTTTGCCGCATGCCTTGTCAATGAAAAAATCGCAATAGATTCAAGCGACAACGCGAGGTGTGCAGAGCCGCTCAGTCTTGCTTGCCGCGACGTTGCGGCGAATCTGGCCGGCAAGCGCGTTTCGCAATGCGTAACGCTTGCGTCGGGTTGCGTCGCCGGTACCGTCGCCTTCGCGTTCAGCCAGATAACGCACAGGCGGCGCGAGGACGAACCAGCCATTCCAGCGCGCGAGTGCTCCACACTCGATCGAGAGCCGATCGTAGTCCGCGGCTACGCGACGCCTTCTCAGGCAATAGCGCCAGTTGGCATAGATATGCGCCTGCTTCGAGACAATGAAGGTGCCGCCCGCATCGAGTGCCGCGGCGACACATTGCGCGAGGTAAATCACCAGCACTTTCGGCCGCAGGCCATACCAGCGCCTCGTGAGTGCGCGAAACAGTTCGCGTCCGTTGACCGAACTGTCCGGACCCTGCACGGAGCCGATGCAAAGACGGGGACGGCGCACTTTGCCGCCGAGGTAGGCGAGACTGAACGTGCAGGAGACGATGCGCTGATCGCGCGCATCGCGGATGCACAAGGTCCAGTCGCCTTCCTTCTGAAACTGTTCGATTGACTCGAGCGACACGTGCCAGCGCTCGGCGCCCACCCCGAACGACGCGATCGGCGCCGAGCCGACGGCGGCGATACGCGCGGCGAGTTGCGGCACGCGCTGCTGTGTCAGCGCGTGATGATCGAGGCTCGCCGTGAGGCGTTCGCGCGGGCTGAAGCGGGTATGGAGGAACGGCCGATGCATGCGTTCGAGCGCCGTGGGATGACGTTGCACCAGATCGTGCAAAGGCGAAATGGCACAGCGTTTGAGCCATACTTGCGTGGAACGCCACGACATCAGCGAGCGCAGCCACAGACGCATGCGGCGCCAGCGATGAAACACGCTGGTGCCGGGATAGAGTGCATGGGCGGCTTGCTGAATGACCGCAAAGGGCGCAGTAGCTCTCGCGAACCACGGCGAGTGGGCGCGAGTTCCTTCGTTGGAAGCAGTCGTCACGGCAGTTCCTTGGGCTATTTCTATCGGGGGATGCTAGCCGCGCGCATTGCGCGTCCGTGTCGAAATGCTTGTGCGTTTGTCGAGTTTTGTCGGTCGTGTCGCACGATGTGCGGCGCATCCGCTATGCTGTGCGCCGAGCCGGCACGTCCGGCCGCTGCCGGTGTGATCTGCGCCGTGCGGATGTGTACGTCACGCGGCACCATCGTTTGCTGATCGTGCACTGCGTTATACCGTTTCTCGTCGCTATTGAACAGTCAGCCCCGAACGATTCGCCCCATGCCATTCCGGATCCTGCTTGTCGAAGACGATGACCGCCTGTCCGCGCTGGTCGCCGGTTATCTGCGCAAACACGAATATGAAGTCGAGACTGTGCTGCACGGTAACGACGCCGTGCCGGCCATTCTCAAGCGCCGCCCGGACCTGGTGATTCTCGACGTCAACCTGCCTGGCAAGGACGGTTTCCAGATTTGCCGCGAGGCGCGCGAGCAATTCGACGGCGTGATCATCATGGTGACTGCGCGCGACGAGCAGTTCGACGAAGTGCTGGGCCTCGAATTCGGCGCGGACGACTACGTGCATAAGCCTGTCGAGCCGCGTGTGCTGCTGGCGCGCATCAAGGCGCAGCTGCGCCGGGTGAACGCGCGCACGCCGGAGGCGGCCCAACCCGAGAGCTACACCTTCGGCAAGTTCGAGATCAGCCGGGCGAGCCGCGCGGTCAAGCTTCCGGACGGCAGCCTGCCCGAGCTGACATCGGCCGAATTTGATTTGTTGTGGGCGTTGGTGAGTTGCGCGGGCGAAGTGGTGAGCCGCGACGAGTTGATGCGGCAGCTGCGCGGTATCGAGTTCGACGGCCTTGACCGTACGATCGACGGCGGCATTTCCAAGCTGCGTCGCAAGCTGCATGACGACGCCGGCACCCCGCAGCGCATCAAGACGGTGCGCGGCAAGGGCTATCAGTTCAGCAAGCTGGCGTGGGATTGAAGGCGCTGCGGCTGAGGTTGAGACTGAGGTTCGGGTGAGTTGACGTTGCGTTTCGATGGCGTAATACGTCGAAATATCGGCCGACAAAACTCTACAAACGCGGTCGCAAATCGACAGTGATGCGAGGCGGGGATGATTAGCATCGCGGGCTTGTGCAACGACAGGCTAAGCGATGTCCGCTCGCGTTTCCCCTCTTTCCGGCCATGCCGTGTTGATGATTCACGGTTTAGGCGCACGCGCCATGATTTTGGCGCGCTCGATCGCAAGTTCGAGCAGATTGGTTGCGACGTGCATTTGCCGTCGCTGCCGGGCCACGGTTCGAACCCTGACGCATTGAGCCGGGTGACCTTGAGCGACTACATGCAGCTGCTGAGCCGCACTTACCGCGACCTGGTGGCGCGATACGAGCGCGTCGACGTTGGGGGCATTTCGATGGGGGCATTGCTTGCGGTGATGTTGAGTGCGCGCGAGCGCATGACGACGGGGCGCCTGATTCTGCTGTCGCCGCCCTTGTTCCTCGATGGTTGGGGCGGCTCACGTCTACGGCCGTTGCGCTATTTGATGGACTGCGTGCCGGGTCTGCGCAGATTGATTCGCGTGCCGGAGGGCGAGCCGTTTGGCATTAAGAATGCGCGCATTTGCAACCTGATCCGCCGCCACTTGCAGAAGGGGAGCGGCGTCCACTATCCGTACGTGCCGTTGGCGGCGATCGAGCAGGTGGACTGGATGCGTTTCGCGGTGAGGCGGGCTTTGGGCCGCGTAACCTGCGAGACCTTGGTCATGCATTCCGAGGAAAACGAGGTGACGAGCATCCGCTCTGCGGAGTTCGTGTGCGAGCACCTGGGAAGCCGTTCGGTGACGCTCGTGCGCTTGACCGGCAGCTACCACATGATCACACTGGACAACGAGCGAGACACGGTAGCGGAGCGACCCCTGGCATTCGTGCGAAGGACGTAAGAGGCAACGAAAAAGGCGGGACCGAGCGAAGCAACCCACCGGCAGCACGCAAAGGAACCAAGCTAAACTGCCACTGGTTCCAGGGAAAAGGGCTTCGGCGCACGCAGCGCCGCCGGAAGAATGAGTGCCTTGTCACTGTGGCCGAATGTGCGAGGGCACGGATTCCAGATGCACCACTACCTCCTCCAAGCCAGGGGACCCACTTATGAGCTAGCGGTGTGAAGCGGCTTTCTTTGCTTACTTTCTTTGCCGCCCGCGGCAAAGAAAGTAAGTGCCTGCCCCGCACAGGGGCGACGCTAATAGACCACAAACGCACGAAAAGAACAGAAGAGAAGACAAAGAAATGCCACCCTCAGCGGAGCAAAAAAAGCTAACCCCTTACCGATATGGAAAATGGCGCTGGCACCGTTTCCGCCGTTCCTGGACGGACACGAGGGCAGACAGAATCCCGAGTTGGTCGAGGCTATACGTACGCGTCTACACACGCTTACTAACACTAACAGCACTAGTACTAGCAGCCTCAATAGCAACGCTAGCCCTAACACTAAAAACCTCCCCATCAATCTGGCAAACAATAGCAACAGCCAAAACCGCAATACCAATCGCACTAGCAACCCTATCGCTGCCAGCAATAACAGCGTACCGCTGGATGCGCCCAGTCTGGCTAGACCTGGTAATGGTCCGCGAACGCGCGATCGACTTCACTGGCGGCCGCTTCAACACCCGCGCCCGCGAGTCGCACAGCGTGATAATCGGCCCTTTAGCCCGTACGCTAAACGCGCTAGCAGAACGTATGGAACGCCTGATCGCCGCGCAGCGCGAACTCACCAACGGCATCTCCCACGAACTCCGCACGCCGCTAGCCCGCGTACGCTTCGCACTAGAAAACCTGCGCGAACCCGCTTCCGCGGCCGAATACAACAGCGCATTGGCGAGCGTCGACCAGGACGTCACCGAACTCGACGAGCTCATCGACATGAGCCTGACTTACGCGCGCCTCGAATACAGCTCCCTGCAATCGAACCTCGAATCCACACTATTGGCAGCATGGTTCGAAAGCCAGATCACCGATGCCACGCTGCTTTACGCGGACAAGCAACTCGTCCCGCAAGTCGACGTCGACACATCGCTACGCGTGGTGATGGACAAGCGCCTCATGTCTTACGCAATGCGAAACCTGCTGCGCAACGCCAGCAAATACGCGCATTCGCGAATCATGGTCGGCCTGAGCGTCAAGCACGGCAATGTGGAGATCTACGTGGAAGACGACGGCACAGGCGTGCCGCCCGAGCAGCGCGCGCGCATTTTCGACGCCTTTGTGCGGCTCGATCGCCAGACCGGCGGCTACGGATTGGGACTTGCGATTACGCAGCAGGTGCTGCGCGCGCATCACGGCCGCATCGCCGTCACCGATCCCCTGACCCTAAGCGGCGCGCGCTTCGAAATGAGCTGGCCGGTGGGCACGTTGACGTGAAACACGCGATGCCTACGCAACCTCAATAGGTATGTCCCAACTGGAAGTAGAAGTTACTGCGCCCGCCCGGTGCGAACGCTACGCCCAGATACATCGGTCCGAATGAACTGGTCAGCGCGGTGAAAATCGTCACGCTGCGCTTCAGCGGTCCGCTGCCGAACTGCGAATCGCGGGTCCAGACGTTGCCGGCTTCAACGCTTAAGCCCGCAAACAGGCCACGAATCGGCGATGCGTTGAACGTGGCAAGCTGATTCATGTACGTGACCTGGCCATACGCCATCGAGTTGCCGGACAGTTGGTCGGCGGCGTAGGCCGACAAATGCTGGAAGCCGCCCAGCGTGAAGCCGAACGGATTCGTCAGATTGGTGCCGCCGAAATCGTTACCCGCCTCAATGCTCGCGTTGACACTGTGCCGTCCATAGCTCGCCGCGACAATACTTTTGCCGTACACCTCGGTGAAGCTGTCGCTGCCTGCGAACAGCGACCGTTCTACGCGTAGTTCGCCGAAGTAACCTTTGCGGGCAAATAGCGGATCGTCGAGCTGGTCGATCACGAGACGTGCGCGTGCGCTAAGCTGCCGCCCATAAATATCGGGAAACAGCAGTGGCGAGTTGAGGGTGTCGTCGAGCGGCAAGTTGTATTGGGGCGACGCGAAGCCATGCGCGTAGGCCACACCGATACGGAAGTCGCCGAGACGCGCGAGCGGTATGCCGAAATCGAGCCCGGCGACCTCGGTTTGCAAGCGGTATTGCGTGACCTTGACGTTGCCGGAGTCGTCGTAGAGGTTGGCATAACGGCGTTGAAACTCGAAATAGGGCGCGACGTAATAGCCAAAAGAACTCGACAGCGGCTGTCGCAGCTCCGCATGCAGGTCAAGCAGATCGCTGCCGACGGTCCCGTCTACTCGCCCTTCGAGCCCGGACGAAGTGAGCCACGGCCGGCGATAACCGAGATGCAGCCGGAAGCCGCCTTCGTCCGTCGAACTGCTCGATAAACCGAGCCCAAATAGCAGGAAATTGGGTCCCCACTGCTTCTGCTGCGCGGAGACGACGAGCTTGTGCACGTCGCCGTCGTCGACGAGTTGCTGGCTTACATTGTCGAAATCGCCCGTGGTGGAGAGCGCCAGCAAGTCCTTGTTGAGCGCGACCGGATCGTACACGTCGCCGGGTTTGACGTGTAACGCGGCGCGGATGCGTGCCTCGGGCACGGCGCCCGGCGAGGCGATCTCGATCTGCGTGATCCGCACCGGACGCATGGGGAGCGTGCCATGCCGGGCGCGCCACGCGGCGTAGTCGGCGGGCGAGAGCGCCAGATGCTGAAGCTGCGGCATGGCCGCGCGCGTGGCGGCGGCGCCGGCCGCGATCGCCTGGCTCGCGTTGGCGAAATCGGTGAAGCTCAGTGAGCCGAGCGCCGGTTCGATCAGTAGGTCACCGGTTTGCAACTGCTCACGTTGGCGCGCAACGTTCTGGTGAATCAGGATGCCGATCATCTGCTGCATCACGTCGGCGGGCGAAGCGAGCGCATTCAGCGGCCGCAGCGGTGAGCCGATATCCACGGCGATCACGACGTTCGCGCCCATGCCGCGCGCCGTTTCGATCGGCAGATTGCTGACGATGCCGCCGTCCACCAAGGTACGCCCGTCGATATCGGCCGGCGCGAACAGGCCGGGCAACGCCATGCTGGCGCGAATCGCCTGCGGCAGCGAACCGTGATCGAGCACCACCTTCTGGCCGGTGCTCAGATCGGTGGCGATCGCGCGATAAGGAATCGGCAGGCGGTCGAACGAAACGTTGCCCGGTACGGCGGACGTCCAGTCCTGCAGCAACGCTTGCAGGCGATTGCCCTGGACGAGCCCGACCGGCAAGCGGAAGCCATTAGCGCCGTAACCGAGCGAGAGGCTGTTCGCGTACAGCCGCTCGTCTTCGCGACGGGATTGGGGCAGATCGGCGCGGTCGGTGACGTCGAAGGCGATGTCGGCGAGGTTGACCCCGGCGAGGCGGTTTTGCATGTCCTGCGCGGTCATGCCGCTCGCGTACAGGCCGCCGACTACCGAGCCCATGCTGGTGGCTGCGATGCAGTCGACCGGAATGCGGTTTTCCTCGAGCACCTTCAACACGCCGAGGTGGGCATAGCCGCGTGCGCCGCCGCCTGACAGCACGAGACCGACAGCGGGCCGGCCAGCCGGGCCGGCTTCGGCGCGACACGCGGAATCGGCTGCGTGAGCGGAATGCGCGAAGTTGGCGATCCCCCAGGTCAGCACCACCACGGTGCTGCGCAAACGAAGAACGATAGGCCGGCGGCGCCTGGGTGCCGCAGTTTGTTGTAGTTGTTCGCTCGCCAACGCTCGACTCATCGGTTTTGATGCAAGAAGAAAGACGAGAGATTACATCGTTTTGCACCGGTAAAAACAGGTGATTTCGTGAAAACGCAGGTTTACGGGAAAGCGCAGGCGGAACGCCTCGAGCCGCGCCTCAATGCGAGGTGCCCGGATGAAGCGCGCCGGCGCCGGGCGCACGGCGCGACGTCTCGCTGCTAGCTGCGCACCAAAGCACGCACCGCCCGCGCTGCCAGCGGATGCCCCATATCCGGTGCAACGAAATGAGCTACCTTGCGCTCGGCAAGGTTGATCGTGACGTAGTCGTTCGGCGCCTTTGTGTTGAGACCGTCAGACGCCGAGTGATACTCGATACGTAACTGCGCCGCGGTGACGACGATGCGCAGATAGCCATAATTGGTGTCGTCGTAGTTTTCCAGCACGACCTGATCGGCGGTGGCCGAGGCTGCCTGGATGATTTGCGGCGCGCGGATGGTGGGCGCCCCCTTTGCGGCGAGCTTGATCAAACCGTGCCCGCCGTTGCCGCACACGAGGTAGGGAATCTGCGTGCCGTCCGCATTTCGTGTGCGCGTGAAGCGCTGATAGTTGTGAGCATGACCGGAAAGAAACGCGTGCGGCCACACGCCGTTCGCTTCGCAGACCTTGTCGATCTGCGCCAGCATATCGACGCTCGATCCGTGTCCGCCCGCGGAGTAGGGTGGATGATGATCCGCGATCAGCAGTGCGCCGTTGAACTGCTCGGCTTTGATGCGCTTGAGCGCGGCGTCGAGAAAATCAAGCTGAGTACTGCCGATCTTGGGGTCTGAAATCACCCCGGGATCTTCGAGCGTATTGCTGTAAATCGCCAGCACGCGCACGAACGGCGCCTCGAATGTGAAGAACACGCCGGGCTGAATTTGCGCGGTGCGCGACAATCCGCCGGCTTCAGGCGCTACGACGAAGGTCTCCGCACAAAAATTTCGCAGGAACGCAGCGAGACTCGTGGCATGCGCTTCCGGCGAAACCATGCCGTCGTGATTGCCGGCGCAGGCGAGGATCGGCGCCGGATAGTCGCGATAGGGTTCGTAAAACTGATCGTAATAGTACTGGCTCTCGCCAAAGCTATAGACCACGTCGCCGAGCAACAACGCGAACTGCGGCACCTCGCTGGTGTCGGCTTCGTTGAAGTCGGCGGTCAATTTGTCGGCTACTTCGTTTTGGGTCGCCGGGCCTTTCGTACTGCCGCAATCTCCTAGCGCGTGAAAGACCAGTTGTCCGGAGGAGGTGATTTTGTTGATGGCGGCTGCGTTGCCGCCCATGACCTCGGCGAGGGTGAGCCGGGGCTCCACGCCGCCTCTCGGTGCGGGAAACGGCAACGGAAACAGTTTGTGCTCCGCATTGAGCTTGTCGATTTCCTTATAGGCCGCGTCGTCCGATGGATGGGGCACGCGGAACACCGTTGGGTCCGCGGTCGGCTGAGGCTGCGCGAATACGGGCGTGTCCAGTATCCGCGGACTGAACGCCGCGGCGGCCGTGCCTGCCGGCTGGTTCGCGGCGGTGGCGAGCGCCGCTGTTTTTTTGCCGGATGCCGCGGCCTTGGCGGCCGGCTTTCGTTTGCCTTCTGCTTTCGCCGTGCTTTCTTTCGTCCCGGCTTTGGGTTTCGACTCGCGTTTTGTCGACATGAGCGCCTCTTGAAGGAAGATAAAGCGGGTTGACAGGTAAGCGGCTTGCGCCGTCGCATTCATCGAACCCTACGACATGCGCTTTGCGGAAAAGTGTCACGGCGGTGTCGAACCTGGCCCTCTGTCGCGCGTTTGAGCCCGCTCGCGGCACGGGTGGAGCGCGGCCCGCAACAAGTTATGTCGCCCTATGTCACGGCGCGTTCGAATTGCCCGCAAAGCCTTGTCCAGCGGGCCTCTGTCGCGGTGAAACAGGGCGACATATCTTCGCTGCTGATTAAATCCAGGTGCCCTTCTATAGTCCGTTTGTCGCCACGCCGCAGTGCGCAAAAGTGGCCCGAAATCAAGAAGGACATACCGTGAAAAACTGTTCGTTCGTCGTCCGAGCCACCGCCTCTGCCCCTGCCTCCGTGACGACCGTCGTATCTGTACGCAGCGCGCTTCGCAAGCTCGCGCTGACCGCAACCGTCGCCGTCCTTGCGCTCGGCAGCGCGTCGGCTTTCGCCTGGTCGCAACATGGCACCGCCTACACGTCACGCGGCACCTACAACGGCGCGCGTTACGGCTCGTGTGGCGGTGGCAGTTGTTCGCATGCCGGCGGCGTGGCCGGCCCCTACGGTGGTGTGGCGACCAACACCGGCACGGTGACCCGCAACGCCCCCGGCCAGTTCTCGAATTCGGGCACCGCGACGGGACGCTACGGCAACCAGGTCCAGCATTCGGGCGACACCAATTGCGCGGGCGGCACCTGTTCGCATACCGGCAACCTCACCGGACCGGACGGCAAAACAGCCACGACCTCCGGCGACGTGACTAAAACCGCGCCTGGCCAGTATTCGTCGTCCGGGTCGATCACGGGCTCGAACGGCAACACGGTCAACCATTCGGCCTCGACCAACTGCGCGGGTTCTTCGTGTTCACGTTCGGGCACGGTGACGGGGTCCGATGGTGGCACCGTCAACCACTCCGGTACGGCCACGCGAGTTGCGCCGGGCGTCGTGACGACGTCGACGAGCGCGACGGGAACGTACGGCCACACGGTGACGACTAGCGGGACGGTCACGACCACCGGTGTGGTCACGACCGGCGGCACGACGGTTGTGGTTGCACCGAAGCCGGTTGTGGTTGCTGCGCCGCCTCCGACGGTTGTCGTACCGCCGCCGGTTGTGTATGTGCCGCCGCCTCCGGTTGTCTACGTTCCGCCGCCGCCCCCGCCGCCTGCCGTGTATGTTGCACCGCGTGTCGTGTATGTGGCACCTGTGCCGCGCCCTGTCGTGTGGGTACCGGGTCACTGGGTGGGCAATATCTGGGTGCCGGCGCACTGGTCATGAGTGACGACCTGCGAGTGAGAACCGGCGATGAGGCCGGGCACCGCGGTCCGCCGTGGATGAGCGGGCAGGCAAGCGCGCAGGTGGTCCGGTCGGGTTTCAACGCGGTACGCACACGCACGTTATGCAAGGTCGGTGCGTTGGCGGCGATGATCGTTGCGGCCGGTGTCGTGATTGCGATGGGTGAGGGCGTCATCAACACTGACACGCCTACCGTGCAGCGAGCGATTGAACCCCAACAGGACTGTTCGGCGAAATACACCGCGTTGCTCGACCTCGCCGAATTGGCGAGACGTGACGGCAAATCATCCGAGGTCGTGGTGCGAGGCCTGAGCGACCGCGGCGGCGCGTTAAGTGAATGTTTGCCGGTCGGCAGGAGCGCCGGGGCGAAGTAGAAGCGCGAATGGCCGCTCCGGCCATTCGCGCTTGTCAAAGGCGGCCCTGCAAGAAAGACACGCCCTGACTAGTGACCAACACGACAAAACATCACCAACATGACCAATGACCGGCCGCTAGCGGCCCTGCTGCTGAAGGTACTGCCTGACGTCGCTCATGGTCACACTTCCCTTATGGCTCGTATCGATCTGATCGAAGTGCTTGGCGACATAGCCGAGCCCCGCGGTCTGAGCCTGAGTTTTCGTGACTGCCGCGCCATTGCTAAGGGCCGTATTCGCCCCCAGCCGCGCTTCAAGCCGCTGCTGGGCTTCCTGCTGCAGGGCAGTGCCGGTAGAAGGCGCGACGGGAGCCGCACGGTTTTGAGGGAAGAACGGACCGTCGACGCCTCTGGCCCCGGTTGGCGGCGTGGCCGGCGCAACCGCTTGCGGCGGTAACGCATGCGCGCTGCCAATCAGGCAACCGAGGACGATCAACGGGGAAACACGCCGCAACATATCGAAAAGAGACATGATGACTCGCATTGTTTGAGTGAATAGAGTATCGCGAACGAGGTACGTCGCGTCAGTTCAGTCAGGGCGCCGTGGCTTGCGTCGTGGCAGCAGCGGTAGCGGTCGGCTGACTGGCGGGGCTCTCGTCGCGCCATGGCGCCGGCAGCGTCCAGAGCGCGAGCGCATCCGGAAGCGGCGTGCCGCGATAGAAGCGCACCAGATCCCGTTTCATCAGCGGACGGGCAACGTCATCCAGATAGATCATATGTCCCCCCTGGAAGAAGTTGACCTGCAAGTCCGGATTCAGACCCGGTACCGTTTGCAGCCGTGCCAGTTGTTTCTCCGTATTGAAAAACGGTGTGGCCAGATCATGAAAGCCGTTTTCCGAGAGTACCTTGAGTTGCGGGTTGAGCGTCAGCGCACCCAGCAGATCCGGGATCGTGTCGGGCAGGGGCTGTCCGTCATGCGAGAAATCCCACACCTGGATGATGTTGTCGTTCAGCGGCAAATAGGTCGCGTTCGGCGCTGTATATCCCAGGTAGTCAGGCATCTGCGTCGCCAGCGCCGTGGTGAACGGCTGGGAGATCAGGATGTCGGACGGGTCTCCATCGTTTTGCAGCCGCGGATCCGAATTCGGCAATGACACGCGTCCGTCGTAGCGGCCGATCGTCGTGCCGGGCAGGAGGCTCGTCGAGAACGGGTTGGCGCCGAAGTAGCCCTGCAGCGCCTGCAAGGTCAGACTGGATGGCAGGGTCCACGACTGAAGCGTTTGGGCGTTGGGAAACACCGGCGTGCCCAAAGCGTCAGGTATGCCTAGCTGACTGAGCACCCACGATTGCGAATACCGCCTGAACCGGTTGTACTCCGCAGTGACGAACAGGCCCGCCTGGTATGCGTACAGATCCTGATTGAGCGGGGCCGGCGACACCTGGTTGTAGTAAGCCGCAACCATGGCGTAGCCCGGGAAATAGCCGGCCAACGTATCCGTATCCAATGCCAGCGCGCTCGTCGAGTTGGTAATGGCGACGGCTTCGATCGCATCCGCGAAATAGTTCAGGATTGCAGATTGAAGAACGATGCCGGTCAGATGCACGCCGGCCGATTCGAGCGCCAACGCGAGCATATCGGTGCGCGGCGTGCCGTACGACTCGCCATAGAGATAGATCGGCGAAGTGCTGCGATTGTTGACCGTCAGATAGCGCTGGATGAAGTCGCGCATGATGTTGACGTCTGCGTCGGTCGTCCAGTACCTCTGGTTCGTATTCGGCAGAATCGCCTCTGAAAGACCGGTTCCGGGTGGATCGATGAAGACCATATCCGTGGTGTCGATCAGGCTTTCCTTATTGTCGACGAGCGGGTAATTCGGCCAGTTCCCGAACACCGGATCGGGCGTGGCGACCCGCGTCGGCGCGAACGAGCCGAGCCGCAGCCAGATGGAGGAGGAGCCCGGCCCGCCGTTATAGACGAACGTAACAGGTCGCGGCGAGCCGTTCGTGCTCGGCACGGTGTACGCGACGTAGGACATCGTGGCTTCGGGGTTGCCGCTCGAATCGGCGGCGGTCAGGTGGCCGGTCGTCGTGGTGTAGTTGACCGGTGTTCTGCCTTGCGTCCACTGGTAATGCATGACCGCGGCATTCTCGGTGACTTGACGGGGGGCGAGTCCGTCCGTGGCATTGCCTGAGTAGGCGACCAGGTCGATATAGGTTTGATTGCCTGTTGGTGTTTGCGATTGTGCAGCTTGTTGTGCGGTGAGTTGCTGATTCGCTGCAGTCTGCTGCATGCTCACAGCCGTGCCTGAGGAAGAACCGTTATCCCCTCCGCCGCAACCGCCGAGAAGCAGGATTGCGACCGCTAAGGTTCCCATGCCCGGCAGCCTGCTATGGCGATAGTGGCTATGGCCGGTAAGACGCTCGTCTCGTTTCATCTCTATCCTTGGTGGTGGGTTCAGATACCTTTTCACAAAGGCCGCTCTCGCCGATCAAGATGTATCGGAGTTCGAAATATTAATGGTGCATCGTCGGCGAATGGCGGTTGAGACCAACCTGCTTCAAAGCGCATAGAACTGCATCTCTATGCAATATGCGTAGAATAACTAAATATCTGGATTGGATATTCTGGTTCTTTCGGGATACGCATTCCTTAATCGGATATCCGTATATTGGCAGCAGATGAAAAATAGGTGACGCCGACAGCGTTTGTCAAGGACGTGTCGAATTTCCGTAATTGCAACTTCGGAAAGCCGCGATTGAATTCGCGTGTGAGCCGATCAGCCGGGGCTGGGGCCCGTATGAGTTAATCGGTTATTTATTACGAAATAAAATGTCTTTGTTTGTTGATCGTAATAAATAAATTGTACTGGGCGTGCACCGGCGGACGCTTACTCGAATTCAGCCAGCGCCAGCGGAAAGCGGATTTCGAACGTGGTCCCAACGCCTTCGTGCGACGAAAAATCGACGTGCCCGTCCAATACGCGGCACAGCTCCTTGACGATCGCGAGGCCGAGGCCCGTGCCGGGAATATCTTCACCCGCGGCGCGTTCGAATTCGTCGAATACCCGGTCGGCATCCGCAGGTGCAATGCCTACGCCGGTATCCGTCACGCGAATCGACCAATGCTCCGGGCCTGCCGTTGCGAAGGCAAATTCGATCTCGCCGGACTTCGTGTACTTCGTCGCGTTGGAGAGCAGATTGACGGCAATCTGCTTAAGCTTCAGACGATTTGACGTAGCAGCGGATAGCGCCGGATCGAACTCAGTGCGCAACGTCAGTCCTTTAGCCTCGATTGCCGGGCGCGAGGCGGCAACGAGTTCATCGTAAAGCTCATGCAGCTCGACCTGTTCGCGTGCCAGTGGGGTGTCGTCGCCGAGCACGACGGAATACTCGACCATCTGGTCGACGAGTTGTTTCATGTCCGAGGCCTGCCGGTTGGCGAGCGTCAGCGCCATATCGGCCTTTGAAGGCGCGCGTCCGATCAACTGAAGCGCCATCGAAAACGCATTCAGAAAATTGCGCAGATCGTGGACCACGCTGCGGGTGATCTGCATGCGCGACTCGTAAAGATCGCCAACCAGCCGCTGCTTGAGTGTCAGTTCGTGATTGGCGCGTTCGAGCCTGCCGGTGTACTCGTCGATCTTGCGGTCCCGTTCGCTGACCACCTGCCTGATCGACGTGAGCGTCACCATGCTGAGTGTTTCGGCCACCAGGCGCCGTGCCCGGCCTTCGTGGCGTCGCGTGAACGTGTTGTCCTGGTCGGCGAATTCTTCAAGCGCATCGGCGAGCACCCGATGAAACAGATCAAGCTCGCGCACGAGTTCCTCGATCCGGTAGCCCTGACGCCAGCGGATCATGCCGTGTTTTCGTGCATTGCGTTCGATCGCCGGTTCGAGGCGTTCGAGATCTTCGACGTCGAGTGCGAGGCAGAGTCCTTCGAGAATTTCCGGCAGATGATCGGCGAGCTGCTGATAGGTGAGCTTGTCCGCTTCGACGAGATCGACGTCGCCGAACACAGCCTTCATCCATCGTTCGGTCAGGCGGGTCTGCTGCTCGCGAACAAAATCGGCAAATTTGCGCAGTGGGCTAAGGTGTGTATCGGTCATATTGGGTGCTTCTGGTCAGGTTTCTACGCCGGTTTCTACCCCATTATCACCGCAATTTCAGAGCCCGACGATGCGTGTGGCGTCACAGTGAGATCGTCAGCGCGTGTTTTTTTGGCACCACGCTAATTTATTTTTGACGCGTTATTTATTTTCGACGTCATATGATCGCACTGTTCATTTTCAGCGGCACTTGCAGGACACGCCTGCGTGACTTGATTGCAACCCATGCTGCAGTCAGTACGCGCCATTGGCCTGTCATTGAAACGCACTACACGCAGTAATCAGCTAGCGAATTCGAACGTTTCCGCAATTCGCGCGGCACCGGCGTATGAATGCGTTGCCCGTTTATCCGTCAGTCGCGTTGGTGATCACTGCGCTCGCCTGCGGGTATCGAATGCACACAATCGATCACATCCATCACCGCCCAATCACGGAGCCAACAGGTATGAAAAAATCTTTATTCGTGGTCGCGCTTGCCGGCGCCTTTGCTATCTCGGCGCATGCGCAAAGCAGCGTGACGCTCTACGGCCTTATCGATGCGGGATTGATCTACACGAACAATCAGGGCGGACATAGCAACTGGCAGGAAGTAACCAGTTCGACGCAAAACACGGTCTTCGGCCTCAAGGGCTCGGAAGATCTCGGTGGCGGCTTGCATGCGGTCTTCAAACTGGAGCAGGGCTTCCTTCTGAATAACGGCGCCCAGGCTTTCTCCGGCGACGGTTTCGGTTCTCAGGCGTGGGTCGGTTTGCAAAGCGATCCGTACGGCACCTTGACGTTCGGCCGCCAGTTTGACGTGATGAACGACCTTGTCGGACCGCTCACGGCGGAGTTCAATACGTGGGGCGGCAACATGGCCGCGCATCCGTTCGAAAACGACAATCTTGCCGGCAATTCGGTTGTTGTGAACAACACGGTCAAATACACGAGCCCGACGTACCGCGGCGTCACGTTCGAAGCGATGTATGCCTTCAGCAACACGGCGGGCAGCTTCGCGAACAACCGCTCATATGGCTTTGGCGTTTCCTATTCGGAAGGGCCTGTCAATCTTGCCGCCGGATACCTGCAATTCAACAACGCAGGCAGCGCGGGCGGTGCCGTTACCACGGGCGATACCAGTGCGAACTTTCTCGCACAACGCCAGCGCATCTGGTCGCTGGGGGGTAACTATACGTTTGGCCCGGCTACCGTCGGCCTGGTCTGGAGCCATACGCAACTCGACAATGCGTCGGGCGTCTTCTCCTTCGGAACCGGCACTTACCTCGGTGCGGGCGACTCTTCCGCCGGAAGCCTGAGTGGGTCGCTGCGCCTCGACAACTACGAAGCAAACGTCAAGTATGCGCTGACCCCTGCGTTGACCCTATCGGGTGCGTATACGTACACGCATGGCGCTTATAACGGTTCGTCGCCGGGATGGAATACGGGGATGCTCCAGGCCGATTATTCGATCAGCAAGCGCACCGACTTCTACCTTGAAGGTGTATATCAGAACGTGCATGGCGCACCTGCGGATTCCGTGCTCTCGCATGCCATGATCAACACGCTTTCGCCTTCGTCGTCGAACTCGCAAGTGGCGGTTACCGTGGGGATGCGTCACGCGTTCTGATCGAACTCGCGTGACGTGACTTGCAATGACGGATGCCTGCGCCTTGGCAAGCATCCGTCGACACCGACTGCGTGCTTAACCGCCAGTCTTCAGGAAATCCACAAATACGCGCAACGGTGCCGGCAAATGACGGCGGCCCGGGTAGTAAAGAAAGGGCCCCGGAAAGCGCTGCCACCACGGCTCCAGGATCGGCTCAAGCGTGCCGCTATCCAGATGCGGGCGCAGCATGTCCTCGAACAGGTGAATCACGCCCACACCCGCGACTGCTGTGCTGACTGCGAGGTCGATTGCAGCACCGGGCCTCACGAGGAGCGGTCCCGACGGATTCAGCTGGACCACCTCGCCGTCACGCTCGAAATACCAGGTCGGCGTAGCGCCGCCGGCAAATTGACCACGCAGGCACGCATGAGAAAGCAGGTCGCGCGGATGCTCGGGGCGGCCATGCATGTCGAGATATTCCGGCGCCGCAGCCGTAGCAAAACGCTGCGCACGCGGACCGATCGGCATCGCGATCATGTCCTGCTCGAGCCGCTCGTCGTAGCGAATGCCGGCGTCGCAGCCGATCGACAGCACGTCGACGAAGCCATCCTCCACACCACCTCCACGCGTATGTCGGGATAGGCCTTCAGGAACCGCGGGATGATGGTCGGCAACACGATGCGCGCGGCGCTCGACGGCACGTTGAGTTTGAGCGTGCCGCTCGGTTTGTCCCTGAACCTGTTCAGGACATCCAGCGCGGCTTCCATCTCGCTGAACAACGGCGTCAGCTTTTCGATCAGGCGCAGTCCGGCTTCGGTCGGGGCCACGCTGCGTGTGGTCCGGTTGAGCAGGCGCAACCCGAGCTTCGACTCGAGACGACGCACAGCAATGCTTAGACTGGAGGCGGAGACCCCGCTGATGCGCGCGGCGTCGCGAAAGCCGCCAGCGCGAGCGACCGAAACGAAGGCGGCAAGATCGTTGAATTCCATGGCCGTTGTTCAAAATGTTTAACACCCCGTGCAATTTAGGCCCGATTATCGAACAACGCAATCCCCGTCATACTGCCGCTCAACCCCTCACATCAAGGAGAGCGCTATGTCGAACTTCACCCCCGTCGACACATTTCCGCTGGCTGGCCACCCCGTGCGACGCATGGGCTATGGCGCCATGCAACTGGCCGGACCCGGCGTATTCGGGCCGCCGAAAGATCGTGACGCAGCGATCGCCCTACTGCGCGAAGCGGTGGCGTCGGGTGTCAATCACATCGATACGAGCGATTTCTACGGGCCGCACATGACCAACCAGCTGATTCGCGAAGCACTGCATCCTTACGCAGATGACCTCGTGATCGTCACCAAGGTTGGCGCGGTCCGTGGCAACGACGGTTCATGGCTGCCGGCGGGCGAGCCGGAAGATATCGAGCGCGGCGTTCACGACAACCTTCGCAATCTCGGGGTCGACGCGCTCGACGTCGTCAACATGCGGATCATGGGCCGCGTGCACGCTCCTGCCGAAGGGTCGATTGAAAAGCAGGTCGTGGCGCTTGCCGAACTTCAACAGCGCGGGCTGGTTCGTCATATCGGTTTGAGCAATGTGACCGCGGCCCAGATCGCCGAGGCACAGGGCATCGCACAGATCGTCTGCGTGCAGAATCAGTACAACCTGGTTCATCGGGAAGACGATGCGCTGGTCGATACACTGGCAGAGAAGGGGATCGCGTATGTCCCGTTCTTCCCGCTGGGCGGATTCACGCCGATCCAGTCGTCAGCGCTCTCCACGGTCGCGCAAACGATCGGCGCGACGCCGATGCAGGTAGCGCTCGCCTGGCTCCTGTATCGCGCGCCTAACATTCTGCTGATTCCGGGCACGTCGTCGCTTGGGCATCTGCGTGAAAACATGCAGGCCGCACACTTGAGCCTGAGCGACGAGGTGCGCGCTGAACTGGATGCGATCGGCGCGGCGTGATCTTGCGTAGGGAATTGCGCACGGCACTCGTGTCGGCTCGATGCTATCGATGTATTCGCGCTACCGGGCTAGCCCGGTAGCGCAGCGCATCGACCAGCACAGCCAGCGCTCGCGAAGACTGACGGCGGCTCGGGTAATAAAGGTGGTAGCCCGGAAAGATCGGGCTCCAGTCCTTGAGAACCTGCTTGAGCTGCCCGTCGGCGATATACGGTCGCGCCAGATCTTCCGGAACATAGGCCAGTCCGCAACCGGCTAGCGCGGCATTGAGCATCTGGTTTGTTCCGTTGAACACGAGCTGGCCTTCCACGCGCACTTTCAGTTCGTGACCAGACTTTTCGAACTCCCAGGCATAGAGGCCTCCGTGGGTCGGTAGCCTAAGATTGATGCAGTTGTGATCGGTCAGGTTCTGCGGCGTTCTGGGCCGCGGACGTTTGGCGAAGTAGGAGGGCGCGCCGACGACCGCCATGCGCATGTCAGGCGCAATGCGTACCGCGATCATGTCTTTCGCCACCTGATCGCCGAGACGTACGCCAACGTCATATTGCTGCGCGACGATATCGGTCAAGCCAAGATCGACGATGACCTCGACCTTGATGTCCGGATACTCGGACAGAAGTTGTGTCAGCTTTGGTTGAAGGATCGAGTTCGCCGCGTGTTCGTCGGTCGTTATGCGGATGGTGCCGGCAGGCTTATCCCGAAGCTCGCTCAATGCCGCGATTTCTTCGTCGATCTCATCGAACCGCGGGCCCACGGTAGCAAGCAGTCGCTCGCCGGCCGGCGTAGGCGCGACGCTTCGCGTTGTCCGGGTCAGCAGACGGATATCGAGCCTCGATTCCAGCCCACGAATGGTGTGGCTCAGCGCCGACTGCGATACGCCCAGTTTTGCCGCGGCTTTGGTAAAGCTGCGCTCGCGCGCGACCGCGAGGAATGCAAGCAGATCGTTCAGGTTTTCGCGTGCCATTCATGAATTCCGCTCATAGGTGTTTGCCGATTCTACCGTCTAGTCACCTGCCTGCGCAGCCGGTAAATTGAGCGTCGTAGGCGATTTAGCTGGCATGGGCGCGCGGCGTTCGTCCGGCGGATCGTGATCTGGATTTGAGTCGGAGATAACTTCATGGCGATTGAACCCACCGAACCCACCGAACCCACCGCTGCACGCAAGGCTTTTGGCGATATCGCACCCGCACTCGCGGACTACACCGACAAGGTGCTGTTCGGCGACGTGTGGGCGCGCCCTGGGCTCTCGCCGCGCGACCGTAGTCTGATTACTGTCGCAAGCCTCGTCGCCCTTTACCGCAGCAATGAACTTCCGTTTCATATCGGCAAGGCACTCGATAACGGGGTATCGCGTGACGAATTGATCGAGTTGATCACTCACCTTGCTTTTTACTCCGGCTGGCCGACGGCCAGCACGGCGCTGCCGATCGCGAGGCGAGTTTTCGAAAGCCGCGACGCCTCACCGGCCGGCTTGAATCCTCCAACAATTTCTATCTCAGGCGTGGCCTGAGCGGAGCACACACAATGGATTATCGGTATCTCGGCCGCAGTGCCCTGAAGGTTTCACCTTTGTGTCTCGGCGCCATGATGTTCGGCGGCGAGACTGACGAGGCGAGCTCGAAGCGGATCGTCGAAAAAGCCTACGACCAGGGCGTCAATTTCATCGATACGGCTGACGTCTATCACGCGGGCCGTTCGGAAGAAATCGTTGGGCGCGCCATTGCAGAACGCCGGGACAACTGGGTCGTGGCGACGAAGTTCGGTTTTCCGACCGCACAAGGTCCGAACGAACAAGGCCAGTCGCGCAAGTGGATCATCCAGTCTGTTGAAGCGAGCCTGAAGCGGCTCGGCACCGACTACATCGACATTCTTTACTTTCACCGGGCGCTGACCGATGCGCTGATGGAAGAGGGCGTGCGCGCCATTGCCGATCTGATCCGTCAGGGGAAGATCCGCTACTTTGGCGTATCCAACTTCAAGGGCTGGCGCATTGCCGAAATCGCGCGTCTTGCCGACCAGATCGGCATCGATCGGCCGGTCGCGAGCGAGCCGCTTTACAACATCGTCGACCGCACGGCGGAAGTCGAACAGTTGCCCGCGGCGCATCACTACGGTCTGGGTGTCGTCTCGTACAGCCCGCTCGCACGCGGAGTGCTCAGCGGCAAATATGCGGTCGATGCAACGCCCCCGGCCGATTCGCGAGTAGGTCGCGGCGATAAGCGAATCCAGCAGACCGAGTGGCGGCCGGAGTCGCTCGGGATCGCGCAGACGATCGCCGCACATGCGGCAGAGCGCGGCACGACTTCGATTGCATTCGCGCTGGCGTGGGTTCTCAAGAACCGGCTCGTTAGCAGTACCATCGCCGGGCCGCGTACCGAAGCGCAGTGGGACAGCTACGTCGATGCTTTGAAATTGCAGCTCGGACCGGAGGACGAGAAACTGGTGGATAGCCTCGTTGCACCGGGTCATGCTTCCACGCTGGGCTATACCGATCCTGGATATCCGGTTGAAGGGCGGCGCGTCAATTGAACTTGCGGTGACCACGCGGTGACCACGCGTTTTCAGGTCGCCACCGAGTCCACGATGCATACTCGCAGCCATTGATGCGCCGGGTCGCGATGAGAGCGTTCATGCCAGAGCATCGTCATTTCGTAACCCGGCACTTCAACCGGCGCCTCGACGACCCTGAGCGCGCTGTTGCCGCGCACCAACCGCGCAGGCAGCATCGCCACGAGGTCGGTGTTCGCGAGAACTGACATCATGAACAGGAAGTGCGGAACCGAGAGCACGACCCTGCGCGTGAGACCTGCCTCGGCCAGCGCGTCATCCGTCACGCCGCTAAATCCGCCGCCATCCGGCGAGACGATCACGTGCTCCAGTTTGCAGAACTGCGCAAGCGTTGGCCGCCGCTTCAGGCGCGGGTGATCCGCGCGGCCTGCCAGCACATATCGTTCCTTGAAAAGCACGCGCCCGCGCAATTCGGGCGGCGCGCCTTCGCTGGTGTGAAATGCCAGATCGATGTCGCCCTGTTCCGCTTGCCTCGCGATGCGTGGCGGCACAGCTTCCACGATCGCGAGCCGGGTGCCGGGCGCCGCCGCGCGCAAACCGGCGAGCGTGGGCAGCAGGATCGTCGATTCGGCGTAGTCGGTAGCGGCCACGCGCCACGTATGGTTCGCTTCGGCCGGATTAAAGGGACTGGCCGGCGCCACCGCGTTCTCAAGTGCATCGAGCGCCTGGCGCAAAGGTTCGCGCAATTCTTCGGCCCTTGCGGTGGGCCGCATACCTCGTGGCCCCGGCAGCAACAAGGGGTCGCCAAAGACATCGCGCAGCTTGGCAAGATGCACGCTCACCGAGGGTTGAGAGAAGTTCAAACGTTCGGCAGCACGGGTCACATTGTGTTCGGACAGCAGAACATCGAGCGTCACCAGCAGGTTGAGGTCCAGTCTTCTGAGATTATTCATGGCTATACCTGACATATTGGTAATTCATTTCCAATATACCGGATGGAAACCCATTGTGTTTCTTTCTCGCAATGGAGGTCAGGTCATGAATGTTCTTCTCGTCTATGCACACCCGGAACCCCGGTCGTTGAACGGGTCCCTTAAGAACTTTTCGGTAATGCGTCTCGAAGATGCCGGGCACGTCGTGCAGGTATCCGATCTGTATGCAATGAACTGGAAAGCCTCGCTCGATGCAAACGACAACCTGGATAGCCAGGCCGGCGCGCGTTTCGATCCCTCTCTCGACTCGAAGCGTGCTTTCAGGGACGGCCGGCAAAGTCCGGACATCGCACTCGAACAGGAGAAGCTGAAGTGGGCGGATGCAGTGATTCTGCAGTTCCCGCTGTGGTGGTTCTCGATGCCTGCGATCCTGAAAGGCTGGGTGGAGCGCGTCTATGCGTATGGCTTCGCGTATGGCGTAGGAGAGCACTCCGACGCGCGCTGGGGTGACCGTTACGGGGAAGGCACGATGGCAGGCAAGCGGGCAATGCTGATCGTGACGACCGGCGGATGGGAGTCTCATTACAGCCAGCGGGGGATCAACGGGCCGATCGACGACGTGTTGTTCCCTATTCAGCATGGCGTTCTGTATTACCCCGGCTTCGACGTGCTGCCACCGTTCGTTATCCATCGGACCAGCCGGGTCGACGAAGCAAGGTACTCGGAGGTTTGCGACGTGCTCGGGCAACGTCTCGATGATCTTTGGACAAGTGCGCCGATCCCGTTTCGCCCGCAGAACGCTGGGGCGTATGAGATCCCGGCGCTTACATTGCGGCCTGAGGTTGTACCGGATCGGATCGGCTTTTCAGCACATATTGAATAGATGCGTTGCCGCCTCTGCTTTCGCGTGCGCTGGGCGTGGGCGTTGAATAGGTGTTCCGTTTGGGCCGGTCCAGGTGCCCCCTGGCGCGGCGCCAAGCTGACGAGATCGTATGCTTCGCTGAAATTTGGTTGTAAGTCGCCGTTGTTAGAGTCGTCATCAGAATTTGCCGCCGGATGCCAGACAGTGTTCTTTGGACACGTAGAAAGGGGGAGAGCGACAAACCATGAAAATGAATCGTGCCTTCTGGCTCGTTCTGACGCTGTTGTTCACGACCCCGGTCTGGGCGTTTCAGTCCAGGGTCGTCACCATTCCCAGCGCGGCCATGCATAAGTCGCTCGGGGCGACTGTGGTGCTGCCTGATCAATACGCGCACGGCAAAGCAGCCGATCGTTTCCCCGTCGTCTACTTGCTGCACGGCTCAGGTGGCGACTACACCGACTGGACCGCGAATTCGCACATCGGAAAACTCGCCGATCGCTATCACGTGATCCTCGTGATGCCGGATGGTGGTCATGAAAGCTGGTATATCGACAGCCCTGTCGATTCGCACAGCCGTTATGAAACCTATGTCGGTACAGAAGTCGTCGGCTATATCGACACGCATTTCCGCACCATTGCGACGCGCCAGGCGCGCGCGATTACAGGCTTGAGTATGGGCGGGTTCGGAGCGTTGCATATCGCGCTGGACCGGCCGGACGAATTCGGCGCCGCGGGAAGTATTAGCGGAGCCGTCGATCCGCGCGGGTGCGAAGACGAGCCGGGAATCGATCAGGTGTTCGGAGATCCCACTCGTCACGCCGACTTCTGGAACAACGAGGCAATCGTTGAGAACGCCCGTAGTCTGGCAAACGCGCATATTGCACTGACGATCGACTGCGGGGTGAATGACTCGCTTGTTCAGTCGAACCGGATGCTGCATGCGCGGCTTGTCGAGTTGGGGGTGCCGCACGATTATGCGGAGCGGCCTGGCGGGCATACGTGGAAGTACTGGGCGAATGCGGTTCAATACCAGGTACTCTTCTTTGCCAGTTCGTTCAAGCGGAGTGGGGGAGCGGCACAGACGTGAGGCGTGAATTCAATTCGCGTCTAGAAACTCGCAGACCGTGTGATGCAACGTCTTTACACCGGGACTCGATTCGAGCGCACGCCAGCAACCGTGTACGAGCCCGGTTCCAATCCACAACCGGGCCTGTCCGCCGGCCGCATTAACGCGTTCGGCAAATACCCTCGCGTCGTCCCGTAGCGGATCGTGTTCAACGCCGATGGCAAGTGTGGGCGGGAGTCCATCGAAGCGCGCCGCGTCGAGCGGAATCGTCCACGCGGGATAGCGCGCGTCTTCGTCCTCGCGTTTTCCCCAGTACAGGTCCCGAAACGCAAGGACATCCGCAAGCGTCAGCATGGGTGCGTGCGCTTCGCTTTCGCGCGCGGGCATCTGTGGCTCGGTACCGAGCATCGGATAAACCAATGCAAGTCCGCGTACGCCCTGAACACCGTCGTCACGTAGCTGCATCGCGACGCTGGCAGCGAGCGTGGCGCCGGCACTATCTCCGGCCAATTGCAACGCGTTCTGGACTGGCGAATCAAACGGCAGGCGGCCTTCCAATGTCGCGAGCGTGACCTCCAGACAATCGTCATGAGCGGCCGGCGCGCGGTGTTCAGGCGCAAGCCGGTAATCGACCGCGATCACATCGAGACCGGTATCCGCGGCAATACGCGCCGTCACGATCTGATGACTCTCTAATGAACCGAGCACGAAGCCGCCACCATGAAAGTACAGGACGGTGCCACCGGATGTCCCGCCCGGCTTTCTACGATTCCGATACAGCCGCAGCCGGACCGGATGCCCGGCGCTCGCCCGGAATACAGCGTCTTCGGTTATCACGTCAGCCGGTAAAGGCGGCGTGAGTGCAGCCGCATAGCGCTCATAAATCACGCGCTGCTCGCTCGGTGGCAAGGCAGTCGAATGTCCTGCATAGATGGCAGCGGTCCGTTCGATGAACGCGGTGATTTCCGGTTCAAGCATGCTCGCTCCCTTAACTTTCACCCGGCGGCGTTTTGCGCGGCAATCCGATCACGCGGCCCGCGAAGCTGGCCGTCGGCAACACAGCATGCGCTTGCGCCAATGCTCGAACGCGCGCCGCGACGTCGGGGTCGAAAGCAATTGCGCGCGGGCCACCGGTATCGACGTGCAGCAGCATCTGTTCGCCCGCGGCCACCGGCTCGACGCCATCATCGGCAAACATCTCGAGGTAAAGATGCAGCCGCTTCGCGTCATGCCCAAGCACGCGCATGTCGGCGCGAACCAACGCGCCTTCCTTGATTTCATGCAGGTAGTTGATATGCGCTTCGAGCGTGTAGATCGAGCGGCCACGTTCTTTGCGCACCGGATCAGGCAAGCCGATTTCGTCAATCAATGCATCAGTCGCGAAGCTAAAAATCAGCATGTAGAACGCGTCGCGCAAGTGGCCGTTGTAATCGACCCACTCAGCACGCACGGTATCGCGATAGCAGGGCAGCGAAGCGGGATCCGGCATTTGCAATGATCTCCTTGGTCAGTTTGGGCCGCACCGGCCGCTGCGGGAACGCACTGGGCTTGCGCCACAGTGCGTCTTTCGGCACGCAACGGAATCACTCACTCAGTGGGAAGCAGGCCATGCCGCGCCTTGGCCTCTCCAATCGCCGCCAGCACACTCGTAATGCAGTCGTCGCGATAGCGTTCAAGCTGCTTGATCGAGCGCGGTCCGACCTGTTCAGATGTCCCATCCACAACGCGATCGATCAGTTCGTCAGTGAGTTGCGGCGCTACCAGTTTAGTCCACGGCAGCTCCAACGCCGGTCCAAACTGCTGCATGAAGTGGCGCATGCCCGCATCGCCGCCCGCCAGCGTGTACGTCAGGAACGTGCCCATGAACGACCAGCGGATGCCGGCGCCGAAACGGATGGCGTCGTCGATTTCGCCCGTGGTTGCCACGCCTTCGTTGACCAGATGCAGCGCCTCGCGCCACAGCGCTTCGAGCAAGCGGTCGGCGATAAAACCGGGTACTTCCTTGCGCACGAGAAGCGGTCGCATCGACAGCGAACGATAAATCTGCATCGCGGCGTCGATGGTTGCCGGTGCTGTGCGTTCGCCGCCAAGCACTTCGACGAGCGGCAGCAGATACACCGGGTTGAACGGATGCCCGACGATGCAACGCTGCGGGTTCACCGCCCGTGCGTAGAAATCGCTTGGCAGCAGGCCTGAAGTGGACGAAGCGATGATCGCATCCGCTTTCGCCGCACGACTGATCTGTTCGTGCAGCGCGAGCTTCAATTCTTCGCGTTCGGGCGCGCTTTCCTGAATGAAATCCGCGTGTTCGACGCAGGCTTCGATCGTATCGACGAAACGCAACCTGTCGGGAGAAGCGCCCTCGGCGAGACCGACGCGCTCCAAGGCCGGCCACGCATTCGCGATGTTCTCGCGCAACTGCTTTTCCGCGCCGGGAGCGGGGTCCCACGCGACGACGTCGAGCCCATGCGCGAGCGCGCGCGCTATCCAGCCGCTGCCGATCACGCCCACGCCGATTGCCGCAAAAGTTTTGATATCGACGATCACTGCCATTGCTGATGTTTCCTTTTACCGATGAGTTCTCAGGTTCCAAAGCGTGCGCTATCAAGCGCACCGGATACGCCAAATAGTTAAGCGTACTGTCCAGCCGCACGCCGCTCCAACTGCCGCTCGCCACGTGCGGGCAAGCCGAGTTTGCGGCGGCCTTCGGCGGGTGTCAGAGCCCGTCCGCCTAGCCGTTCGATGATCTCGACCGCGCGTTGCACGAGCGTGCCGTTCGTTGCATGCACACCTTTGTCGAGCCAGATGTTGTCTTCGAGGCCAACACGTACGTGGCCGCCGAGGAGCATCGCCTGCGCGACCATCGGCATCTGCATGCGGCCGATGCCGAAACCGGCCCATTGCGCGCCAGGCGGCAGGTTGTCGGCCATGGCTTTCATCGTCGTGGTATCGGCCGGTGCACCCCATGGAATGCCGAGGCAGATCTGAAACAGTGGCGGCGCGTCGAGCAGGCCTTCCGCGAGCAATTGCTTCGCGAACCATAGATGGCCGGTATCGAAGATTTCCAGTTCCGGCTTCACGCCGAGTTCCTGGATACGCTGCGCGCCGGCGCGCAATTGCGCGGGCGTCGATACATAGATGTAGTCGCCGTCGCCGAAATTGAGCGTGCCGCAATCGAGCGTGCAGATTTCCGGCAGCAGTTCCTCGACGTGCGCGAGCCGCGTCAAACCGCCGACGAGGTCCGTTCCCGCGCCGAAGCGCATCGGGTCTTCGCCGGGACCGATCTCGAGATCGCCGCCCATGCCCGCCGTCAGATTGATGATGACGTCGGTGCCCGACGAGCGGATCCGGTCGACGACCTCGCGATACAACTGCGGATCGCGGCTGCCGCGGCCGGTCTTCGGATCGCGCACATGACAATGCGCCACAGTGGCGCCGGCTTTCGCGGCTTCGATAGCGGCTTCGGCGATCTGCTTGGGCGTGACGGGAATGGCCGGATGCCTGCCGACCGTATCGCCCGCGCCGGTGACCGCGCAGGTCACGATGATTTCATGATTCATGCGTGCTAGTTCCTGTGGATTGAAATGCGCAACTGGATGGATGCAAAGCCGACCGCGTCTAAGCCGACCGCATCAAAGCCCAAGATAGGCTTTCACCGCGGGCAAGCCGTCCTTGCCGTCATAGGTCTTCACGCCTGCGAGCCACGCGTCCAGTACTTGCGGGTTCTTCTTCAGATACGCTTTGGCGGCATCGGCGGGCTTTTCCTTGTTCATTACCGATTGCATCACCACGTTCTCAAGTTGCGTCGAGAAGCGCAGATTGCTCACGAGCTTGCCCGCGTTCGGGCAACGCGTCAGAAAGTCGGGGGACGTCAGCGTATAAACGCGTGCCTCGCCGTCGTTCGGGCCGAATACGCCGTCGCTGCCGGTGAGGTATTTCATATCGATCTGGATGTTCATCGGATGCGGTTCCCAGCCGAGAAACACCACCCATTTTTTCGCGCGGATGGCGCGATCCACCGAAACCAGCATGCCCGCTTCACTTGATTCGATCAGCTTGAAACCGCCGAGGCCAAACTGGTTGTTGGCGATCATTTTCTGAATCGCCGCATTCGCGCTGCTGCCAGGTTCGATGCCATAGATCTTGCCGTCGAGTTCATCGCGATGTTTGGCGATGTCGGCGAATGTCTTGAGGCCGGCGTCATATTCGTAACTCGGCACGGCGAAGGTCGCTTTAGCGCCGGTCAGGTTAGGCGGTTGCAGCACCTGGATCGATTTCGAATCGACGAACGGTGCAATCGCCTTCTCTTGCACGGGCCACCAGTAGCCAAGCGACACGTCGAGTTGTTTGCTCTTCAGGCCGGCGAACGAAATCGGCACCGAGGCCACGGTCGTCACCGGTTGATAGCCGAGTCCCTCGAATACGGTCGATGCGAGCGCCGTGGTCGAGGTGATGTCTGTCCAGCCAATGTCGGCAAAATGCACCGAGCGGCAGGCGGCGGGATCCTGTGCGAGCACCGGCGATGCAGCCACGACGGCCGCCAGACAGGCAAAATGGGCAAGCAAGGATTTGACGCGTAACTTCATGACGTTCCCCTTCGGACACGTTGAACAGCGTGTTTTAATTCGGGCCGCAGCTGGAACAGCAGAGCGGCTCCCGGACCTGCAGCGATACTGCTTGAGTGATGCCTGAACTGCACGAATGACGTAACTGACGTAACGTTAATGCCCCATATTCCCGCCAAAGCGACCGTCAGCGACCCGTTCTTGCTTCCACGCGACAACGAGGGAAAACCAGCATCGTCCGCATTGCAGTGCAGCAGTGATATGCGCGGCGTATTTTGGTGCGCCTTGCCGGCTTGCGCGCTGCTTGCTACGCTCGCCCGGAATCCCGCGTCCGTTTGCGGTTTGTGTTCCTGATCGAGTCTGTGCCAGATGCCCGAAGATATGTCGTTCCTGCTGCTGCCGGGCTTTTCGGCGATCGGCTTCATGTCGGCGGTCGAGCCGTTGCGCGTGGCGAACCGCTTTCGCGGCGATCTCTACCGCTGGCGCATTCTGAGTCTCGACGGCGCACCGGTCGTGGCCAGCAACGGCATTTCGATCAACGCGGAGGCGGCATTCGCCGACGTCCGCGAGGCGCAGACGGTGTTCGTCGTCGCGGGCTTCGAGCCACTCGCCTGCTATACGCGCGTGCTCGGCGACTGCCTGAAGCGGCTCGAGCGCGCCGGCGCGACGCTCGGCGGCATCGACACGGGCAGCTTCATCCTCGCGGAAGCCGGGCTCCTCAGCGGCGCGGATAGCGTGACCATCCATTGGGAAGCGCTGTCGGCGTTTCGCGAGCGCTATGCCTCGCTGAACGCCAGTCAGGAACTGTTCGAAATCGGCGCGCGGCGCATCACGTGTGCGGGCGGCACTGCTTCGATCGACATGATGCTCGACCTGATCGGCCGCAAGCATGGCGCGGCGTTGGCCTTGGCGGTATCGGAACAGTTTGTGGTGAGCCGGATCCGTCAGCGTTCGGACCATCAGCGCATGGAAATTGCGGCGCGCTACGGCGTGCATAACCGCAAGCTGATTCAGGTGATCGGTGCCATGGAGCAGCATATGGAAGAGCCGCTCACGCCCGACCAACTCGCCGGAGAGATCAGCGTGACGCGGCGGCAGCTGGAGCGGCTGTTCTGCGCGTCGCTGAAGGACACGCCGACGCATTTCTACTTGCAACTGCGCCTCACCCGTGCGCGCGAGTTGCTGCAACAGACCGACATGTCGATCACATCGATTTGCGTCGCATGCGGATTCGAGTCGCCTTCGCATTTTTCGCGGACGTATCGCGCGCGGTTCGGCGTGAGTCCGAGAAGCGACCGGCAAGTGACGGGCGGCAGAAATGGCGGCGAGGGGTTGTCGTCGAGCGAAGGCGGAGGCGAGGTAGCGCGGGCATCGGCTTTATCGCCGAGCTTCCAATAAGCTTTCGCGACGTTTGTACCGTTTCTAGCAACAGTGAATTTGTTTATTAGGGGTTTACCCTATATCGCCTGACTCCTAGACTGTCATCACTGGCTGCAAACAAACAGGTTTGCAGCACGGCAAAAAACAATCTCTGGAGGTAGTCGTCATGAAATCCCTGATCGAAGCTGTTGTTATCGCTGCTCTCATTACTGCGCCGCTCGCTGCTTTTGCCCAATCCAACCAGCCGGTGACCCGCGCGCAAGTGCGTGCCGAGCTTGTGCAACTGGAAAAGGCCGGCTACAACCCGTCGATCTCGAACGCCGACGACTACCCGTCGAACATTCAGGCAGCCGAAGCGCGTGTCGCGGCACAAAATGGCGCCGCTCAAGCCAGCGGTTATGGCACGGCGACGAACGGTTCGTCGCAAGCAGGCAGCCGCACTGAAACGACGCCGAGCTCCTACTCGGCTCCGGTTGCGAACTTCGGTCACTAATAGGCCACGAGGTGGCGGCGCGAGTCAGTGAGTCATAGTCTCGCGCCGCCCTGATTCGTATCGTTGTACTGCGGCCCTGCTTTCACATCGAAGTGAAAGCAGGGCTGCAGTGCATTTGAACGCTGGACGGAGCAGTGGTCGCTTTTAGCCGCTGACGGCAGTCAACTGCCTGAGTTGCTCCAGCAACTTCACCGTCGGACTCGGCAAGATCCCCTGACGGCGCCGAAAAGCCGTCAACGTGCGGCGCGCGACCAAACCCGGAATCGGAAGCGTATCGAACACGCCCGCCGCGCTTTCGGTGTCGTACATTGGCGTAGCCATCCAGCTCAGAAATCCCGCACGCGTCACCAGGCTTTTCAGCACCGTAATCGAGCGCGTCTCGACGGCGATTTGCGGCATGCCGAGCCCGTGCTCGGCAAACACGTGCTGCATATGCTCGAACGGACCCGTTCCTCGCGGCGGCACACACCATTGCTGATCGAGCGTGTCGGCAAGCGTTAAATCCGTTTTGTTTCGCAACGGATGATCGAGCGCGGCGACCACATAGCTCGTGTCTTCCCATCTGCAATCGGCAATCGCAGCGATCTCGTCCGTGTCGGGCACCGCCATGCTGAGCGCGAGATCGATCTCGTGTTTCATCAGACTATCCGCAAGCCGGTCCCACACCCCCTCCATGATCTCCACACGCAGATTCGGCCAGCGCGCGAGTACACCACTCACCGCGAGCGGCAGCACGAGCGTCGCGATGCTCGCCACCGCGCCGACGCGAATCGTCCCTTTCGCGAGGCCGCGCATCGCGTCGATCTCCTCGCGCGCGTGATCGGCTTCGCGTTGCAGCAGGGTGGCGTGCGGCAGCAGCGCACTGCCGATCGCAGTAAGCTGCATACCCTTCGAGTGCCGTTCGAACAGCGGCGCGCCGACCTGATCCTCGAGCCGCTTGATGGTGCGGCTCAGCGCGGGCTGCGTGACGTGCAGCACTTCGGCGGCACGGCCCAGGCTGCCGCTCGCGACGATGGTTGCGAACGCATGCAATTGTTGAAGATTGAAAGTCATGCGTAAAAGTAATGCCTTTTCTCAAAAAAGGCAATTTTCAATCAACCTCGAGCTTCCGATAATGTGTCCATCGACAGGAGACATGGATGACCAGCAACGCGCCCCGCTCAGACACATTGGGATCCTCTCAACACGAATCGTTCACCGTGCGCCACGCCGTCATCGATCTCATGCGTCGCCTCGGCATGACCTCGGTGTTCGCCAACCCAGGGTCGACGGAATTGCCGCTGTTCCGCGATTTCCCGCAAGATTTCCGTTACGTGCTGGGTTTGCAGGAAGCGGTGGTCGTCGGCATGGCCGACGGTTATGCGCAGGCCACCCGCAACGCGTCATTCGTCAATCTGCATTCGGCGGCGGGCGTGGGCAATGCAATGGGCAATATCTTCACCGCGTTCCGCAACCGCACGCCGATCGTGATCACCGCCGGGCAGCAGGCCCGCTCGATTCTGCCGTTCGACCCTTTCCTCGCGTCGACCCAGGCAACCGAATTGCCGAAGCCGTACGTGAAATGGAGCATCGAACCGGCGCGCGCCGAAGACGTGCCGCTGGCGATCGCGCGCGCCTATCACGTGGCGATGCAGGAGCCGCGCGGGCCGGTGCTGGTGTCGATTCCCGTGGACGATTGGGACCGCGCTGCGGAGCCGGTGCCGGCACGCGTAGTCAGCACGGAGATGCGGCCGGAGCCGTTCGTGCTGGAGCAGATCGGCGCCGCGCTCGACGCGTGTGAACGGCCGGCTTTCGTGGTGGGCGGCGCAGTCGACCGGGCCGGCGCCTGGGACGACGTCGTTAGCCTCGCCGAACGCCACAATGCCCGCGTATTCGTCGCGCCGATGACAGGCCGTTGCGCGTTCCCCGAAGACCATCGCCTGTTCGCCGGTTTCTTGCCGGCCATGCGCGAGAAGATCGTCGAACTGCTCGGCGGCCATGACCTGATCTTCGTGATCGGCGCGCCTGCCTTCACGTATCACGTCGAAGGGTACGGCCCGCATCTGCCTGCCGGTGCCGCGCTGTGCCAGTTGATCGACGATCCGGCTATCGCGGCGTGGGCGCCGACCGGCACCGCGGTAGCCGGCAATATTCGGTTGGGTGTAGTCGATCTGCTGTCGCGGCCCGCGCCGGAAACGCGCCCCTTGCCCACGCCACGCGCCGCATGTCCGCGCGCGGAACCGTCTGCATTGATGTCGGTGGCGTTCGCCTTGCAGACCCTCGCTGAGGTACGCCATGCGGACGATATCGTGGTCGAGGAAGCGCCGAGTTCGCGGCCGGTGATGCAGAGCTATCTGCCGTTCACGCGCAGTGGCACTTTTTACACGATGGATAGCGGAGGCCTCGGTTATGGCATGCCCGCTGCTGTCGGCGTGGCATTGGCGAAGCCCGGATCGCGCGTGATCGGCCTGATCGGCGACGGCTCCAGCATGTATTCGATCCAGGCCATCTATAGCGCCGTGCAGATGAAACTGCCGATCACATTCGTGATCCTGAACAATTCCCGCTATGCCGCGCTGCAGGACTTTGCGCCGGAATTCGGTTTTGGTCCGGCCGATCCTGTGCAAGGCACCGATCTGCCGGGACTCGACTTCGTGGCGCTTGCTGCGGGGATGGGTGGCCAGGGCGCGCGCGTGACCGATGCCGAACGCCTACGTGACGTGCTGCGCGATGCGTTGACGTCATCCGGACCGATGCTGGTCGAAGTCGTCGTGGCCTGACATCGAGCGAACGCCACGCCCGCATTCATAAAATTTTCCGCAGGAGACAACCCGATGCAGAGTATTTCGATGCTGATCAATGGCGCGGCAGTGCAAGCGAGCAACGGCGCCACCTTCGAACGCCGCAATCCGCTCGATGGCGAAGTGGCGACGCGTGCGCCCGCGGCGACGATCGCCGACGCGGTCGCTGCCGCCGATGCCGCGGCAGCAGCGTTTCCGGCATGGTCCGCGCTGGGGCCGGGCGAGCGCCGCGCACTGCTGATGAAGGCAGCACATGCGTTGGAAGCGCGCAGCGCTGAGTTCGCGGCGGTGATGGCGGCGGAGACGGGCGCATCGGCAATGTGGGCGGGGTTCAATGTGCATCTCGCCGCTGGTGGCTTGATGGAGGCGGCGGCGCTCACTACGCAGATCGGCGGCGAGCTGATTCCGTCCGACGTGCCCGGCAGTCTCGCGATGGGCGTGCGCCAGCCGGCCGGCGTCGTGCTCGGCATCGCGCCGTGGAATGCGCCGGTGATTCTTGCGGTGCGTGCGATTGCGTTGCCGCTCGCATGCGGAAACACAGTTGTGCTGAAGGGTTCGGAAGTTTGCCCCGGCACACACGGCCTGATTATCGAAGTCTTGCAGGAAGCGGGCTTGCCGAAGGGCGTGGTGAATTTCGTGACCAACGCTCCGGCCGATGCAGGTGCGGTGGTCGAGGCGCTAATCGCGCATCCGAAGGTCCGGCGTGTCAATTTCACCGGCTCCACGCACGTGGGCAAGATCATCGCGGCCACGTGCGCGCGCTATCTGAAACCTTCGGTGCTGGAACTCGGCGGCAAGGCGCCATTGATCGTGCTCGACGACGCGGATCTCGATGCAGCCGTCAACGCCGCTGCATTCGGCGCGTTCGCTAACTCGGGGCAGATTTGCATGTCGACGGAACGGATCATCGTCGATCAACGGATCGCCGACGCGTTCGTTGCAAAGCTTGCGCAAAAAGCGCGCGGCCTGCCGCTTGGTGATCCACGGAAAGGGCCAGTGGTGTTGGGATCGGTCGTCGATATGGCCACGGTGGAACGCTGCAACGCGCTGATCGACGACGCACTCGCCAAAGGCGCCGCGCTCGTCTGCGGCGGCAAGGCAGACAGCACCTTGATGCCCGCCACGCTGCTCGATCACGTCACACCCGCCATGCACATCTATGGCGAAGAATCGTTCGGGCCCGTAAAAGGCATTGTGCGCGTCAACGGCGAAGAGGATGCCGTCGCCTGTGCGAATGACAACGAGTATGGGCTTTCGTCGGCGGTGTTTAGCCGTGACGTGGCGCGCGGGATGAATGTCGCAAGGCGTATTGAATCGGGCATCTGTCACGTCAACGGGCCGACCGTTCACGATGAAGCCCAAATGCCGTTCGGCGGCGTGAAGGGCAGCGGCTTTGGTCGCTTCGGCGGGCAGGCGGGCATCACCGAGTTTACGGATTTGCGCTGGATTACCGTGCAAACCACGCCGCGTCATTACCCATTCTGAAGGGGCGATTGTTGTTTCGGTCGCTGCGTATCGCTGCGCGTTGATCCGCCGCAGCGATACGCGCGCCGTTCAAGCCATGCCGGCATGTCATGGCTTTTGCGCGAAACGGCAATGTCAGTAGACGGTCGCTCGCTCACATACTGAACCCAAAAGCGTGACGACAAAAGCGCGACGCTCAGATCGCGCACACAAACCAGGAGACAGCTTTATGACCAGTTATGTACCACCGGCCGGCCCGGCCAGTGCGGCAAGCGGTGCGTCCGGCGCGCCGCTCGCCGGCCATCAGGCAGGAATCGAAGAGGGACGTCACGCCGTCGACATCGGCCGCACGCTCGACGAAGGCCCTTACACCACCATGCAGAAGCTTGTGGTGTTGCTTGCGGCGTTGTCGATCGTTCTGGACGGCTTCGACAGCCAGTTGATCGGTTTCGCGATTCCAGTATTGATCAAGGAATGGGGCGTCACGCGCGCGGCTTTTGCGCCCGTGGTCGCGGCCGGTTTGATTGGCATGGGCATCGGCAGTGCGTGTGCCGGGCTGCTGGCCGATCGCTTCGGCCGCCGCTGGGCCATCATCGGCAGCGTGCTGGTGTTCGGCGCCGCCACCTGCGGCATCTGCTTCGCGCCGGACATTGTGACGATTGCCGTGCTGCGTTTTATCGCCGGTCTCGGCATCGGCGGCGCGTTGCCGAGCTCGACGACCATGACCGCCGAATTCACGCCGGCTCGCCGCCGCACCTTGGCCGTCACAGCGACGATCGTCTGCGTGCCGCTCGGCGGCATGGTGGCGGGGCTGTTCGCGCATGAAATTCTGCCGACGTACGGATGGCGCGGCTTGTTCATGATCGGCGGCGTGATGCCTCTCGCGCTCGGCGTGTTGCTGCTGTTCACGTTGCCCGAGTCGCCGCGCTTTCTCGCCCGCCGGCCGCAGCGTTGGCCGGAACTCAAACGCCTGCTTGGCCGGATGTCGCGTCCGGTGGCGAGCGGCTGCGTATTCACCGACTCGCGTGAACAGGCCGTCGAAAAACATACCGGCTTTACCGCGTTGTTCCGCGAGGGCCTGGCGCTCGATACAGTGGCGATCTGGTGCGCATTCTGCCTATGTCTGCTGGCCGTCTATAGCGCTTTCAGCTGGCTGCCCACCATGCTGAGCACGCAGGGTTTGTCGGTGTCGGTGGCGGGTGCGGGGCTCACCGCGTACAACCTCGGCGGCGTGGTCGGCGCGTTGCTGTGCGCTGTGGTGATTGCTCGCACGGGTTCGCGCTGGCCGTTGATTCTCTGCAGCGCGGGTGGTGCGGCGAGCGCATTGCTGCTGCTCGGCGTGAACATCTCCGAGCACACCGGCTTGCTGATCTTCGGTCTCGGCGTGCATGGCCTGTTCGTCAACGCGGTTCAGTCGACGATGTTTGCGCTGTGCGCTTACGTCTATCCGACCCGTGTGCGCGCAACTGGCACCGCATCCGCGCTCGCGTTCGGCCGGCTTGGCGCGATTGCCAGCGCATTCGCCGGCGCGGTGGTGATTACGGCCGGCGGTGCATCGTCGTATCTGTGGATGCTCGGGATCGCGATGGTGGTCGTGATGGTCGCGCTGATGGTGGTCAAGCGTCATATTCCGAAGCCGGGCGTTTGAGGGGCGCCATGCCCTGAATCACGGCGATCGGGCGTGAGACGCTGATTGCCGCTATCTGAAGCAGTCAATTGTGTGTGCGGGGCGGATTGAACAGCGGTCGGCATCGTCACGCCTGTAATTAGTATCACTACATAAAAATTCCACGTATGAGCCGCATGTGGATTGGTGTGTGCTCACACAAAGCATAGGTCATGGAGACACAGAGATAATGAAATTCAAACTCGCTTTGGGCAGCATGTTGCTCGGACTCAGCGCTTCGTCGTTTGCGCAGAGCAGCGTAACGTTGTACGGGATCATCGATACTGGCGTCGAATTGGTGACGCATGCCAATGCCGCGGGGAATAGTGTCGTACGCATGCCGGGCATCACGGGCGAATTTCCGTCGCGTTGGGGGATTCGCGGCAAGGAAGGACTGGGTGGTGGGCTGTCCGCGGTATTTGTGCTGGAAAGCGGCTTTAACGCTAAGGGCGGCACGCTCAATCAAGGTGGCCGGCTGTTCGGGCGGCAAGCCTATGTAGGGATCGAGAGCCCCTATGGCACGTTGACGTTCGGCCGCCAATACACCATGACGTATTGGGCGATACTCGATTCCGATCTGCTCGGCCCTGATATATACGGCGGCACGGGATCGTTCGATCAGTACATGCCGAGCGCGCGCAGCGACAACACGATTGCGTACAAGGGTACGTTCTCGGGCTTCACATTCGGCGCGACTTATTCATTCGGCCGAGATTCAGCCGGTACCGGCAATTCGCCGGGGCAGGGCACCTGTGTGGGGTCGATTCCGGGCAGTTCGCAGAGTTGCCTCGAATGGTCGGCGATGCTGCGCTATGACATGAACGGCTACGGCGTGGCGAGCGCCTACGACGAACAACGCGGCGGCCCGGGCGCGGCCGCGAATATGTTCGACGGCACGGCGCCTTTTGCGCTGACGCAACCGGGCGACAAGGACGTGCGGATGCAGTTGAACGGCTACGGTCACATCGGGCCGGTGAAACTCGGGGCGGGGTGGCTGGGCCGTCACGTCGAAACGGTGTCCCCGGCGTTGCCGGACGTGCGCTCGAATCTGTACTACGTGACCGCGTCTTATAACGTGACGCCTGCGTTCATCTTCGACGGCGGCGTGTACCGCATCATCAACCGTGCCGACGACACCCGCGGCACGATCGCCGCGCTACGCACCACGTATCTGTTGTCGAAGCGTTCCGCGGTTTATCTGCAAGGCGCGTATCTGTTCAACAGTCCGCATGCCGCTTACGCGGTGAGCCAGGGTGGTGGGGGCACGACGCCGGCGCCGGGCGTCGGGCAACTCGGCGTGATGGCCGGCATTCGCCATTCGTTCTGAGCGATGCAGTGAAAGCGCAGTGATCTGGTGCAGACTTGCGGCCGATTTTCGGTATTCGCCAGATGTTCTGGGCGACGTGCTGCCTGCTATAACGCAGGTTAAGTGCAAGTCTTCTCGGTCATGCTCAAGAGAAAAAGGCCACGTCAGACATTCCGACGCGGCCTTTTTTGCTTAGATACCGCCGACGCACATGTACTTGATGACGACGTAATCGTCGATACCGTAATGCGAGCCTTCGCGGCCGAGACCGGATTGCTTGACACCGCCGAACGGCGCGACTTCGTTGGAAATCAGCCCGGTGTTGATCCCTACCATGCCGTATTCGAGCGCTTCCGCGACACGCCAGACGCGGCCGATATCGCGGCTATAGAAGTACGACGCGAGGCCGAATTCCGTATCGTTGGCGAGGCGGATCACTTCTTCGTCTGACGAGAAGCGGAACAGCGGCGCGAGCGGCCCGAAGGTTTCGTCGCGCGCGACTTTCATGGCCGGTGTGACATCCGCGAGCACGGTCGGCTCGAAGAAGCCGTGACCGAGCGCATGGCGCTTGCCGCCGGTGACGATGCGTGCGCCTTTGGCGAGGGCATCTTCGATATGCGACTCGACCTTGAGCGCAGCGGCTTCGTTGATCAGCGGACCTTGCGTGACGCCATCTTCGGTGCCGCGGCCGACCTTGAGTTGTTCGACGGCGACGCGCAGTTTTTCAGCGAATGCGTCGTAGACCTTATCGTGCACGTAGAAGCGATTCGTGCAGACGCAGGTCTGACCGCTATTACGATATTTCGACGCGATGGCGCCTGCAACGGCCGCATCCAGATCCGCGTCTTCGAACACGATGAACGGCGCATTGCCGCCGAGTTCTAGCGACACTTTCTTGACCGTCGGCGCGCACTGCGCCATCAGCAGACGGCCTACCGGCGTCGAACCGGTGAAGGACAGTTTGCGCACGACCGGATTGCCGGTCATTTCCGCGCCGATCGCCTTCGGCTCGCCGGTAACGACGTTGAACACGCCGCGCGGCACGCCGGCACGTTCGGCCAGCACGGCGAGGGCGAGTGCCGACAGCGGCGTGGCTTCGGCCGGTTTGACGATGATCGGGCAGCCGGCGGCGAGCGCCGGGCCGACTTTCCGCGTGATCATGGCCGCCGGGAAATTCCACGGGGTGATGGCTGCGCAGACGCCGATCGGTTCTTTCGTCACGACAATGCGTTTGTCGCCTGCCGGCGTGGGGATGGTGTCGCCGTTGACGCGTTTGCCTTCTTCCGCGAACCATTCCAGAAACGAGGCGGCGTAGAGGATTTCGCCTTTGGCTTCGGCGAGGGGTTTGCCTTGTTCGGTGGTCAGGATTCTGGCCAGATCGTCGGCGTTTTCCAGCATGAGCTCATGCCATTTGCGCAGGATCGTGGCGCGGTGTTTAGCGGTGGTGGCGCGCCATGCCGGCCATGCGGCGTTGGCCGTGTCGATTGCACGGCGGGTTTCGGTTGTGCCCATGCGGGGCACTGTGGCGATTGTTTCGCCTGTGGCTGGGTTTTTTACTTCGAATGTTGTGGTGTCGTCGGCGGATTGCCATTCGCCTGCTATGTAGGCTTTTGTTTTTAGTAGGGAGGGGTCTTTTAGGACTAGCGTCGGCATTTTTGGGTTTGCTCCTGGGATTTGGGTCTTTGGGTTTTTTTGCCTGCGCGGCGCTTGTCTGTGTTTTTATGGTGTTGGCCTTTCCTTGTTTTCTTGGTGGTCTATTAGCGTTGCCCCTGTGCGGGGCGGCACTTACTTTCTTTGCCGCCGCAAAGAAAGATAAGCAAAGAAAGCGGCTCAAACCGCTAACTTTTAAGCGGGTCCCCCGCACAGTCACGGTAGTGGTGCATCTGGAATCCGTGCTCTCGCACATTCGGCGTGAGTGACAAGGGCGTCATACTTCCGGCGGCGCTGCGCGCGCCGACGCCCATTTCGTAAAACCGGCCACTACTTTTTTTGCACTCGCGTTTCATTCGGCGCTTCGCCGACGCGAAGCCGATGGCCCCCGCCGCGCGACGTGAGACCCACGGTTTTCCATGCATACCCATCCGCGACGCACGCAGTGCGGAGTGGGAGCTGATGAGTTCTTTGTCACTCACGCGAAATGTGCGAGCGCACGGATTCCAGATGCACCACTACCCTTTCCAAGCTAGGGGACCCGCTTAAAAGTTAGCGGTTTGAGCCGCTTTCTTTTGCCTACTTTTCTTTGCGGCAGGCAAAGAAAAGTAGGTGCTGCCCCGCACAGGGGCGACGCTAATAGACCGATAAGAAAACAAGGAAAGGCCAACGCCACAAGCAAACAGACGAACAAGCGCCGCGCAGGCCAAAACCCCATCAAACAGCTACAGCAACACTCTCCTTCAGCACAGCTTCAAGAATCCCCATCGCCTCGTCAAAAACAGAGTCCTGAATCGTAAGCGGGAACAGAAACCGAACCACATTCGAATAAACACCACAAACCAGCAACAACAACCCGCGCTCAAGCGCCCGCGCCTGCACCCGCTTGGTGAACTCAGCATCCGGCTCCGTCCCACCTGCCTTGCAGAACTCGACAGCCACCATCCCGCCCGGCCCACGCACGTCGGCAATCTGCGGCACTTCGCTCTGAAGCGCGATCAGCTTCGCCTTGACACGATCGCCCAAAACAGTAGCCCGCTCGCAGAGCTTCTCTTCATCGATGATATCGAGCACGGCATGCGCGGACGCAACCGCCAACGGGTTACCCGCATACGTACCGCCCAAACCGCCAGGCGCCGCCGCATCCATCAAATCAGCACGCCCGACCACACCCGACAACGGCATGCCGCCCGCCAGGCTCTTGGCCATCGTCATCAGATCAGGCACCACGTCATAGTGATGCATTGCAAACAACTTGCCGGTACGGGCAAAACCCGTCTGCACTTCATCGGCAATCAGCAAAATGCCATGTTCGTTGCACAGCTTGCGCAAAGCGCGCACGAACTCAGCCGGCGCCGGATAGAAACCGCCTTCGCCCTGAACCGGTTCGAAAATAATCGCCGCGACACGCTTCGGATCGATGTCGGCCTTGAACAGAAACTCGATCGCCTTCAGCGAATCAGCCGTCGCCACGCCGTGCAGCGGGTTCGGGAACGGAGCGTGGAACACGTCCGCCGGGAACGGGCCAAAGCCGATCTTGTACGGCGCAACCTTGCCGGTCAGCGCCATGCCCATCATCGTCCGGCCATGGAACCCGCCAGTGAACGCAATCACGCCCGGGCGGCCAGTCGCGGCACGCGCAATCTTGATCGCGTTTTCAACCGCTTCGGCACCCGTCGTGAAGAAGGCAGTCTTCTTCGGATAGTCGCCCGGCGCGCGCGCGTTGATCTTTTCAGCCAGCTCCACGTACGACGCGTACGGCACGATCTGATACGCGGTGTGCGTGAAATGATCGAGCTGGTCGCGGATCGCCGCCAGAATCTTGGGGTGACGGTGGCCCGTGTTGCACACGGCGATACCCGCGGCGAAATCGATGAAACGGCGGCCTTCGACGTCCCACAACTCGGCGTTCTCCGCGCGCTCGGCGTAGAAATCGCACATCACCCCAACACCGCGCGGCGTGGCGGCGTCTTTGCGGCTCTTCAGTTCAGCATTCTTCATGGTATCTCCTTCGCTCCTCGGTTTTTGCGGGGTGTCGCGCGCTCAGCGCAGCACATGCAGCGACTATAATAAGATTTGGCTCTTAACTTCAGAGCCATTTCAATAAAAATATAGGAGCCAATCATGCGCGCGAGCGTTTTGTCCGACTGGCTAGCGCAGCGTCTCGACCGGGGCAACGGCCAACCGATCTATCGTCAACTGCATCGGCTGTTGCAGCAAGCGATTCTGTCGCGCGAATTGCCGGCGGGCAGCAAGGTGCCGTCGTCACGTCTGCTGGCGCAGGAATTGGGCATCGGGCGCAATACCGTCACGCAAGTGTACGAGCAGCTGGTGCTCGAAGGCTATGTCAGTTCGGCAACGGGCCGCGGCACGTTCGTCGCCGATAGCGCGCCGGACGAGATCGTCGGCGCGGCCGACGCCGAGGCGCCGGCCGCGCCGCTCGAGTCACTGCCGCCGCCACTGCCGTTGCAGGGCAATCGCGCATTGTCGACGCGCGGCGCGCGGCTCATCGCGGGGGCGGGCGTGTCGAAGCGGCAATGGGGCGCGTTCATGCCGGGGGTGCCGGATGTCACGAAGTTTCCGGCGCGCGTATGGAGCCGCCTGCACAACAAGTATTGGCGCCGTCTGCGCCCGGACCTGCTGACCTACGCGCCGGGCGGCGGGCTGGCCTTGCTGCGGCACGCACTGGCCGACTATTTGCGCACTTCGCGCTCGGTGCGTTGCACGCCCGAGCAGATCATCATCACGACCGGGATCCACCAGTCGGTCGATCTGGCCGTGCGTCTACTGTCCGATCCGGGCGACGTGATCTGGACCGAAGACCCTTGCTACTGGGGCGTGCGCAGCGTGCTGCACGTGTCCGGCCTGCAATCGCGGCCGATCGCCGTCGACGAAGAAGGCATCAATCCCTCCGCCGACGATCTCGCGCAGCCGCCGAAGCTGATGCTCGTCACGCCGTCGCATCAATATCCGCTCGGCATGGTGATGAGCCTCGCGCGGCGCCGCATGTTGCTCGAATACGCGCGGCAAAATCAGTGCTGGATCATCGAGGACGATTACGACAGCGAATACCGCTACGGCAGCCGGCCGCTGGCGTCGCTGCAAGGTCTGGACAGGTCCGGACAGGTGATTTACGTGGGCAGCTTCGGCAAAACGCTGTTTCCGGGCTTGCGCATCGGCTATCTGGTCGTGCCCGAAGCGCTGGCCGAGAGCTTTGCGACCGCGAGCGCGGAGTTGTATCGCGAAGGGCAGTTATTGCAGCAGGCGATGCTCGCGGAATTCATCGCGGAAGGGCATTTCACGTCGCATATCCGCAAGATGCGCACGCTTTACGGGCAGCGCCGCCAGACTCTGCTGGACGCTGCCGCGCACCGTTATGGCGATGCGCTGCCGGCCGTGGGCGGCGATGCCGGTTTGCATCTGGTGATGCAATTGCCTGACGGCAGCGATGATCGCGCGGTGGCGGCGGCCGCGCTGGAGCGCAATATCGTCGTGCGGCCGTTGTCGGGGTATTACGCGCAACCGTCGCTGGCGCCGTCGGGTTTGCTGATCGGCTATGCGTGCGTACCGGACGAGGAGATCGCGCCTGCTTTCAATACACTGGCCGATGCGATCGACGCGACGCTTGTGCAGTTTGCGTGAGTGGAGTCGAGGTCAGGTCGGTTCGCAATCAGATTGCGTGTCCACTCGTCGTGAGAATTTTTGGCGACAAATAACCCGTTACCGAACCTCGGCGCAGCGCCATCACGCCGGCGCACTTACACACTGGCGTGCAGTATCGAAGCGATCTGAATGAGGGTTGGCGAAGCGGGTTTAGCCAACCCCCTCGGCATCCACGAATCGTAAAGCGGTCACGTCACCCGTTCGCGCAGCCACGCCGACGCCAGATCGATCACCGTCACGACGACAATCACCATAATCATCACCGCGGCCGTTTGCGCGTAGTTAAACGAGCGAATCGCCTCGTACAGCACCACGCCGATCCCGCCCGCGCCGACCATGCCGACCACCATCGCCGAGCGCACGTTCGATTCGAAGCGATACAACGCGTACGAGATCCACAACGGCAGCACTTGCGGCAGCACGCCGTAAATGATTTCGTCGAGACTGGTCGCGCCGGTGGCGCGCACGCCTTCGGCCGGACGCGGATCGATTGCTTCGACGGCTTCGGCAAAGAGTTTGGCGAGCACGCCGGTGGTGTGCACCCACAACGCGAGCACGCCGGCGAACGGACCGAGTCCCACCGCGACGATGAACAGCATCGCGAAGACCATTTCATTGATCGCGCGGCATGCGTCCATCATGCGGCGCATCGGTTGCACGATCCACATCGGCGCCATGTTGTGCGCGGACATCAGTCCGCACGGAACCGCGCACACCAGCGAGAGGGCCGTGCCCCAGACCGCCACCGACAGCGTCACGGCCATCTCGTGCAGATAGCTGCGCCATTCGGTGAAGTCCGGCGGGAAGAAGTCTCTCGCGAACTGACCCATGTTGCCGGAGTCGGAGAACAGATCGAGCGGGCGCATATCGGCGCTGTGCCACGCGCCACCCAGCACGGCAAGCACGGCGATCCAGCCGACGAGCGACAGCCAGCTGCGCTTGCCCGCAGCGGGGGCGGCAGCGCGTGCCGCCTGCGCGGCGAGCGCCTCGCTCGCACGCGCGGGCGACGTGATCAGATCAACCGTGTTCATTGCTTGGCTACGGCGCTGTTGAGCGCGCTCAGCTTCGCATCGAGCGCGGCCAGTTGAGTCTTGCGGTCGTCGTCGGAAAGATGCGTGTCGCTCTCGATCTTCTGCTTCCGCTGGAACAGCGCGACCTGGCGAATCGGCAGCAACTGCGCGTCCGACGATGCCGCGAAACCGGCGTAACCCGTAATCTGCGCCATCACGGCTTTTTCATGCGGATCGGTCTTGCCGTAGTTCAGGAAGAAGTTGCGGATCTTGTCCTTGGTGGCTTGCGGCAAATCCTTGCGCCACACGAGCGGATCCGACGGAATCAGCGGCGAGGTCCACAGCACACGTACTTGCGCAAACTTGTCCGGATGCTGCTTCTTCAGCGTGTCGAGCATTTCGGTGTTGTTGGTCGCGATGTCGATCTTGTTGTTCACCACGGCCAGCAGATTCGCTTCGTGGCTTGACGGCAGCACGGCCTTGAACGACGTGTTGACCGGCGTATTGTGCTGGGCGAACAGGTAATAGCCGGGGATCAGCGTGCCCGAGGTGGAGTTCGGATCGCCGAAACCGAGCGTGACGTCCTTCGTGTTCTTGAACACGTCGTCGAGCGTCTTGAAGCGGCTGTTCACGTTGGTGATCAGCACCGACTTGTAACCCGCTTCGCCATTCAGATACTGGACCTTGGCAAACACTTCGCCTTGCGAACGGTCCACCGCTTCGATCGCCGAGGCATTGCCGAAATAGCCGACCTGTACCTTGTTAAAGCGCATGCCTTCGATGATGCCGGCGTAGTCGGTCGCGAAAAACGCTTTGACGTTCAGGCCGGTTTGCTTGTTCATGTCTTCGATCAGCGGCTCCCAGCGCTGTTTCAGCACGGAGGAGGAGTCGGTCGAGATGATGCCGAGGTTGATTTCTTCGGCTTGTGCAGTGGCAACGCAGGCGAAAGCAGCCGCGCCGACGGTCAGCGTGATCAGTGAACGCAGGAATTTCATCGCTTGAAGGTCCGGTTGAGTGAACAGAATGAGTGGGCGCGCTCAGTTCGAGTGCGCCGGATTGAGGGCGAACGCATAGCGTGTCGAGGTAGGCTCGGCGTCTTGCGCCGGGGCGCCGGTATCGCCGCTGTTGGCGTTGTTGTCCGCCTGATTGGGCATGCTATCGGCGCTGGCCTCGTCGAGCAGTTCGCGGGCGTCGTCGCCGTAGAGCTTCTTGAGCAGGGCAGGGCTCAGTGCGGCGGAGGGGCCGTCGTAGACCACCTTGCCGTGCCGCAGTGCAACGGTGCGCGGGCAATACTGCATGGCGATGTCGACCTGATGCAGCGACACCAGCACCGTCAGTTGATGATCGAGGTTGAGCGTGCGCAGCATCTCCATCACGCGGCGCGACGATTCGGGGTCGAGCGAGGCGATCGGTTCGTCGGCGAGCACGATGCGCGCGCGCTGCACCAGCGCGCGCGCCAAGGCCGCGCGTTGCTGCTGGCCGCCGGAGAGATTGGCGGCGCGTTCGCGCGCATGGTCGCCGATGCCGACTTCATTGAGCGCGGCCATCGACAACGACCGCTCCGCGCCCGGAAAACGCCCGGTGAGGCGGCGCCACAAAGGCAGCCGTGCAAGCGCGCCGATCAGCACGTTGGTCTCCACGGAAAGCCGGTTCACCAGATTGAATTGCTGGAACACGAAACCGATATCGCGGCGAATGCTGCGCACTTCCCGTACGATGCGGCCGTTCTGCTGGATCGGCCGGCCGAGAATCGCGATCTGCGACGGCTGCGCATCCGAAGCCGTGAAGCCCGCGATGTGCCGCAGCAGCGTCGACTTGCCCGAGCCCGAGGCGCCGATCAAGGCAACCATTTCGCCCGGCTCGATCCGCAGATCGATTTCGTCCAGCGCCTTGCGGCCGTTGCTGAACGTCTTGCTCAACCGTTCGATACGGATTGCTTCCCGAATTGCTTCCATAAGTACCCCTTCATGCATCCGGCCATTGCCGGTATGTGTGGGGCTCATTCTAGGAAGCGTCTGTGACGGTTGAGTGAAGGCATCGCAACGTCTAGACGACTATATCTTCATGTGTCTTTTTTGCGTCGCCGGAAAGGCAGGAAAAAGTCACTTTCCCGAATAAAAAATGTCACCCGTATGACACGATTTGCATTGGATCGGCCTGGCTGCGCATGATCGCCCGTTGCCAGGCTATATTGCGTCATTCGGTGTGCCGTCCCCAATAACCTTGCAGTTCCATTCGATGTCGTCATGCAGCCTTTGAGCTTTCTCCCCGACAGTTTTGCGGAGTACGAAGATCTCAAGACGATCCTCGAGCAGGGCAGTGCCAGTTTCGAGATTCGCACGGTCTGCGAGACGACGGTGCGCGGCCGGCAATTCGCCGTGCACACCGCGAGTATCGGTTCGACCGATCGACTTGCACCGGCCATTGGATTTTTTGGCGGCATTCACGGGCTCGAGCGGATCGGTTCGCAACTCGTGCTCGATTACATGCGCGCGCTGCTCGCCCGGCTGGAATGGGACGAACTGCTGGTGCGGCAATTGCAGTCGATTCGTCTGATCTTTATGCCGATCGTCAATCCTGGCGGCATGTGGGCCGCCACGCGCGCCAATCCCAACGGCGTCGATCTGATGCGCAACGCGCCGCAGAATGCCGACGAACGCGTGCCGCTGCTTGCCGGTGGCCAGCGGGTGGGCGCATGGCTGCCCTGGTATCGCGGCAAGCAAGGCGATCCCATGGAGCCGGAGGCGGCGGCGCTCTTGCGGGTAGTCGAAACCGAATTGGCTGCGCGGCCCCTGAGCATTGCGCTCGACTGCCACTCGGGTTACGGCTGGCGGGATAGCATCTGGTTTCCCTACGCGCGCACGCGCAAGCCGATGCAGCATCTGCCGGAAATGTACGTGCTGAAAACCATGTTCGAGCGCGCGCATCCACATCATGGCTACGCGTTCGAACCGCAGAGCCATCAATATCTGTTGCACGGCGATCTGTGGGACTTTGCGTACGACCGTACGCCCGCGCCGAACGTCTTCCTGCCGATGACGCTCGAACTCGGTTCGTGGCTGTGGATCAAGAAGAACCCGCGCCAACTGTTTTCGCGTCAGGGCATGTTCAATCCGGTGAAGGCGCATCGCACCGCGCGCGTGCTGCGGCGTCATGCGAATCTGCTCGATTTCCTCGCACGCGCGGCGTTCTCGTCGCAACGCTGGTTGCCGCAGGGTCATCGTCGCGAGCAATTGCTGCAAAGCGCGATCGACCATTGGACCCAACCGGAAGCGTTATGAGCACGTGGATTCTGTTGCGTGGACTGACGCGCGAAACACGCCACTGGGGTCGCTTGCCCGACTTGCTGCGCGAGGCGACCGGCACGGAACGCCTGTTGCTGCTCGATCTGCCTGGCAACGGCGAGTTCGCTCACTTGCGCGCGCCGGCCGCAGTCGAGGATATGGTGGGCTTCGTGCGGATTGCTGCGCTGCAAACCGGAGCAACGGGTCCCTATCGCGTGCTGGCGATGTCGCTGGGCGGCATGGTGGCGACCGACTGGGCGCAGCGGCATCCCGGCGAGATCGAGCGGCTCGTGCTGATCAATACCAGCATGCGGCCCTTCAGCCGTATGCATGAGCGCTTGCGTCCATCCGCATGGCCGGGCCTATTGGGTGTCGCGGCACACTGGCGCGACGCGCCGCGTGCGGAAAGCGGCATTCATCGGCTTACGTGCAATAACGTCAGCGCGTTGGGCGCAGATATCGAGGCATGGAGCGAGATTCGCCAGAGCGCGCCGGTGAGCCGAGGCAATGCGTTACGGCAGCTGTGGGCCGCCGCGCGCTTTAGCGCGGCTGCAACGAAACCGCCTTGCCCGTTGCTTGTTCTTTCTTCGCACGCCGACAAGCTGGTCAATCCGGTGTGTTCGGCAAAGCTCGCGATGGCGTGGGGCGCAGCGCATCGCGAGCATCAATGGGCCGGTCACGACCTGCCGCACGACGACCCGGCGTGGACCAGCGAACAGGTTCAAGCATGGCTGAGTCAAGCGGCTGGCGAATCGAAGGCCGCGTTTTAAACAGCGGCCTTATGCTCGCTGGCAACGGGTATAACCTAAGTGAGCTCGCGCATCGTTTTTCGGGTGGCAGGTGCATAATCCCCGTTCAGACGATGCATGCGAATCAAGCGATACTCGCTATTGCCGCCCGCCAGGGGAGTTGATCATGCAAGCAAAGAATGAAGAAGCCGTCACGCACCTGCTGAACGATGTCTTCGAATTTGCGCGTGGGCGCTTGCCCGAGCCGACCTTCACAGTCGTCGAGCCTTTCCTGCGGCACTACTACGATTTCGTCGACGCCGACGATCTGCAGAGCCGCGCGATCGCCGATCTTTACGGCGCGGCGCTCGCGCACTGGCAAACCGCGCAGCGCTTCGTACCAGGCAGCGAACGGCTGCGCGTCTACAACCCGATACTCGAACAGCATGGCTGGCATTCCGATCACACGGTGATCGAGATCGTCAACGACGACATGCCGTTTCTGGTCGATTCAGTATCGATGGCGGTCAACCGCCTCGGGCTTGCGCTGCATTCGGTCGTGCACCCGGTGTTTCGGATCTGGCGCGGGCCGGATGGCAGCATCGTGCGAGTCGGTCAGGGCGCTGAAGATTCCACCGATACGCGCTCGCAGCTTGCCTCGTTCATTCACTTCGAAGTCGACCGTTGCGGCGACGCAGCGAAGCTCGACGCCTTGCGTGACGAGATCGCCAAAGTGCTGCGCGACGTGCGCGCGGCGGTGGAAGACTGGCCGAAGATCGTTGAACTCGCGCGCACCACCGTCAAAGGCATGAAGGCCGGTGAGGCGGGGCCCGAAGGTGTCGAGGCTCGAGCATTCCTCGAATGGATGGTGGCCGATCACTTCACGTTTCTTGGCCAGTGCGACTATGAATTGGTGCAGCACGATATCGGCTTTGGCTTGCGCCCGGTACCGGGCTCTGGACTCGGCATCCTGCGTGACGCGATGCGTCCCGCAGGCGCGCCCGAAGTCACACCGCTGTCACCGGCGGCCGCCGACATTATCTCCGGCTCGTGGCCCATTTTCCTGACCAAGGCCAACTCGCGCGCGACGGTGCATCGGCCGGGCTATCTGGATTACGTCGGCATCAAGCTGACCGGTGCGGATGGCAAGGTCAGCGGCGAACGGCGTTTTTATCGGCCTGTATACGTCTACCGCGTACCTGGTTTCGACTTCGGAAATTCCGATCGTGCGGCGCAAATGCGCGAACATCGTGCGGCGGGCCGGTTTCCTGCCGAAGGGCCACCTGGCCAAATCGCTGGTGACGGTACTCGAAACCTATCCGCGCGACGAACTCTTTCAGGCCGACGAAGACCAGCTCTACGATATCGCGCTGGGCGTGCTGCGATTGCAGGAGCATCAGCGCACGCGTCTATTCGTGCGGCGCGACCGTTTCGACCGCTTCGTGTCGTGTCTCGCGTTCGTGCCACGCGACAAGTACAACACCGATCTGCGGCGACGCATTGCCAACCTGCTGACCGACGCATTCAACGGGGAAAGTGTCGAGTTCACGCCACTGTTGTCGGAGTCGGCCATCGCGCGCATTCACTTCGTCGTGCGTGCGAAACCGGGTGGCATGCCCAACGTCGATACGCGCGAACTCGAAGCGCGGCTCGTGCAGGTCACGCGCCGCTGGCAGGACGATCTCGCCGATGCCTTGCTCGACGCATTCGGCGAAGAGCAGGGCAACCGTCTCCTGCAACACTATGCGGATTCGTTTCCCCCCGGCTATCGCGACGACTATCCGGCTCGCACCGCGGTGCGGGATATTGAGTTGATTGAGCGCGTGCAGGGCAGCGAGCGGCTCGCCATGAACCTGTACCGCCCGATCGAAGCCGGGCCGCGCGCGTTTCGCTTCAAGGTTTATCGTGCGGGCTTGCCGATTGCGTTGTCGCGCAGCTTGCCGATGCTCGAACATCTCGGCGTGCGTGTCGATGAAGAGCGGCCTTATCTGATCGAAGCGATCGACGCCACGCCGGCCTGGATTCACGACTTCGGCCTCGAACTCGCGGACGATGCGGAATTCGATATCGAACGCGTAAAGAATCTCTTCGAAGATGCATTCGAACAGGTGTGGACTGGCGGAATCGAAAGCGACGATTTCAACCGCCTCGTGTTGCGCGCGCAACTGAGCGCGCGCGAGGTGACGATTCTGCGCGCGTATGCCAAGTACCTGCGGCAAGTGGGTTCGACCTTCAGCGACGCCTATATCGAACGCGCGGTCACCGGCAATCCGGCGATTGCCCGCATGCTGGTGGAGTTGTTCGTGGCGCGCTTCGATCCGGTGTTGTGCGATACGCGTGAGGCGCGCGTCGACGGCTTGTTGAAGACGATCGACGGCGCGCTCGATCAGGTGCCGAATCTCGACGAGGACCGGATACTCCGGCAATTCCTCGGTGTTATCAAGGCGACGCAGCGCACGAACTACTATCGCTTCGATGCCGACGGCCATCCCAAGCGGTATCTGTCGTTCAAGTTCAACCCCGCGCAAGTACCCGGTTTGCCCGAACCGAAACCGATGTTCGAAATCTGGGTGTACTCGCCGCGTGTGGAAGGCGTGCATTTGCGCGGCGGCCGTGTCGCGCGCGGCGGGCTGCGCTGGTCGGACCGGCGTGAGGACTTCCGCACGGAAGTGCTCGGATTAATGAAAGCGCAGATGGTGAAGAACGTGGTGATCGTGCCGGTCGGCTCCAAAGGCGGTTTCGTCGTGAAGAATCCGCCGCCGCAGACGGAGCGCGACGCGTGGATGCGCGAAGGCATTGCGTGCTATCAGACGTTCCTGCGCGGCCTGCTCGATTTGACCGACAACCTCGCGGGTACGACGGTGGTGCCGCCGCCCGATGTGGTGCGGCACGACCCCGACGATCCGTATCTGGTGGTCGCCGCCGACAAGGGCACCGCCACCTTCTCCGACTACGCGAACGCGATTTCCCAGGAATATGGTTTCTGGCTCGACGACGCCTTTGCGTCGGGCGGTTCCGTCGGTTATGACCATAAAAAAATGGCGATCACGGCGCGCGGCGCGTGGGAGTCGGTCAAGCGGCACTTCCGGGAAATGGGCGTCGATACGCAGACGACCGATTTCACCGTGGTTGGCGTCGGCGATATGTCGGGCGATGTGTTCGGCAATGGTATGTTGTTGTCGCCGCATATCAAACTGGTGGCCGCGTTCGATCACCGGCATATCTTCCTCGATCCGAATCCCGATCCGGCGGTCAGCCTTGCCGAACGGGGGCGCCTGTTCGTTCTGGACCGGTCGAGCTGGGCCGACTACGATCCGTCGTTGATCTCGGCCGGTGGCGGGGTGTTTCCACGCACGGCCAAGACGATTCCGTTGTCTCCGGCGGTGCAGTCGGTGCTTGGCATCAGCGCACCGGCGCTCGCACCCGCTGAATTGATGCGCGCGATTCTGCAGGCGCCCGTCGATCTGCTCTACAACGGCGGTATCGGCACCTATGTGAAGGCGAGCCGCGAAACGCATCTGCAGGTTGGCGACCGCGCCAATGATGCGATCCGCGTCAATGGCGCCGATCTGCACTGCAAGGTCGTCGCGGAAGGCGGCAATCTCGGTCTCACGCAACTTGGGCGGATTGAATTCGCGCAGCGCGGCGGCCGCATCAATACCGATGCGATCGACAACTCCGCTGGGGTCGATTGTTCGGATCACGAAGTCAACATCAAGATTCTGCTGGGTCTGGTTGTCTCCGACGGCGAAATGACCGAGAAACAGCGCAATGCACTGCTCGCGGAAATGACCGACGAAGTCGGCCTGCTCGTCTTGCAGGACAACTATTACCAGACCCAGGCGCTCTCCATTGCAGGACGCTACGGCGTCGAATTGCTCGATGCCGAAGCGCGCCTGATGCGTTACCTCGAACGCGCGGGCCGCCTGAGCCGCGTGATCGAGTTCTTGCCGACCGATGAGGAAGTCGCTGAACGCCTCGCCGCGAAACAAGGGCTGACCACGCCCGAACGCGCGGTGCTGCTGGCCTATAGCAAGATGTGGCTGTACGACGCGCTGCTCGAATCGTCGATGCCGGAAGACACGCTCGTTAGCGACATGCTGGTCGAATACTTTCCGAAGCCGTTGCGGCAGCGTTTTAGCGAACCGATGCAGCGTCACCCGTTGCGGCGCGAAATACTCGCCACGCATTTGACCAATGCGTTGGTGAATCGCGTGGGCTGCGAGTTCGTGCATCGCCTGATGGAAGAGACCGATGCGAAGCCCGGCGATATCGTGCGGGCCTGCATCATGGCGCGCGACGTGTTCGATCTCGACGAGGTGTGGCGCAATATCGACGCACTGGATAACCGTGTCGCCGACGACGTGCAGGCACGCATGTTCGTTGAAGTGGCGCGGCTAGTCGAACGTTCGGCGCTGTGGTTCCTGCGGCAGTTGCAATCGGGAGCGGTCAGCGACGGCGATGTTGCCGGACTGCTCGCACGCTGCCGCGATGCGGCGCAACGCCTCGCGCCGCAATGGCCCGCGCTGCTGCCCGTCGCCGATCTCGACGCGCTGTCCGAGCGGCAACGCGTGCTCGTGGACGCGGGGGTCGATAGCGAGCTGGCGGTGCGTATCGCCAGCGGCGAAATCTCGGCGGCTTTGCTCGACATTGCCGAAGTGTCGTCGAGCGGTGGGCGCAGCCTCGAACTCGTGACGGGGGTCTACTTCGCGCTCGGAACGCTGCTGAACTACAGCTGGATCAGCGAGCGCGCGGCCGCACTGCCGGCGCCCACGCACTGGGACATGCTGGCGCGCGCCACCGCGCTGGCGGAACTCGCACGCCTGAAACGCGCGCTGACGATGAGCGCGCTGGCCGACGCCGACGAGGCGTCGACGCCGGAGGGTCTGGTTCAGACATGGCGCGAGAAGCGCGCCGCGCAACTCGAGCGTTACGCGCGCCTGCTTGCCGATCTGCGGGCCACGGGTGGCGCGAGCTTGTCGATGCTGCTGGTGATCGTGCGAGAGATGGCTGCGCTCGAACGGGCATAGCGCCAGGAGCCGCAAGCTAGGGCGGATGCGTTGCATACGTCACGGAACCCGGCGCAAAACAGCGCCGGGGTTGGACGCATGCCGGCTGGCATGTCCATAATACGGACTCTTGCCAACCGAAAGCACTCTGCACACTCACGGACCCCCGCCACGACGATGAAAGAAGAATCGCCGAAAGCCATTTTCTATGCGCTTGCCGCCAACCTCGGCATTGCCGTCTGCAAGTTCGCTGCCGCCGCGTTTACCGGTTCCGGCTCGATGTTCGCCGAAGCCATTCATTCCACCGCCGACTGCGGCAATCAACTGCTGCTGCTTTTTGGCTTGCGTGAAGCGCGCAAGCCCGCGAGCCCGTTGCATCCCATGGGCAGCGGCCGCGAGATCAATTTCTATTCGCTGCTGGTGGCGTTGCTGCTGTTCTTTGTCGGCGGTGCGTTTTCGGTGTACGAGGGCGTGCATCGTCTGTTTGCGCGCGAGCCTTTGCAGTATGCGTATGTGGCGCTCGTCGTACTCGGCGTTTCGGTGGTGCTCGAAGCGCTTTCTCTGTGGGGCGCGGTGAAGGAAATCCGCAAGACGCATCCCGACAAAAGCCTGTGGCGCTGGTTTCGCGAAACGCGCGAGTCCGAACTGCTGGTGGTGGCCGGCGAGGACATTGCCGCGTTGGCGGGTCTTGCGATCGCCTTCGTCGCCGTGCTGCTGACCATGGTGACGGGCAATCCCGTCTACGACGCGCTGGGTTCCATCGGCGTGGGTTTGTTGCTGATGGTGATTGCGTGGCTGGTGGCGCGCGAAGTGAAGTCGATGATCGTCGGCGAATCGGCGGGGCCGGAAGTGCGTCGCGCGATCGAGGCGCATCTGCGCGCCCGCGCCGAGATTCGCAGCATCATCAACATGATTACGCTGCAGTGGGGCCGTCACGTGGTGGTGGCTGTGCAGGCCGAAATGATCGACTACACGAGCGGGCGCGCGATGGTTGATGCGATCAACGTGATCGAAGCGGACCTGCAGGCGGCGTTTCCACAAGTGCGCTGGGTGTTTTTTGAACCGGACGTGCCGCGGGTTTGATGCATTGTTTCGCTTGCGGTGTACGTCCGGTTCTTCTGCGGCGGGTGGATCCGGCTCAGGGTTCCACTCAGGCTCCTCCTTTTGCGCCCACTAGCCGGAAAATTGGAATTGGACGCTCATTTGAAGCCCGCCACCGCATGCGGTACATACAGTTCTTCAAGCTGACGGATTTCGTCCGCGCTCAGGTTCAACGACAATGCCGCGACCGCGTCGTCCAGGTGATCCAGTTTCGTTGCGCCGACGATGGGCGCGGCGACCGGCTTCTTCTGCAACACCCACGCTAGCGCGACTTGCGCGCGCGGCACGCCGCGTTCGCTGGCAATCTGGCTGACGCGCTCCACGATCCGGCGATCCGCGTCTTCGGTATGCGCGTATAGCGTGCGCCCGAATTCGTCGGTCTCCGAGCGTGCGCTTTCGGTGTTCCAGTCGCGCGTCAGGCGTCCGCGTGCCAGCGGGCTCCACGGAATCACGCCGATACCTTCGTTTTCGCACAGCGGCAGCATCTCGCGCTCTTCCTCGCGGTACAGCAGGTTCACGTAGTTCTGCATCGTCACGAAACGCGTCCAGCCATGGCGTTCTGCGACGTGTAACGCCTTGGCGAACTGCCACGCGTACATTGACGACGCACCGATATAGCGCGCCTTGCCTGCTTTCATGACGTCGTGCAGCGCCTCCATGGTTTCTTCGATCGGCGTGCCGTAGTCCCAGCGGTGGATCTGATACAGATCGACGTAATCCGTGCCGAGGCGTCTCAGGCTGTTGTCGATTTCCGCCATGATCGCCTTGCGCGACAGGCCCGCGCCGTTCGGGCCCGGATGCATGCGGCTATTCACCTTGGTAGCCAGCACGATCTCGTGGCGCTTCGCAAAGTCCTTCAGCGCGCGGCCGACGATTTCTTCGCTGGTGCCGTCCGAATAGACGTTGGCGGTGTCGAAGAAATTGATGCCGTGGTCGAGCGCCTGCTTGATAAAGGGGCGGGCCGCTTCATCGTCGAGCGACCAGGGGTGGGTGCCGCGAGCGGGCACGCCGTAGCTCATGCAGCCGAGACAAAGACGCGATACATCGAGGCCGGTGCGGCCGAGTTTCACATAATCCATCGTGGTGCTCCTGTGTTGAAGCGCACAAACGCGGTGCGTGCTGAGGGTCCTCCATTATAGGAACGTGCGCGTTGACGTGCAGTGGGACGGACAGGCCAACCGGACGTACGGATCGGCGGCGCTCAATCGCGGCGCATGAACTGCAGCAATAGTTAGTGGAAAATAATTTCTTCGCATCTATACTTCTTTCGGCTTGAAAGCAGCCCCTCTCCCAATCTGCATCACAAGCAAAAAGGAAGGATCACGATGCTGACTCGCACACTCGGTGCAATCTCCGCAATTACGCTCGCGGCATGCGCCGCCTTCACGTCCGGCCCTGCCAGCGCGGACGACAACGACGGCGGCTCGCATGGGCGGCCGGTCAAGGTGATGATCATTTCGATGTTCGGGCCCGAAGGGCAGGTGTGGCTCGATCGGCTCGGGCCATGGCGCGAGATTACGGTCGACGGCCTGTCGCCCGATTACCCGACGGTTCATTGCAACAAGCAGGACGTGTGTGTCATGACCACGGGCATGGGGCATAGCAACGCTGCGGCGTCGATCATGGCGTTGACCTTCTCGCCGCGTTTCGATTTACGGCATACGTACTTTATGGTGGCGGGGATTGCCGGCATCGACCCGCAGCAGGGCACGGTTGGGTCCGCCGCGTGGGCGAAGTACCTGGTGGACTTCGGGATTCAGTGGGAGATCGATGGGCGCGAGATCCCGCCAGGCTGGAATACCGGCTACCTTGGGATCAATACAAAAAGTCCTGCCGACAAGCCGCCGCTCGACTATCGGACGGAGGTGTTTCAGTTGAATACCCAGCTTGCCGATACGGCGTTTGCTTTGTCGCGTAGCGTTGTGCTGTCTGATAACGCACAGGCTCAGGCTGCGCGGGCCAAGTACTCATATGCGCCTGCGAACCGGCCGCCTACGGTTATTCAATGCGATACGCTGGCTGGGGATACCTGGTGGTCAGGGACGCTGCTTGGGCAGCGGGCTCGGGATTGGACGAAGATTCTGACCGATGGCAATGGGGTTTATTGCACGACGCAGCAGGAGGATAACGCGACGTATGAGGCGCTTAAGCGCGCGGCTTCTGTGCATAAGGTTGATTTGAGCCGTGTTGCGGTGTTGCGGGCCGGGTCTGATTTTGATCGGCCATATGATGGGCAGACTAGTGCGGATAATCTGCTTAACTATGCTGCGCAAGGGGGCTTTACCATTGCTATTGAGAACCTGTACAGGTCGGGGAATCCGCTTGTGCAGGATATTGCTACGCATTGGGGGGAGTGGAGGGAGGGGGTGCCGAAGAGGTAGAGGTTTTGTGCCTCTTTTGAATTTTGAGTGGGGTGTGCCAAGAACGCGAGCGTCAATCGACCGATGTTTGCGGAGCTTTACCAAAAATGAAGGAAGGCCCTTCGGAGTCGGCTTGCAGGAGCGGGCTCCAAACCGCCACAAGCTGCGTGGGTAAAGAGCCTTCGTGGTGAGCGTTGTTGGAAAAGGCAGGGATCTACTCTGTCAGGTAGGAATCAAAGAGACGAACGTAAGTGAACCGCTGATGACGTGTCGATAATTTCACGAACTGATGTCAAAACCGGAGAGCCCACTTGCTCCGGGACAAGATGGGGCGATGCCTGCTGACGGCCCCATCGGCATCCGGCATAAAGGCGGCGTGACTTTGATTCAGGCTTTGGTAAGGAACTTGGGAACCTGTCGTCCCGATGCGAAGGGAGAAATCCAAGCGGAAGGCCTCCGCAAGGATGAGAGTACCGATGCGGGGCACAGGGGCGGAGACGCCCGTAGTAGGGTTGAGGGTTCTGTAATGGGACTGGACCGAAGGGGCGTCATCGTCCGGCGTTATCACGTCGGCAACTTGAAAGAGGAGGACCGGGGTGAATAACGCAAAGCCGTTTTGTATTTCCAGGCGAGCGGTGTGGGAGGCGTATAAGCAAGTGAAGGCCAACCGCGGGGCGGCGGGTGTGGACAGGCAGTCGATGACGGAATTCGAGGCAGATCTGAAGAACAATCTGTATCGAATCTGGAATCGGATGTCGTCTGGCAGCTACCTTCCGCCGCCGGTCTTGCGGGTTGACATACCAAAGGACGGGGGTGCAGGGACGAGACCGTTGGGAATGCCAACGATTTCAGATCGCATCGCCCAGACGGTGGTCAAGCGATATCTGGAGCCGCTTGTGGAGCCGGTGTTCCACAACGATTCGTACGGATATCGTCCCGGACGGTCGGCGCATCAGGCGCTCGAAATGGCCCGGCAGCGATGCTGGAACCATGACTGGGTGCTGGACCTCGACATCAAGAATTTCTTTGGTAGTATTGATTGGGAACTCATGATGCGAGCGGTGCGCTGCCATACGGACTGTGCGTGGGTGCTGCTGTATATCGAGCGCTGGCTCAAGGCGCCGGTGCACATGCCGGACGGGACCGTAGTGAAACCGGAGAAGGGCACCCCGCAGGGTGGTGTCGTTAGTCCGGTGCTGGCGAATCTGTTTCTTCACTATGCGTTCGACCGGTGGATGCAAAAGTCCTATCCGGACGTGCCGTTCGAGCGTTACGCCGATGACGCCATTTGCCACTGCAAGAGCGAAGCGCAGGCTCGGCGGCTCAAGCAGGAACTGGAGGCGCGGCTTGCGGAGTGCAAGCTGGATCTGCATCCAGAAAAGACCAAAATCGTGTACTGCAAGCAGGCCAACAGGCGTGCCGACTATCCGATCTGTCAGTTCGACTTCCTGGGCTATACGTTCAGACCGCGAAGTGTCATGAACCGGATGGGTAAGCTGTCCGTAGGTTTCACTCCGGCCGTAAGCAACAAGGCAGCCCGCGCGATGCGTCAGGAGATGCGCCGCAAGGGGCTGTTGCGTCGATACGATCTGGATCTGAATGAACTGGCGGACCAAACACGCCCGATCCTGCGAGGTTGGATGCAGTACTACGGGCGGTTCACTCGCTCTGCGCTCGCCAAGGCACTGCGTGCGGTCGATGCTGCACTGGTGCACTGGGCGCAACGGAAATACAAGTCTCTCCAGCGACGTCAGGCACGGGCATGGGTCTGGCTGGCGGGGGTCAAATCTCGCCAGCCGGGCTTGTTCGCCCACTGGGGTATAGAGGCGACGGTTGGGCGATAGGAGCCGGATGAATCGAGAGATTCACGTCCGGATCTGTGAGAGCGTGAGGGTGCGATTCCCTTGCGCTACTCGACTAGGTTTGGCGGGTCAAGGACGGACGTAAGGCCGGCGAAGCGAATCCTTGAGGCGCCCAGAATTGATAGGCTGAGCCGTGGCTGGTTGCGGCAGAATGCGGCAACCAGCCACGCAAGACAAAGCAACCATGACGAATCAACTGTTCGAATCCGCTCCTGGAATAACCGCGCCCTGGTACGTTCAAGGCGTTGACTTTGATGCCGCCCAGCATCAACTCACCATTGCCGTGGACTTCGTCGCGGGCACCCGGTTTGCCTATGCTGGAGTTGCCGGTGAGCATCCTGTCCACGACACGCAAATCAAGCGTCTGCGTCACCTGAATTTCTTTCAACACGATTGCTTCCTGGAAGTGCGGGTGCCGCGTGTGCGCTTGCCCGATGGCTCCGTGCGGTTGGTCGAACCTGATTGGGTCGGTCAACTCAGCGGCTTTACGCTGCTGTTCGAGGCACCCGTACTGATGCTCGCCCAACAGATGCCGTTTGCCGCTGTCGCGCGTGCGGTCAACCTGTCGTGGCATCGAGTACACGCCATCTGTTCGCGGTATGTGGAGCTGGCACTCGCGGGGGCTGACCTGTCTGAGGTGACGGCAGTGGGGCGATTGACGAAACCTCGTATCGGCGCGGTCATGAGTATCTGACGCTGGTCGCCGATATGCGGGCGCGGCGGGTCGTGTTCGTCACGACCGGCAAGGATGCCAGCACGATTGAACGCTTTGCGGCCTATCTGGGCGAACTCGGTGGTACGTCCGAGCAAATCAGCTCTGTCAGCATCGACATGTCGCCAGCTTTCATCAAGGGCGTCAATGAACATCTGCCCGACGCGCGACTGACCTTCGACAAGTTTCACGTCGTTGCTCACGCGTCCAAGGCGCTCGACACGGTGCGCAGGCAGCAACAGAAGGTCGACCCGCAACTCAAAGGCATGCGCTGGACGCTGCTCAAAGACGCGAACAAACTGAATCTCGCCCAACTGACAGACCTCGAGGCGCTCGTCAGTCAGTACACCACCAGGCGCACGGCCCGGGCGTGGCTGTACCGCGAGCAACTGCGCGACATTCTCGAGCGCAAGCAAATCAATGTCGTGTCGGCGATGTTGCACCAGTGGTGTACGAATGTCATGCGCTCGAAGGTCGAACCGATGAAGGACGTCGCGGGACGGTACTTCTACTGGTACATGATGAAGGACATCTACAGCCGCAAGCTGGTGATGAACGAGGTGTGGGAACAGGAGTCGGCCGAGCACGCAAGTGTGCTGCTGGCCAAGGGATGTCTGCGTGAAGGTATTGCGGGTCGTCCGCTGGTGCTGCACGCGGATAACGGCAGTGCGATGAAAGGCGCCACGATGCGCGCGGCCATGATCGATCTGGGCGTACAGCCTTCGTTCAGCCGGCCGCGCGTGAGCAACGACAACGCGTTTGCCGAGTCGCTGTTCCGCACGGCGAAGTACTGTCCGCTGTGGCCCGAGCAGCCGTTCGACACGCTGGAGGCTGCCCGCGCCTGGGTACAGCGCTTCGTGCAGTGGTACAACGAGGAGCACCGTCACAGCGGCCTGAAGTACGTCAGTCCGGTGCAACGGCACCGCGGTGAAGCCAACGAACTGCTGGCCCGACGGCATGCGCTCTATGAGGACGCGCGCATGCGAAACCCCGCACGCTGGTCAGGCGCCATCCGCAACTGGCATCTCGCGGATTCGGTCTATCTGAATCCGGAGAGAGTCCACGCCTCGGCCGGAATGTTTAAGCACGCAGTGTAACGGTTCATGCGACAACTGGCTTGACACACACCGGCGGCGGCAAAGAAAGTAAGTGCCGCCCCGCACAGGGGCAACGCTAATAGACCACTAAGAAAACAAGGAAAGGCCAACGCCACAACCAAACAAACGAACAAGCGCCGCGAAGGCAAAAACCAAACCCAAACCCAAATCTAATCCATCACTGCGGCGCCCGATAAGGCGTCCACACCGGCGCATCCACATTCCAATCATCAAGTTCAGACGGTGTCATAACAAGCTCCATCGAAAAGAGAGAAAACAACCACAACCGCAATGAAAATGTATTTCGGAACCCGAATCATTGCGGCGAATCCGCCTTACTGCCCGTTGGCAACGCGAGTCACATCGCCGCCGTTACCTTCCTGCAGTGCGATGCGCGCAGCCTGCGTCTGACCAATCAAACCTTTATTCGGATACGACGTCCGATTCAACGAAGCCAGCGACCCGTCGCGATACGCAGCCACCAACTCAGCCTGAACTTCAGCACGAGTTTTACCGACAGTCGTCGGCGCCGGTTGCGTTTGATATGTGCCCGCATGGCCAATGCCCCCGCCGCCATTGCTTTGCGCAAACACCGGCGCGCTGGCAAGCAGCGAAACAACTAGACCTGCTAAGAGATTGCGTTTCATGATTCACTCCTGTCGATTCGTTTGCAGCGCAAGCCGCGCTGCGACAGGGTGAAATGTAGACTTCGACTCAGTACGGATAAACCGCACTTTCGCGAAATGAATTGTCGCGATTCCGGAACAATCGCGATGAAGCCCGCAGCACTCGGTTACCGCAGGGCAATCGCGGCATTAGCGCCGCGATTGGAATTCACTGTTTCAATTTCTGTACTTCAACTCGCGCGAATCAAGCAACCAGGAATCAAGCGACCCAGAATCAAGCAACCCATTCCGTTATCACCGGCGTATCGAGCATCGGAGCAGATTCACGCTCTTCGAAAGTACGTTTCGTGCACATCGCGTCGAGACTGCCACGTCCGCTTAGCAACGGGCAGCGGTCAAACAGTTCGGCAATCCAGTCTACGAAAACACGGACTTTAGGCGACAGATGCCGACTGTGCGGATAGACTGCGGAAATCGGCATCGGCAAAGGTTTCAGCTCCGGCAGCACTTCAACCAGCTGACCCGAACGCAGATGCGGAAGCACCATGAAGAGCGCCGGCTGAATCAGGCCGAAGCTTTCCAGTCCGCAAGTTACGTAGGCATCGGCGTCGTTCACCGACACAATGCTCTTCATCTTCACTTCGATTTCTTTGCCATCAACCATGAAGGCCCAATCAATCGTGCGCCCCGTGCGGCTCGAGAAATAATTGACTGCTTTGTGATTGTCGAGATCCTCGAGCGAAGTCGGCATGCCCGCGCGCTTGATGTAGTCGGGGGACGCGCATGTCACGCCCTCGAACAAACCGATACGTCGCGCAACCAGCGACGAATCCTGTAGCGCACCCACACGCACCACGCAATCCACGCCTTCCTGCAACAGGTCGACGGGCCGGTCCGTCAATCCGAGTTGCAGATCGATGTCCGGGTAACGCGTGTGGAATTCACACAGCGAAGGGATCACCAGCAATCGCCCGATCGATCCCGGCATGTCGATGCGCAACTTGCCGTGCGGCTTCTTATTGCCGCTCTGGAAGCTGGCCTCGGTCTCTTCGACGTCCGCGAGGATGCGCACGCAGCGTTCGTAGTACGCGGCGCCGTCCGGCGTCAGCGACAAACGCCGCGTGGTCCGATGCATCAGACGCGTGCCGAGGAACGCTTCGAGGTTCTGAATGATGGTGGTAACCGACGCGCGCGGCAGGTCGAGCGTTTCCGCTGCGCGGGTAAAGCTGTTGGTGTCGACGACGCGCGTGAACACTTGCATGGCCTGAAGCCGGTCCATTGCAAACCTCCAGAAAGGGGCGGGCGCACTGAGCAGGAATCGAATCCGCAGAGCAATCGCGATCGATTGTTCAGAGTCGCCGAATTGTGTTGCCGGATTATAGGCATTTATTTAGGAGTCTGCCGAAGCCACAATTCGCACCATTGAAGTTCTATGCGCATTGCGCGGCTCGACATGGATGCATTTAAACCGCTGTACTCCTTTGTGCCCGCCGACAGCGGCCCGGCACAGGCAACCAGCACGGCACTCGACGTCACAGACGTGCAGATAGGAGGGCACGCACAGGACATTACGTTGCGTTTGTACCGGCAGCCACAAAAAACCGCACTGCCGGTACTGCTTTATTTTCACGGCGGCGGTTTTACCAAGGGCTCGATCGACCAGGCCGACTACGCCGCGCGTTATTTCGCAGAACACTTACCGGCTCTGGTCGTCTCGGTCGGTTATTCGCTGGCGCCGCAGTTCCCGTTTCCGGCGGCGCCCGAAGACGCACATCGCGCGGCGCTGTGGGTGCAAACACGAGCACGCGCGTTTGGCGGGAATAGCAAGAAGGTTGGCGTAGCCGGCCACGATGCGGGCGGCCAGCTGGCCAACTGCCTCGCTTTCATCGCCCGTGATCGCGGCGACGTGCAGATCGTCGCCCAGGCGCTGTTCGGACCGATGCTCGATCCGAGCCTCACACGCCTCGGCGACGAAAAGCGACTGGGCTCGGACATCACCGCGAAGGAATGCGCGGCGTGTTATCGCGCGTATCTGCCGCAAGCGTCGCAACGCATGCATCCGTATGCCGCGCCGCTCGAATCGTCGCGCCTCGCGGGCTTGCCGGCCACGCTGATCGCGACGGCGCAAAACGATGTGCTGCATGTGGAAGCGGAGAAATACGCGAGCAGTCTGATCGACGCGGGTGTGCTGACCCAGGTGGTCCGCTATCCCAGCATCTCGCACGCCGCGTTGGCCGACCATCCGCCTGCATTGCAGGAGGCGGTGAGATTTTTTCAGTGGCGCTTCGATGCACGCGCCCATCGCTGAGACAGAAATAAGCAGAACTTTAATCAACGATACCGGGAGCTTCTCATGACTATCCTTCCTCTTTCCCGTCGCCGTGTGGCGATTGCCGCGCTAGTCGTCATCGTCGTGGCAGGACTGGGCACGTTCGGCGCGATTCGCGTCGACGCGAGCTCGCCCGCTGCGCCCACCATCGTGCCGGAAGTCGATGTGGCCACCGTGGTGCAAAAGACCATCACCGACTGGCAAAGCTATTCGGGCCGCCTCGAAGCCGTCGAAAAAGTGGACGTCCGTTCGCAGGTGCCGGGCACGATCGTGTCCGTCAACTTCAAGGACGGCGCACTCGTGAAGAAAGGCGACACGCTGTTCGTGATCGACCCGCGTCCGTACGCGGCCGAAGTGGACCGCGCCGAAGCACAGGTCGCGGCGGCGCAGGCGCGTACGGGCTACACGCAAAGCGATTGGGAGCGTGCGCAGCGCCTGATCGCCGACAACGCGATCGCCAAGCGCGATTACGACGAGAAGCAGAACGCCGCGCGCGAAGCGAGTGCCAACCTGAAGGCCGCGCAAGCCGCCGTCGAAACCGCGCGCATCAATCTGGGCTACACGAAGATCGTCGCGCCGGTGTCGGGCCGTGTCTCGCGTGCGGAAATCACGGTGGGCAACGTGGTGTCCGCGGGGGCAAGCTCGGCGCCGCTGACCACGCTGGTGTCGGTTTCGCCGATCTACGCTTCGTTCGACGTCGACGAACAAACCTACCTGCAATACCTGAGCCGCGCGAAAGATGGCCGCAAGGTGCCGGTGGACCTGGGTCTGGCGGATGAAAGCGGCTACTCGCGCAACGGCACGATCGAATCGGTCGACAACCGGCTGGATACCTCGTCCGGCACGATCCGGGTGCGCGCGCGTTTCGATAATGAGGACGGTGCATTGATCCCGGGTCTGTATGCGCGCGTGAAGGTCGGCGGCAGCGAGCCGCATCCGGCACTGCTGATCGACGACGCCGCGGTGGGCACCGATCAGGACAAGAAGTTCGTGCTGGTGGTCGATCAGAGCAATCACGTCGTCTATCGCGAAGTGCAGGTGGGCTCCATGCAAGGCAACCTGCGCGTCGTCAAGGGCGGATTGCAGGCGACCGACCGCATTGTCGTGAACGGTATCCAGCGTGTGCGTCCGGGCGATGCAGTCCGCGCTCACATGGTGCCGATGACCGCCGATCAGGACCCGAACAGCGCGCCGCTTGCACAAACGCGAGCAAAAGCAGCTGACAAGAATTCGTGAGCCTCGTGCGCCGCGTTTATCCAGTGACATTGACTGGTTGTACCGGCGCATGCTCCAACGTTGAGAGCTTCCCATGAACATATCCAAATTCTTCATCGATCGACCGATCTTTGCCGGTGTGCTATCGGTATTGATCCTGCTGGGGGGCATCATTTCGCTCTTCAAGCTGCCGATTTCGGAGTACCCGGAAGTCGTGCCGCCTTCGGTGGTAGTGCACGCGCAATATCCGGGCGCCAATCCGAAAGTGATTGCCGAGGCTGTTGCCGCGCCGCTCGAAGAGCAGATCAACGGCGTCGAGAACATGCTGTACATGCAGTCGCAAGCCAATAGCGACGGCAATCTCACGCTGACGGTGACCTTCAAGCTCGGCACCAATCCGGACCTTGCGACGCAACTGGTGCAGAACCGCGTCAACCAGGCGCTGCCGCGTTTGCCGGAAGACGTGCAGCGTCTCGGCATCACGACCATCAAGAGTTCGCCCACGCTGACGATGGTGGTCCACCTGATCTCGCCGAATAACCGCTACGACATGACGTATTTGCGCAACTACGCGCTGCTCAACGTCAAGGACCGGCTGGCCCGGATTCAGGGCGTCGGCGAAGTGCAGTTGTGGGGTTCGGGCGACTATGCAATGCGCGTGTGGCTCGATCCGCAGAAAGTCGCGCAGCGCGGTTTGACCGCGACCGAAGTGGTCAATGCAATCCGTGAGCAGAACATTCAGGTGGCGGCCGGTGTGATCGGCGCATCGCCTTCGGTGCCGGGCACGCAATTGCAGTTGTCGGTGAATGCGCGTGGCCGCTTGAAGACTGAGGGCGAATTCGGCGACATCATCGTCAAAACCACGCCGGACGGCGGCGTGACGTACCTGCGCGATATCGCGCGTGTCGAACTGGCGGCGTCGGAATACGGCCTGCGTTCGCTGCTCGACAACAAGCCTGCGGTGGCGCTTGCTATCAATCAGGCGCCGGGTGCGAACTCGCTTGCGATTTCCGATCAGGTTCGCGCGGCAATGAAAGAGCTGGCGGAAGACATGCCGGCGGGCGTCGAATACAAAATCGTCTATGACCCGACGCAGTTCGTGCGTTCGAGTATCGAGGCGGTGATCCACACGCTGCTCGAAGCGATTGCGCTGGTGGTGATCGTGGTGATCGTGTTCCTTCAGACGTGGCGTGCGTCGATCATTCCGTTGATTGCGGTACCGGTGTCGATTGTCGGTACGTTCTCGTTGCTGCTTGCATTCGGCTTCTCGATCAATGCGTTGTCATTGTTCGGGATGGTGCTCGCCATCGGGATCGTGGTGGACGATGCGATCGTGGTGGTGGAGAACGTCGAACGGAACATCGAAAGCGGGCTCAGTGCGCGCGATGCGACCTATAAGGCGATGCAGGAAGTGAGCGGGCCGATTATCGCCATCGCGCTGACGCTGGTCGCCGTGTTCGTGCCGCTCGCGTTCATGACCGGTTTGACGGGCCAGTTCTACAAGCAGTTTGCGATGACCATCGCGATCTCGACGGTGATCTCGGCGTTCAACTCGCTGACCTTGTCGCCGGCTTTGTCCGCGATGCTGTTGCGCAGCCACGGCGCCAAGGAAGACTTCCTGACGCGTGTGATGAATCGCGTGCTGGGTGGCTTTTTCAAAGGCTTCAACAAGGTGTTCCATCGCGGCTCGACGGAATACAGCCGCGGCGTGACGGGCGTGCTGCGCCGTAAGGGCGCGATGCTCGCGGTCTACGCGATCCTGCTGGGCGCAACGGTGCTGATCGGCCGCGTCGTGCCGGGCGGTTTCGTGCCGGCGCAGGACAAGGAATACCTGATCGCATTCGCGCAATTGCCGAACGGTGCGTCGCTGGATCGCACGGAAAAAGTGATCCGCGATATGAGCGCGATCGCACTGAAGCAGCCGGGCGTGGAAAGCGCGGTGGCATTCCCGGGTTTGTCGGTGAACGGTTTTACCAATAGCTCAAGCGCGGGCATCGTGTTCGTCACGTTGAAACCTTTCAAGGAACGTGGCAGCAAGAAGCTCTCGGCCGGTGCGATTGCCGGTGCGTTGAACCAGCAGTACGGCGCGATCAAGGATTCGTTCGTGGCAGTGTTCCCGCCGCCTCCAGTGCTCGGCCTCGGCACGTTGGGCGGCTTCAAGATGCAGTTGGAGGATCACGGCGCGGTGGGTTACGCGGAACTGAACAAGGCGGCGGAAGCCTTCGTGAAGAAGGCGGCGCAAACGCCTGAACTCGGACCGACCTTCTCCAGCTATCAGATCAACGTGCCGCAGTTGAACGTCGATCTGGATCGCGTGAAGGCCAAGCAACTCGGCGTGCCAGTCACGGACGTGTTCAACACGATGCAGATCTATCTGGGCTCGCTGTATGTGAACGACTTCAACCGCTTTGGCCGCGTGTATCAGGTGCGGGTGCAGGCCGACGCGCCGTTCCGTCAACGCGCTGACGACATCCTGCAACTGAAGACGCGCAATGCCGCTGGCGACATGGTGCCATTGTCCTCGCTGGTGACGGTGACGCCGACGTATGGTCCGGAAATGGTGGTGCGTTACAACGGCTATACGGCTGCCGACATCAACGGGGGCCCCGCACCGGGCTTCTCGTCGGGCCAGGCGCAAGCCGCGGCTGAACGCGTGGCGGCGGAAACCTTGCCGCACGGTGTGAAGCTCGAATGGACCGACCTGACGTATCAGCAGATCATCGCCGGCAATGCGGGTTTGTGGGTGTTCCCGATCAGCGTGCTGCTCGTGTTCCTCGTACTGGCCGCGTTGTATGAAAGCCTGACGCTGCCGCTCGCGGTGATCCTGATCGTGCCGATGAGCGTGTTGTCCGCGCTAACCGGTGTGTGGCTCACGGGGGGCGACAACAACATCTTCACGCAGATCGGCTTGATGGTGCTGGTGGGGCTGTCGGCGAAGAACGCGATTCTGATCGTCGAGTTCGCCCGGGAGTTGGAGCATGACGGGCGTACGCCGCTGGCGGCGGCGATCGAGGCGAGCCGTTTGCGTCTGCGTCCAATTCTGATGACGTCGATCGCTTTCATCATGGGTGTGGTGCCGCTGGTGCTCTCAAGTGGGGCGGGTTCGGAGATGCGTCACGCGATGGGTATCGCGGTGTTCTTCGGCATGCTTGGCGTGACGCTGTTCGGCCTGATGCTGACCCCTGTGTTCTATGTGGTGCTGCGTACGTTGGCGGGCGGGACGATTCACGTCGCGCAGAAAGACGCACCGCACCTTGGTGCGGCAGTGCCGGACGCCTGAGGAGAAAACAACAATGAAGCGTTTTGAATCTTTAAGCGGGTGGGGCAGAGCGGCTGCCAGCGGTTTGCTGGTGGCGTTGCTCGCGGCCTGCTCCGTGGAGCCCACGTATAAGCGGCCGGAGGTGGATGCACCGGTCGCATTCAAGGAAGCGCCTGTTGCTGCTTCGGGCGCGTCCGCTACATCGGCTACGTCCGCCGCATCGCCGCAGAACGCGGACACCTTGAAGCAGGCTCAACCCGCCGACGACGCGCATCGCGGCGAATGGTGGACGGTTTTCGGCGACCCGCAGCTTAACGCGCTGGAAGAGCAGGCTGCGGCCGCGAATCAGGACCTGAAGGCGGCTGCGGCGCGCGTGCAACAGGCGCGTGCGGTCACGCAGGCGGCGAAGTCGGACTGGTTCCCGAAGTTCGACGCGGGTTTTGGGCCGACGCGTGAACGGGCATCGGCGGCCTCGCAGCTTCAGCCGGATAGCGTGGGTGGTACGAACGGCACGATCTGGCGTGCACAGGTGGGGGCGTCGTATGAAGCAGATCTGTTTGGGCGTGTCGGGTCGAATGTGAATGCGACGCGTGCGGACGAGCAGCAAAGTGAAGCGCTGTTCCGATCGGTGCAGTTGTCGCTGCAGGCTGACGTCGCGGCGAACTACTTCGAGTTGCGCGAGCTCGATACGGATCAGGATCTGTACCGCCGTACCGTGGCGTTGCGCGAGGACACGTTGAAGCTGGTGGAGCGCCGTTTCAGGGAAGGCGATATCAGCGAGCTGGATGTTTCGCGCTCCCGCAACGAACTGGCGAGTGCGCGGGCCGATGCGGTTGGCGTAGCGCGTCAGCGCGCAGCCTCTGAGCACAGTCTTGCGATTCTGCTCGGCAAGCCGCCGGCGGATTTCTCGTTCGCGGAAGCGCCGCTCGTGCCGGTGACGGTGCGCGTGCCGCCGGGTCTGCCTTCGGCGTTGCTCGAACGTCGGCCGGATATTTCGGCGGCGGAGCGGGCGATGATGGCGGCGAATGCGCGGGTCGGTCTGGCGAAGTCGGCATTTTTCCCGAAGCTCGATATCACGGGCGCGGCTGGCTTTGAATCGGCGACGCTCGGCGATCTGTTCAAGTGGTCGAGCCGCGCATTTCTTCTCGGGCCGATCGCCGGCACGGCGCTGACGGTGCCTTTGTTCGACGGTGGCCGCCGCAAGGCGAACCTTGCGCAAGCTCGCTCGAAGTACGACGAGGACGTGGCGCAATATCGTCAACAGGTGCTGGTGGCGTTCCGTGAGGTTGAAGATAACCTCGCTGATCTGCGGTTGCTCGACGATCAGATACGCGCGCAGAACGATGCGGTCGTGGCTTCGCAGCGCGCGGCGCATTTGTCGAGCACGCAGTACACGGAAGGTGCGGTCAGTTATCTGGATGTGATCGACGGCGAGCGGCAGGTGCTGATTTCGCAACTGCAGGCGAGCCATCTTTCGGGCACGCAGGCGGTGGCGACAGTGGACCTGATTCGCGCGCTGGGCGGCGGCTGGGGCGACGTGAAGCCTGCGGGCGATGAAGCGGTGGGGGCGGTTACGCCGGCTTCGGGTCCGACTGCTGCATCTGCCTCTATTGCTGTGGCGGCGGATCAGGTGGCGAAGCGCTAGGGTTTGCTTTTGGTGAGTTGGCTGGTGAAGAACGCCGGGTTGCGCGGAAGCGCGGCCCGGCGTTTTTCGTTAACGCGCTGTGTGCCTATCCCTGTGCAGGGGCGTTCACCCCCAAATTATTTTTTCCCGCTTTCCTTCCAAAAATCCGTTCGTAGACCGCCGGTTTCCCGCCGTCTATGATGATTCTCACCTCATCTGGAGAGAGGCGATGACCTGTCCGACCTGCCGCTGTCCGCGCTGATCCGCGCGCGTTCTATTGCTGCTGCGCGCTGATTAAACCGCGTGCTGCAGATTTCCGTTGTCCTACCGATTCCGGCAAGCGAGCCCGCAAGCCGTGGGATCGGCTCGTCTCGAAACACACTACGCCCAACCCTAAAGAGTTCACCATGCGCATTTCTCTCTCTGCAGTGCAGCGGTTTTTCCAGGCGCCGACGCTAACGCTCTTCGGCGTGTTCGGCCTCGCGCTGGCGCTGTCGGCGGCGCCCGCATCCGCGGCAGACACGCCCACGCTGAAGATCGGCACAGCCACCAGCCCGCAAATCGAGGCACTCAAAGTCGCCGCGCGCGAAGCGAAGGAACAAGGGCTGGACGTGAAGATCATTGAGTTTACCGACTGGAATACACCGAACGCTGCGCTCGCCAACAAGGATATCGACGTCAACTATTTCCAGCACATTCCGTTTCTCGAGAACGCAAAGAAGCAGGGCGGCTATAACTTTGTCGCAATCGCGCCGGGCACGATCATGAAGATCGGGCTGTACTCGAAGAAAATTAAACGCTTCGATGAATTGAAGGACGGCGCCACCGTCGCGATCGCTAACGATCCGGTCAACGGTGGCCGTGGTTTGCTGTTGTTGCAACGCGCCGGTCTCATCAAGCTGACTCCGGGCATCGACTATCGCGCCACCACGCTCGACATCATCGACAACCCGAAGCATCTGAAAATCGTCCAGCTCGAAGCATCGCAGTTGGCCCGCTCGCTCGACGACGTCGACCTCGCGCAGGGCTACCCGAGCTTCATCAAGCTCGCGGGCACCACCGATCCGAATAGCGCATTGCTGTTCGACGGGCTGGAAAACAAGAACTACGCGATCCAGTGGGTCGTGCGCCCGGAAAGCGTGAACGATCCGCGTATCCGCAAGTTCATAGCGATCTATCAGCACTCGCCCGCTGTGCGTGCCGCGCTCGATAAGGCGTTCGGCAATCTGTACGCCGTCGCCTGGTAAGTCAGGCAACCGAGCCAGGTAACTGAGTCAGGCAACCAAGTCACCCAACCTGGCGTCGTATAAAGCAAGGAGCCGCACGATGGCGAAGAAAAAGATCCTGCTGAATGCGTTCAACATGAATGCGGTCGGCCATATCAATCATGGTTTGTGGACACATCCGCGTGACCGTTCCGCGCATTACACCGACCTCGACTACTGGACGAGCCTCGCGCAAACGCTTGAGCGCGGCAAGTTCGACGGTATCTTTCTCGCGGATATCGTCGGCGTATACGACGTTTATGAGGGCGGGCCGGACACCCCATTGCGCGAATCGGTGCAGATTCCGATCAACGATCCATCGTTGATCGTGCCCGCGATGGCGCATGTGACGAAGCATATCGGCTTCGGCGTCACGTCGAATCTGACTTACGAGCCGCCGTACCTGTTCGCGCGCCGCATGTCGACCCTGGATCACCTGACGAAGGGCCGGATGGGCTGGAACATCGTCACCGGCTATCTGGACAGTGCCGCGCGCGGCATGGGTCTCGCGCAACAGATCAGCCACGACGACCGCTACGATCGCGCGGACGATTACATGGACGTGGTCTACAAGCTATGGGAGCAAAGCTGGGAAGACGACGCGGTGGTGCGCGATCGCGCGGCACGAATCTTTTCGCATCGTGACAAGGTGCATCGCGTGAAGCATGACGGTCCGTACTATTCGATCGACGCTATTCATTTGAGCGAGCCGTCGCCGCAACGCACGCCGGTTTTGTATCAGGCGGGTTCGTCGAGCCGGGGTGTCGATTTCGCGGCGCGTCACGCGGAATGCGTGTTTGTCGGCGGGCAGAACAAGCAGCTCACGCGCTCCATCGTCGACGACATTCGAGCTCGGGCCGTGAGTTTTGGCCGCGCGTCTGACGATATCAAGATCTTTGCCGGCATCACCGTTGTAGTCGGCGAAACAGAACGCGCTGCACAGGAGAAATTCGAAGAGTACCGGCGTTATGCGAGCGCCGAGGGCGGTATTGCGCATTTCTCCAGTTCGACCGGCATCGACTTCTCGCAATACGCGCTGGATGATCCGATTTCGTATGTGAAGACCGAATCGATGCAATCGGCCGTCGAGGCAATTTCGAAGAAGAGCGTAAGCGGCGTGTGGACCAAACGCAAAGTGCTCGAACAGATGACGCTCGGTGGCCGCGCGAAGCCCGTAGTTGGTTCGCCGCAGCAGATCGCGGATGAGCTGGTGTCGTGGATAGAAGAGGCAGGCGTCGACGGATTCAATCTGACGCGTACCGTCGTGCCCGAATCGTTCGAGGACTTTGTCGATCTGGTGGTGCCGGAATTACAGAATCGCGGCGTCTACAAGGAAGACTACGACCCGGCACCGACACTGCGCGAAAAGCTATTCGGGGCCGGTCGCGCGCGACTGCCTGAAGTGCATGTTGGCGCGCAACATCGGCGTAATGCGCAAACCGGGGCGCAAACCGGCGCGCGATCCACAGTGGATGCATGAAAGGAGCGAAGCCATGACTAATCTGTTTGACGTGCCGCAGTTCATTGAAGACGCGCCGTCCCTCGCCTCGAATCGTGCAGCGGTCGATAACGCGCAACAAGTAGTCGTATTCGACGACGTGAGCAAGGTGTTCGCCAACACGCACGGCGTGCCGACCGCGGCGCTTGCAAACGTCACGCTGAAGGTGGTGCGTGGCGAGGTGTTCGGCATCATTGGCCGCAGCGGCGCAGGCAAATCGACGCTGCTTCGGCTCGTCAACGGTCTGGAAAAAGTAAGTTCCGGCGCCGTTCGCGTGAATGGCGTGAGCGTCGGCGAGCTCGACGAACGCGGGCTGGTTACATTGCGGCGGCGTATCGGCATGGTGTTCCAGCATTTCAATTTGCTCTCCGCGAAAACGGTGCGCGAGAACATTGCGTTGCCGCTAAAAATCGCGGGCGCGCCTAAAGCCGCGATCGACAAAAAAGTCGACGCTTTGCTCGAACTAGTCGGCCTGTCCGCGAAGCGCGACGCCTATCCGGTGAGTTTGTCCGGCGGACAGAAGCAGCGCGTCGGGATCGCGCGAGCGCTCGTGACGGCCCCGGATATTCTGCTGTGCGACGAAGCCACATCCGCACTGGATCCCGAAACGACGCAAGCCATCCTCGCGTTGCTGCGCGATATTAATCGACGACTCAACCTGACCATCGTGCTGATCACGCACGAGATGCAGGTCATTCGCGAGGTCTGCGATACGGTGGCCGTGATCGAGCGCGGCGAAGTGGTGGAGACCGGCCCGGTGTCGCGCGTGTTCGGCGATCCGCAAAAAGACGCGACGCACGCCTTGCTGCGTACTTTGGTACATGACCTGCCCGCCGATCTGGCCGCTCGCGTCAAACCGTTGCACCAAATCGCGCAGGCGGATGCTCGGATTCTGCTCGACGTGCGCTTCACCGGCAGCGATGCAAGCGAGCCTGACCTGGGCGCGCTGACGTCCGCATTGAGCGTGGAAGGCGGCCGCGTGAGTTTCGTGCATGGCGGCATCGACCGGATTCAGGGGCATGCGCAAGGGCGTCTGGTGATGTCGGCAGAAGTGCGCGCGAATGCGGCCGGCACGCTGCAAAATCAGATCGCGACGCTGCTCGAGCGTGCGCGTCACTATGCCAATCACGTCGAGGTGCTCGGCTATGTCTGATCTCTGGCTTTCGGAACTCGCCGATGCCATTCGCGACACCATCGTCATGGTCGGCGTATCCGCTTTTTTCGCGGCGTTGGCCGGCATTCCGCTCGCACTCGTACTGGTCACCACCACGCGCGGCGGGATCTTTGAAAGACGCGTGGTTAATCGCACGCTCGGCGCGCTCGTCAATGCATTCCGCTCCACGCCGTTCATCATCCTGCTGGTCGCGCTGCTGCCGCTCACGCGTTTGCTGATCGGCACGACGATCGGCGTGTGGGCCGCAATTGTGCCGCTCAGTATCGCGGCGATTCCCTTCTTTGCACGGGTGGCCGAAGTGAGCTTGCGCGAAGTGGACCGCGGTTTGATCGAAGCCGCGCAGGCAATGGGCGCACAGCGTCGGCACATCATCTGGCATGTGTTGCTGCCTGAAGCGCTGCCGGGCATTCTGGGCGGCTTCACGATTACCGTGGTGGCGATGATCGGCTCCTCGGCCATGGCGGGTGCGGTCGGCGCCGGCGGCCTCGGCGATCTGGCGATCCGCTACGGCTATCAGCGTTTCGATACCACTGTGATGGTCACGGTGATCGCGTTGCTGATTGTGATTGTGACGGCGGTGCAGTTCGTCGGCGACCGCTTCGTGCGGCGGCTTGCGCAGCGCGCATGATGAGCAGGATGACGGCACGAGATTCTCGCGAGCCTGATCGAAAGCGAAATGGCCGCGCTGACAAGCTGTGTGCCGTCGCTCGCCAAACCTCTTCACGTGGGCATTGAATGGACGAACCTCACCGTATCGAGGCGCTGCAAACGCTGCAAGCCGACGCTGCACCCGTGGTGCGCGATCTCACCGGTTTGCTCGACGCGTTGCGCGCCGGCGCGGCTCAGCGCGATCGCGACGGCGGCCACGCCGCGCAGGAAAAGCAATGGATCGCCGACGCAGGCCTGCTTACGCTCGCCGTGCCGCGTGAGTTCGGCGGGCTCGGCGCACGCTGGCCTGAGGTCTACGACACGATTCGCCAGATTGCACGCGTCGACAGTGCGCTCGCGCATCTGCTGGGTTTCACCTGCCTGCAGGTGGTCAGCGTGAATGTATGGGGCAACGCGGAACAGCGTGCCCGCTATCTGAGCGGGACGGTGGAAGGGCGATGGTGGTGGGGCAATGCGGTCAATCCGCTCGACACGCGACTCGTTGCAAGTGCAACCGGTGACGGCGGCTATCGTCTCGATGGGCAGAAAGGATTTTGTTCGGGCACACGGGGCTCGCACATGATGACGGTTTCCGGTCACGATCCGGCCACCGGTAAAACGATATTCGCTGTGGTGCCGACCACGCGCGAGGGCATTACCGTTCACGACGACTGGAATCCGATCGGTCAGCGGCAAACCGATAGCGGCAGCGTCTCCTTTGTACAGGTTGTCGTCGAGCCACATGAGGTGCTGGAACGGGCCGACACGCCATACGCCAGTTTGCGCACGCTGGTCTCGCAGCAGGTGCTGACCAATCTGTTCGTCGGCATCGCGCAGGGTGCGCTCGAAGAAGCACGCGCGTACGTCACGCAATTCGGCAGGCCGTGGCTCTCTTCCGGCGTCGACAAGGCCACCGACGATCCCTACCTGATCCAGCGTTTCGGCGAGATGCGCCTGCAGGCGGTGAGCGCGGAGGCGCTGGCAGCGCGCGCCGCCTACGCGCTCGAAGACGCATGGCAACAAGGCCCGGCTCTGGACGCCGAGACCCGCGCACATGCGGCGCTGGCCACCTCGGAGGCGAAAATCGTCGCGCACCGCGCCGCGCTCGACGTCAGCGAGCAACTGTTCGACGCCTGTGGCGCCTGCGCCACACATGCGCCGCTCGCGCTCGACCGCTTCTGGCGCAATGCTCGCGTGCACACACTGCATGATCCGCTCGACTATCGCGTGCGCGATGTCGGCCGCTATGCACTCAGCGGGACATTGCCGGAGGTTTCTTTGTACACTTGAGGCGGTTCGCGGCGGCCTCTATAAGGCGTTGCGGTTTATCCCCTTCAAGAGACCACCGGCTTGCAGTTCAAACTACCGACCACCGCAACGGCGCCGTTTTGCCCATCCGAAGTGCAAGGCACGGTCGCCGTCACGCTAGGCGCGCCGTTCTGGAAAAAAATCCTGCAATTCGCGGGGCCCGGTCTGCTGATTTCGATCGGCTACATGGACCCCGGCAACTGGGCCACCGATATCGAAGCGGGCTCGCGTTACGGCTACAGCCTGCTGTTCGTCGTCATGCTGTCGAGTCTTGCGGCGATGGCGCTGCAATGCCTGAGCATGCGACTCGGCATTGCCACCGGGCGTGACCTCGCGGAATTGTCGCGACTGCGTTATTCACCAGGTGTCGCGCGCTTTCAGTGGCTGCTCGCCGAGCTGTCGATCGTGGCCTGCGATCTGGCCGAAGTGCTCGGCGGCGCGTTGGCCTTCCATCTGCTCTTCAAATGCTCACTGACCACCGGCGTGTTGCTGACCGCGTTCGACACGCTGATCGTGCTCGGCCTGAAGGGCAAGAATTTCCGCGATCTCGAAGCAATCATGCTCGGGTTGATCGCGACGATCGGCGTTGGCTACATCATCGAGTTGGCGCTGGTGCAGCCGCATTGGCCATCGGTCGCGCAAGGACTGGTTCCTTCCTGGCAGGCACTCAGCAGCCGCGAGCCGATGTATCTGGCGATCGGCATTCTCGGTGCAACCGTGATGCCGCACAACCTCTACCTGCATTCATCGATCGTGCAGACCCGCGCAGTCAAGCGCGATCCGGCCAGCATCAAGTTGGCGATCGGCATGTCGCGCATCGATACGATCGTCTCGCTGGTGATCGCGCTGCTGATTAACATGGCGATCCTGATTCTCGCGGCCGCTGCGTTCCATGCAACCGGCCACAATCAGGTCACCGAAATCGAAGATGCGTACAAGCTGCTGGCGCCGATCGTTGGCACCGGATTCGCGGCAGTGCTGTTCGCGATCACGCTGCTGGCATCTGGGCAAAGTTCGACCTTCACGGGCACCGTGGCGGGGCAGGTCATCATGGAGGGCTTCCTGAAGCTGAAAATTCCATGCTGGCAGCGGCGCTTCATCACGCGGGCACTCGCCCTGATTCCGGCGCTGATCGGTGTGCAGATGATGGGTAACGGCGCAGTCGGCCAACTGCTGGTCGCGAGCCAGGTCGTGTTGAGCCTGCAACTGCCGTTCGCGCTTTATCCGCTGATCCGCATGACCAACGATCGTTCGTTGATGGGTGAATTCGCCAACAGGCTGCCGACACGGTTCCTCGCCTGGTCGCTGTTCGTGGTGATCAGTGCGGCAAACCTGTGGCTGGTGGTGCAGACGGTGAGGCTGGTGGACTGATGCGGTAGAAGGCGGTGGTGGGGTGGTGCCAGGTGTCCGTGTGAACGCCAAAGAAAAAGGTCCGCGCAATGGCGGACCTTTTTTCTGGGTGCTTCGGTTCGAATCAGGCTGGACCGGCCCTCATCGATTCAACTCCGGTCAGGCGGCCTGTGCAATCTGCGCTGCTTCGAGCGCTTCCTGCCGAGCGGCTGCTGCCTTCTTGGTCTTGCCGGCACGCGACGGCGGCTGACAGGCACCACACACCACGTTATGTTGCAGATCGTGCTTGTGCGCGACGAACTTACCGGTGCAACGACAGCATTTGGTCAACTGCAGGATGTCGGCGTCGAAGAAACGCACCAGCGTCCATGCACGCGTCAGATCCAGAACCGGTTCGGATTCGCTGTGCTGGCAATGTTCCAGATACAGCCGATACCCTTTGGTCAGCGCATCCAGGTGCGAGCAACGCGCTTCGTTCTTCAGGAACAGGTACGTGTTGTAGAACAACGACGCGTGGATATTCGCCAGCCACGTCATGTACCAGTCCGCCGAGAACGGCAGCATGCCCTTGGGCGGCGATACGCCTTTGACCTCGCGGTACAGGCGAATCATGCGGTCGCGCGAAAGCGTCAACTCGCTTTCGAGCACCTGCATGCGCGCGCCGAGTTCAATCAGCGCGATGGCACGGAATACTTCTTGCGCGTCTTCAGTCAGGCTACGCTTGAGCATCGCGGTCACCTCGATTAAGCGAACTGCTCGGCAGGCTGGCCTGCAAGCAGGATCGCCGCGTGAGTCGGTGCAACTGCCGTGTGCTTCGTCGTTTGCGTCAACGCCGACAACATCGAGTGGTCGTTGAAGCGGAAGAAGCACAAAAGCTGATCGGAAGCGGCCAGCTTGACGATCTGCGCGAGCGACAGCCCGGCGAGCAAATCAGCCAGTTCCGACGACAATCCCAGCCGGAACATGCCGACCGGTTTGTCCTCACGCAACATACGTTGCGCGAGCATGATGTAAGACAAGTTAATCTCGCGGATTGAATCCAGCGTCTCGCTGCTACGGTCCATTTTCTGTGTTTCCGAAGCCCCGAATTACTATGTCGGCATTTTTTTGCCGTTATGTCTTTTGTGCCTCACCGGAAACGCTGTCCTCCGGCTACATGTCACCACCTGATACAGACAGCGACCTTTTGATACATCGCGTTACATTTCGTAACAGCTTGGGACGAATTGTATGAAGGGCAAAACAAGAAATCAATCCCCTCTCAAAAAAATATCCCAAAAAGATACAACAATTTCCGGTAACTTTTTCACGCTACTGTAATAGAGCATGTTCAGCATATTTTTATCGGCCCGGGAATTTTGTCTGATCCATGGAAACCCTTGTGTAGTAGGCTATAAGGTCAATCATCTGAGCAATGGCGCACGCCCAGAGGCGACCGGGGAAATCAGGACAGAATCAGAAAGGAAATAGAAAGCGGCGCTAATTAAAAGTAATAAATACCGCTCATTGGCGCTACTGTGGGGACGCATCGGAGATGTAACAGGTTGGTGTAGCACCAGTTACAAACAAGGCCGCATTTGTAACTTCTAGCAAGCGTTTGCGCGAACCCGGTCGACTTCGAGGCCGAACGCCGGGTGCAGACGGGTGCCGGGTACGTAGCCGGCGATGGCGGTGACCAGCCGCAGCCAGCGGCGCGAGCTGCCTGACACGATGCCGCTGAAATTGGCACTGATGTTACAACCGTAGGCCAGACGGGCTCTGTAGCCGAACATCAGGCCGCCGGCGATCGCCGCGATCAGCGAGCGGACCCGCACCTTCCAGACTGATGCGCAAGGCCGGCGAGCGCGGCGGGCCGGGCGACCTGCGGCGGGGGTGCCACCCGATAGCTGTTACATGAAACGCGCCATCAAATCGGCATCGTGAAACACCCAGTTGACATTCAACGCTTCAATCTCGCAGCCATATTTGCGGAAGCCAAGCGACTCATAGAGTTTGCGGGCTGCCTCGTTGCGGCTACTCACCATCAACTGGATTTGCCGTAGGCCTTCTATTTGCGTTGCTCGCGCCAGCAATTCATTAAGCAACGCGCGACCGACTCCGTGGCCCGAAGCTTCAGGCGCTACATACATGCCGACGATCGAGGCCTTGTGTCGCTGCTTGTCGCTCTGGTTGCGCCGCAATCCGACCACGCCGATCAGCGGCGCATCGGTCACTTCGAAAGCACCGAGCAAAAAGTCGCCTTCGGCTGCGTGCGCGCCCTGCAATATCGCGTCATGCCGTGCGGCGCCCTTGGCCAGCGCCTCCTCGTAACTCTCACCGAACGATTCCGGATGTGCCTTCAGTCCGCGCAGACGAAGCTGGAAGTAGGCGTCGCGGTCGGCCGGCCCGAGTTGGCGGATCAGCAGGGCGTTGTTGATCAAGTGCGTCTCTCCGTGTGGTTTGAATGGCGCGGCAAGCAGTAACAACGCCGTGTTCGCTGATGCTCAGGTTTTCGCAGTTCTGCTATGGCTTCGCGACTTCAGCCTTTTGCTCCTCGGCGCGTTGGTTTTCGGCAAACTCGCGCAATGCGGCCGCGGTTTGTGGATCGGCGGGAAAGAACGCTTCAATGGCAAGCTCCGACAGTGTCACATCGACCGGTGTGCCGAATACCGTGGTCGTGCTGAAGAACGACAGTTCGCCGATCGGCGTGCGCATTCGCAGCGGCACGGCGACCTGATAATTCGCGGTGTCGTCGTGGTCGATCACTGTCGCGCCGGGCGGCGCGGGATACGCGGCCAGTTCGTCGCGCAGGGCGCTCAACGTCTCGTCACCACTCACGTCGATTTGCCGCTGGAGTCGCGACAGCGCGTGCGCGCGCCAGGCGTGCCAATTGACGATCGACGCCGCGATGCCGTCCGGATGCAAGCTCAGCCGCATCGCATTGACGGGCGGTTTCAGCAATTCCGGGCTTGCGCCTGCAAGCAGCGGCGTGAGCGCATTGTTCGCGGCAACGATGTTCCAGTGGCGGTCGATCGCGAGTGCGGGATACGGTTCGTGACCTTTGAGCACCAACTCGACTGCCTCGCGCGCGGCGGCCAATTGCGGGTCCGTCAAAGGGCGTTCTCGGAACAGCGGCGCGTAGCCTGCCGCGATCAGCAGCGCATTGCGAGCACGCAATGGCACCTCGAGCCGCTCGGCGAGGTGCATGACCATTTCCCGGCTAGGCACGGCACGGCCTGATTCGACGAAGCTCAGATGCCGCGTTGAAATATCGGCTTCAGCAGCGAGGAGCAACTGGCTCATTCTTCGCCGCTGCCGCCATTCGCGCAGCAGATCGCCGACCGTGCGGCTTGCCGTCGGTCTGTTCGACGGGATGGTTTGCGCAAGAGAGAGTGTGTTCATGCTGCCGATGATAGCCAAAGCGCGTTAGCGATCCATTACCTGGCAGGTAATGGAAAACCCCGGAATGTCCCGCAAACCCCCGAAAACCCCGGGAAAGCGTAGGAGCGCCCGCGAATACGCGACACCTTCAGGGCGTTGCCGAAGCCGGTACGACACACGCGAATCAGGCGTGCGCCACACCTTCCGGCACGGCGTTGAGCTTGACGCCCAGCGCGCGCAGCAGTTTGAACACCGTATCCATGCGCGGTTTGGAGCCGGGCGCGAGTGTTTTGTAGAGGCTCTCGCGCCCGAGTCCCGCGTTGGCCGCGACTTTCGCGATGCCACGTGCTTTTGCGATGTCGGCGATCGCGGCGAGGAGGAGGTCGGCGTCGCCTTCTTCAAGCGCTGCGTTGAGATATTCAGCGATCATCTCCTCGCTATCGAGGTAGTGCGATGCATCGAAGCGTGCGGTTTTGACTTTGCTCATGACAGTTCCTTTCTGATTGCTGCCCACAATGATTTGGCATGCTTGATGTCGGCCGGCTGCGTGGACTTGTCGCCACCGCAGAGCAGCAGATACACCACGCGCCCTTCACGCGCGAAGTAGACCCGATAGCCGGGACCCCAATCGATGCGCATCTCGGACACACCGTCTTCCAGCAGCTTTACGTCGCCGAAATGACCTCGCTCCGCACGGCGGACCCGCACCAGGATTTTTGCCCTCGCTCTTAAATCTGCGAGGCTGGCGAGCCAGCTGTTGAATTCCTCGGTGCGGTTGACCGTGTACACAGGTGGTGAACCGATCTGCTGATGAGTGTATCTGAATGGATACGAACTTGCAAGCGTAAAAACCATATTAAAAAAGCGGCTCGAGTCCGCGCCCCATTGAGTTCGTCACCTGCCGCGTGGCTATGCTGCGCGGCCCCCAGTTTGCCCATGCGGTTAGCGGGTGACGCAGAGCCTGACGACTCGACCGGATGGCTAATCCGGCGAGCAAAAAAGCGTGATTCTTCACCTCGGTGCATCTCGACGCTTACCTCCCACGTAATCGACGCACTGCGTTCGAACGTTCAATCTTCACTCCGAGCCCGCCGCATACAACGTGTCTGCCGAGCGTAGTGCTCAGTCATGCCAATCAAGGAGTTTGAGATGAATGCGCATACTGATCTGATCGACCGTTATTTCGACGCATGGAATGAAACCGATGCAGTGCGCCGCCGCGAGCTGATCGCCGCGACGTGGACCGCCGATGCCGACTATCGCGATCCGCTGCTGGCAGGCGCGGGCCATGACGGCATCGACGCGATGATCCGCGCGGTGCATGAACGCTTCCCGCATCACACGTTTCACCGCACCACGGAGGTCGACGGATTCGCGAACCGCTTGCGTTTTTCGTGGGCACTCACCACGCCGGCCGGCGAGGCAATCGTCAAGGGCTCCGACTTCGGCGTGCTCGACGCACATGGACGCCTGCAGGCGGTGACCGGCTTCCTCGACCAGGTGCCTGCTGCGACCTGACAGCTCACCGTTTTTTCACGGAGACGAACATGCACGAGCCCGTTGCCGCTACGGCTCCCGGTACTGTCCACACGTTCGCGCGCCTGTCGGAAGCCGTCGACGCACTCTCCAGCGCGATCGCCGGCTTCGCGCTGCTGGCCGGCGCGCGCGCCTTCACCTTCGCGGCTTTGCTGGCCTGGCGCGAGCCGGTGCTGGGTGGCGCGGGTCTCGTGCTGCTCGCGTTGGTCGGCTGGCTGCGGTGGCAGTGGCGCCGGAAAGCCGCTGACTGCATCGTGCGGAAATGCGGATTGTCGGTGAGCCGCCGGCACGGGACCGTGTGCCACGGTCTTGCTACAATCGATCGCGACGCGCTGCACGATCGCGCGCAGGGACAGTTACAACGGCAACTGCAAGAACAAACCGTTCGAACCCGGGCGGCTGGCCGTCAATCGAATCTCAAGGAGACACCGTGCTGAAGAATCTCGATCCGCTGCTGAACGCCGACGTGCTGCATGCGCTACGTTCGATGGGACATGGCGACGAACTGGTGGTGTGCGACGCCAACTTCCCGGGCGATTCGGTCGCGCATGAGACGGTGTTGGGCAAGCTGCTGCGTCTCGATGGCGTGAATGCACCGCGTGCGATTCGCGCGATTCTGTCGGTGATGCCGCTGGATACATTCATCGAACACCCTGCATCGCGAATGGAAGTGGTCGGCGAGCCGGCTACGATTCCGGCCGTTCAGCGCGAGGTGCAGATCGAGATCAATGCGGCGGAAGGGCGCGAGGTGCCGTTTGCTTCGGTCGAACGTTTCGCTTTCTATGAGCGGGCGCGCAAAGCCTATTGCGTGATCGCTACCGGCGAAGAGCGCGGTTACGGTTGCTTCGTTTTTACAAAGGGCGTCTTGCTCGCGCCGGATGCGCCACAGCAATAGCGCATCATCACGGCGGCGAAAATCATGAGCTTCTCGATAGACAGTCTCGATCATCTCGTTCTGAATGTCGCCGACGTGGAAGCCAGCGCGGCCTGGTATGCTCGAATGCTCGGCATGCGGCGCACCGAGTTCGAGTCGCGCAGCGGCACGCGCGTGGCGATGACATACGGCAATCAGAAGATCAATCTGCGGCCGGCGGATGCGGACACGGCCGCATGGTTCACCGGGCGCGAGCCGGTGCCGGGCAGCACCGATCTGTGCTTTGTCACCACCGCGAGTTCCGCTGAGGTCAAAGCCTATTGGCTTGCACAGGGCGTGGAGATAGAGGCCGGCCCGGTTGAGCGCGACGGCGCACGAGGCAAGATGACCTCGGTGTATTGCCGCGATCCGGACGGCAATCTGATCGAGGTCGCGACGTATCCTCGCGCGTAAGCACGGCGGCCATACCGGCCGTGCCGTGCAAAACCGGGCACGCGCTGAGCGCTCGGTCACCTTTTTCCTTCCCTTGAGGCGGCGCGAATTGCGCCGTTCAAATCGGCCCGCGCTTGGAAAAGGCGGGCAATGCACCTATTCTCAGATGCAAAATGGGGAACTGCAGCCGCCTGGCCGGGTCTGCTGCTTATTCAATTACAGGAGCTCCTCATGACGCGTCCCGTCGATTCCGGCGTCATCCTCATCGCGCGTATCGCCCTTGCCGTGCTGTTTTTATGGGGCGGCGTGATGAAACTGCTGGGCTATGCGGGCTTTGTCAGCTATCTGCATTCGAAGGGAGTGCCGTTCGTACAGGTCGCCGCGCCACTTGCCACAGCGGTCGAGGCGCTCGGCGGTCTGCTGCTGATCGTCGGCTTCAAGATGCGCCCGCTCGCGCTCATCATGGCCGTCTATACCGTGGCAACCGCGGTGCTGGGCCACGATTTCTGGAACGTCACCGATCCCGCGTTGCAGCGCGATATGGTGATCCACTTCTGGAAGAACATTGGCATCGCCGGTGGTTTCCTGCTGTTGTTCGTGACCGGAGCCGGCCGTATCAGTATCGACGGCGCGCGTGCGCCACGCGGCGGGCTGAATCTCTGATCACGTGGTTGCGGGCGTCTGCGCCGGTCGTTTTTGATTCCGGCTGCAATCAAGGGAGCAAAAAATGATTCAAAGTTTTGAGCAAACCATTGGCGGCAAGGTCACGCAGTTGTGCGCCAGTCTTGGCGAAGGGGCTACGCCGCATCGCGTCATCATCAGCTTTGCCGATTCGGCGAAAACGTTGGTGGTTCTCGATGCGTCCGGCCTCATCGGCACGATCAAGGCTGAAATCGAACAGCCGGAAAAGCTGATTGCCGACGCAATCGCCAAGGCGCAAAACGAAGGGCTGATCGAGCGTGCGATCGACACCGGCACGATTCAGGAAGCGCCAATGTAAGTGGCGCGGTTAGTCACGAGCTGATCAGCGCGATTCGCGAACTTGCCGAGGGCTGGTCTTGTGCGACTTCGAGGCCGACGCATGCGGTTCCGGATGCACGAGGCAGCCCATCACGCCACCCACCGCCAGCAGCGCGACCGAGATCGCTGTCGCCGCCTGCATGCCGGAGACGATCTGCGTGGCGGCTGCACCGCTCGCCAACGCGCCGAAAGCCGCCACACCCACCGCGCCGCCCGCTTGCCGGGCGGTATTCAGCACGGCGGACGCCGTGGCCGCGCGTTTCGCTTCGACGGATGCCAGCACGGCGGTAGTCATCGCCGGAACCGCCAGGCCCATTCCCGACGGAATCAGCAGGAACGGCAGTAGCAGGCCGACGAGCGGTGTGGACGCATCGACGAAATGGAGCAGGCCATAGCCGAGCCCCGCGGTGATTGCCCCGGCGATCATCGGCACGCGTGCGCCGAAACGCCCGACCACCCAGCCGCTCGCCACGTTCGAGAGCAGAAAGCCGCCGGTCAACGGCAGGAAGGTGAGGCCCGCCTGCAGCGGGGTATGGCCGCGTGCGCGCTGCAAATACAGGCTCAGCACGAACACCATGCCGTAGTACGTCAGATTCACGCAGACGCCGAACAGCACCGCCGCGTTGAAGGTGCGCTTGTTGAATAGCGAGAGCGGCAGCATCGGCGCCGCGACGCGGGATTCCACGGCGATGAAAGTGACGGCCGCGATCAGCGCGAGTATGAAACCGCCAGCGACTAGCGGATGGCTCAGCCCGAGCGGACGCCATTCAATCACAGCGGCGACGAAGGCGGTGAGCGCAACGATGGCAAGGGTCTGGCCGCTTAGATCGATACTGCGTGGACTTGCCTCGGCGGTAGCTGGTGTTGTGGCCGCAGCGGTAGTCGCAGTCGACGCCGCGCGTTGCGCGTCTTTGCGAACTGATTGAGGCCGTGGCACCCACAGCAAAGTCGCCAGCAAACCGGCTACGCAAATCGGCAGATTGACGAGAAAGATGCTGCGCCAGCCGAACGCCGCAATCAGCAGACCGCCGAGCACCGGTCCGGCCGCGATCGAAATCGCGCCTGCGGCGGTCCACAGCCCGACTGCGCGCGCCCGGAGCTTCGGATCGTGGCCATATGACTGGTTGAGCAGCGCCAGCGAGTTCGGCAGCATGGCGGCGGCGCCGATGCCTTGCAACGCGCGCGCGGCGACCAGCATGGTGGCATCGAGCGCCAATCCGCAGGCGAGCGACGCAAACGCAAACAGCACGATGCCGGCCGCGTACATGCGCCGGGTGCCGAGCCGGTCGCCGAGCGCACCTGCCGACAGCATCAGCACGGCGAACGCGAGTGTGTACGCGTCGACGACCCATTGCAGCCCCGCGACATTCGCGTGCAGGTCCGCACCGATCTTCGGTAGCGCGATGTTGACGATGGTCACGTCGAGTTGCGTGACGACGAAGCCGACGCTGACCGTCGCGAGAATGCGGCCAAGGGCGGGTGAGCGGGGGGTATTGGGCGAGTTCATGATGGTGACGTGCAAACGAAACCTGTGGTGGGATTTCTCTGTAACCTATTAATTTATAAAAAATTGTGCTCGAATTACATTTGAGGTTCGAACAAATAAATTTGACCTGCCCATCGCACGCTTCTCGCCGCAAGAGACAAACGAAACCTGTTCTGGCTGCGGAACGATGTCGGTATCTTGATTGGTCCATCGACTCGTTCGGCAGCAAACGGCGACTTGTGCGAGTACGCGAACGGGGCGGCTCAGGCTCGCGCTCACAGTGTAGATATGCAGATTGCGCAGGTTCATTCCCGTTGCACAAAGGGGCTTCTCATGCGAACGATTATGAGACATCGTTGCCAAGGACATTTCCATCCGTCGTGAAATGCGGATTGCAAAAATGTGGGGTTGGATCAGCGGGCGGGGGCGGAAGTACACGGGCACGGACGTCGTCGAGTCCGAGTCGATATCGGATACGACTCTTATCAATTGGCGAGACGGCGGCAGAGCTGGGCGTAGTGGTAGGCACGCTGCGACGTCGGCATCGACAGAGATTATTGATGCCATTCGGCCGGACTGTCGGCGGACATCGACGATACATCCCTACTCAATTGGCAGGCGACGATGAGCAACATCAATATCCAACGTGCGATCGATAATATCTGTTCTACGACGACGATCTTTACCCCAATCGTCGAAGTCGTCGTCAATGCGATTGAAGCCATCGAGGAGGCTGATAGGGCCGATGGTTTAATCCGGCTCAAGGTTTGCCGGTCGGCCCAGCAGGAATTGGATTCGGAGGAGAGCGATTCCAAGATCATCGATGTCCTGATTGAGGACAACGGGATTGGATTTACTGAGGTGCACGGCAAAAAAAACACTTGAAGGTTTGGTGCCGCTCAGCGTGCAGGAGATCCGCCGGCTGCTCTGTCGCATCCTGTGGCGCGGCGCCCACTCTATCGCGTACGTGTTGTCCTGGTCGGCATGGCGGCGCCGACACCAGTACCGCGCCCAGCAGTGCCACTACCGAAGACGAGGATGTGTGCCTCCAGTTTACCTAGATCTACGGCTGTAGTGTGTGTCACGAACACGGGCGGAAGCCTGTGATGCTGTATCAAAGATGGGAGCAGGCCTCCCGAAGCCGGCCTGCAGGGGCAGGCTTCAAACCGCCCGGTGCTGCTGCGTTCAAAAGGCGTGGTGGTGAGCGACCGAGGAAAAGTCATCCGTGAAGGATGGCAGGTACGTATTGGGAAGATGAGCGAAAGCAAACTGGCCGATGACGCATCGTTACGTACAAACATACTGTCAAAACCGGGGTTGACTACAGGCTCCAGGACAAGTCGGGACGATACCTGTTTACGGACCCGTCGGCAGTCGGTGTATAGGCGGCATGAGCCCAATACAGGCTTTGATATGGAACGTGAGAACCTTTCTCCGGATGCAAAGGGAAATGACGAATGGCAGACACCATGAGGAAGAATACCGATGCCGGAGCGAGGGGCGGAGCCGCCTGTAGTAGTGTTGAAGCTCCTGTAATGGGAGTGGAGCGAAGGGGCGGCGTTATCCAACTGACGAAGGTCATCAACCTGCACTGCGGGGAGGAGTGACATGACATCAGCGAAACCTTACTGCATAGCGAAGCGGGTCGTGTGGGAGGCGTATCAACTGGTAAAGGCCAACCGTGGCGCTGCCGGCGTGGATGATGAAACCATCGCCATGTTCGAACAGAATCTCTCGGGAAATCTGTACAAACTGTGGAACCGGATGGCATCGGGGTCGTACTTCCCGCCGCCGGTGAAGCAGGTGGAAATTCCGAAGGCCAAGGGCGGCACGAGAAAGTTGGGCGTGCCCACCGTGTCTGATCGAATTGCTCAAAGTGTTGTCAAGCTCATGATCGAGCCGACACTCGATCCGGTGTTTCATCCTGATTCTTATGGATACCGGCCGGGCAAGTCGGCTAAACAGGCGATTGCTGTGACGCGCAAGCGTTGCTGGCAGTATGACTGGGTTGTTGAGTTTGACATCAAGGCGGCGTTCGATCAGATCGATCATGCGTTGTTGATGAAGGCGGTGCGAAGCCACATCAGGGAGGACTGGATCCTGTTGTACATCGAGCGGTGGCTGACTGCGCCGTTCGAAATCGCGGACGGAACGAAACTGTCCCGGACGCGAGGTGTTCCACAGGGTGGTGTGGTCAGTCCAATCTTGATGAATCTGTTCATGCATTACGCGTTCGATAGCTGGATGAAGCGGACGTATCCACAATGTCCCTTCGCGCGCTACGCCGACGATGCGGTGGTTCACTGCCGCACCCAGGCGCAGGCAGAAGCGGTGATGCGCTCTATTGCATTACGGCTGGAGGAATGTGGGCTGACGATGCATCCGGAGAAGTCGAAAATCGTGTACTGCAAGGACAGCAAGCGTACTGGTGCCTTTCCGAACGTGCAATTTACGTTTCTGGGCTTCACGTTCGGGCCCAGGGGGGCGCGCAGTCGACACAACCGGCTATTTACCGGCTTCCTGCCGGCGGTGAGTGGCGACGCGCTCAAACGGATGAGGCAGGTGGTGCGGGGCTGGCGGGTCCATCGCCGCACGCCAGCGACGCTTGAAGAGATCGCGCAGTTATGCAACCCGATGATACAAGGGTGGTGGAACTACTACGGGGCGTTCTATAGGTCGGAGATGCGAAAGCTCTTCCACTATATAGACCAGAAGCTTGCACAGTGGGCCAGGCGCAAATACAAGACACTACGGCGGCGAAAGCAACGTAGTGTCCGATGGCTCGGCAAGATGAAGGAACTCGCTCCACGGTTGTTCGTTCACTGGCGTATCGCTCGGCGCGAGGTTGGGTAACGGGAGCCGGATGAGGTGCGAGCCTCACGTCCGGTTCTGCGAGAGCCTCGGGGTGAAACTCCCCGGGGCTACTCACCATTAAAGGCCAGTTCAAAAAGAGCCCGAAAGGGCTGTTTACTTTTCCACGAAACGGTTAACCTTGGATGCCTGAACAACGGATCAAGGAATGCCGGCACCTATCATCGATGACGAACTGTGGGCACTGATCGAACCGCTACTTCCACCGCCCAAACCGCGACGCAGGCGGTACCCTGGACGGCTGCCGGTCTCGGACCGTGCAGCACTCAATGGCATCCTGCTCGTGCTGAAGACAGGGATGCGATGGAACCATTTCCCGACCCGCCTGGGCTTCGGCTCTGGAGCGACGTGCTGGCGTCGGTTGCACGACTGGCAGCAGGCCGGAGTGTGGGACAAGCTGCACGGGCTACTGCTCGACAAGCTGCGCGAATCTGGCCAGCTCGATTTCTCATATGCGGCTGTCGATTCATCGTCCGTGCGAGCCGTTGGGGCCGGCCAAAAACTGGGCCAAACCCCACCGATCGCGCACGACCAGGGTCCAAACACCACGTCCCCGTAGACGCGAACGGCGTTCCTGTCAGCGTGATCGTGACCGGCGCGAACCGCAACGATGTCACGCAACTGCTGCCGCTGGTCGATGCTATCCCGCCGATTCGCGGCACTCGTGGCCGACCGCTTCGCAAGCCCAAGGTCATCTACGCCGACCGTGGCTACGACTCCGTCTCGCATCGCCGCAGACTTCGCGAGCGTGGCATCAGACCGGCCATCGCCAGGCGCCGCACCGAACACGGCAGCGGCCTCGGCAAGTTCCGTTGGGTCGTCGAACGGACTCATTCGTGGCTCCATGGTTTCCGTCGTCTTCGCATTCGCTTCGAACGCCGATCTGACATTCATGAAGCATTCCTCAAACTAGCCTGCTCACTCGTCTGCTGGAACATCTTCAGCCGAACTGAGCGCCCTTTTTGAACTGGCCTCTTAGGGACGAATGCTCCCGCGTCGAATCGCAACAGCGGCATTCGGAAAACGCAACGGCTGTCGTTGTGGCGTAACGAAAAATCAAAGGCAACAGCGGTACTTACGCATAATTTTTTAGCCATCCCGATAACAGTCTGCGTGTCGAGCGCTATCGAATAGTCGAAAGGGAATGCGGCTTCGACACCCTCTCGCATTTCCCTGTCGGTATCTTTGTCGAGAACGAAAACGCCATTCTTTGGCAGCAAGCCTCGAATGCCGTTGTATTTGGCGATGCGTCTAGAAAGCGGTTTCAGACGCCGCGCAGAATTGAACCAGCCAACAGCCGGTTTCTTGCAGCAACCGCGATGCATACACGAAAGCCTGCTCAAAGTACGCTTTGAAACGGGGACGGTACGACAGGAACGCGCTCTAGTTCTGCCCCGGCATCAATGGCGACGGATAAGTTGGCGTGAAGGGGGCGGGGCGCAATCGCGCGCAGCTGAACAGCGTGGCTCTGCTGGAATCTCGATAGGCGCGGGGCTTCGTACGCGGGAGATGCGGCGAGGTCAGATTTGTTTGCAATTTGTTTTGGCGAAACCAGCTTTCTTTGTCACAAACCTTGCGGCGGGCCCGTTCCATAAGGCTTTGCGCTTGAGCTGACTCGTCGCTGCTTGCATTAGGTCCGAACGAGCGAACTTCACGATCTATAGCAAGCCGCTCAACTAAGGCTGAGCAATTCCAGAGTCGCCTCGGAATTTGCCTGAGAATCAACGGGTTAGCGCCAAGTCAGATTTCTTTGTCGTCGATGGGAGGTGCTTGCTAGTGAGTGTGGAGCAGATTTGTTTGGCGAAAGCGGCCAAGTCAGATTTGTTTTGCCCGGATCAGGTTTCGATTGAGCGTGACCAATGAGGCACATCGTAGGCCGATGCAGCGCACGATGTTTCGGTCTGACGTGGAGTGTGGATGTCGCCGAAACTGCCGGAAAAGCGGAGCGGGGAGCCGATGGAACAATGGCGCACGTTGCGTGCGCCGTTGCAAAACAGCTCGAATCAACTCGATTAGCGTGCTTGCGGCGCGTCTTTGATAAACAGCGTAGTCAATGCCCCGACAATGCAGATCGCGCCGACATACAGCGGCGCGGCCATCGGGTTCGACTTCATCATCAGCGAAACGGCGATCGGCGTGAGGCCGCCGAACACCGCGTAGGCGACGTTATACGAGAACGAGATACCCGAAAACCGCACGACCGGCGGGAACGACTTGACCAGCACGAACGGAATCGCGCCGATCACGCCGACGAAAAGGCCGGCCACGGCGTACAGCGGCACCAGCGCCGACGTATCGACAGCGAGTTGCTGGAACATCACGTAGTACGTCACCGCCAGCGCAAGGCCGCCGATGAAAATCGTGCGCCCCGCGCCGATCCGGCCGGCGATCGAACCCGCCATCACGCAGCCGATCGTCAGGCACAGCGTCGCTACGCAGTTCGCCAGCAACGCAGTGGCCGGCGCGATATGAAACTGCTTCTGCAGCAGCGTCGGCGTCATCAGAATCACCACGACGATCGCGGCCGACAGCATCCACGTGAGCAGCATGGACACGATTACGGCGCGGCCATGGTCGCGCAACACGGCCTTGAGCGGCACTTCCGCGGCAATCGCCTTGCGTTGCTTGAGTTCGGCGAACACCGGCGTCTCATGCAGCCAGCGGCGCAGATAAACCGAGAACATGCCGAATATGCCGCCCACCAGGAACGGAATGCGCCATGCGTACGCGGCGATTTCCGCGGGCGCGAAGTTGCGGTTCACCGCCGATGCGATCAGCGAGCCGAGCAGGATGCCCGCCGTGAGGCCGGCCGTCAGCGTGCCGCATGCATAGCCGATATGCCGCTGCGGCACGTGTTCGGAGACGAACACCCACGCGCCCGGTACTTCGCCGCCGACCGCCGCGCCTTGCATCACGCGGAACACCAGCAGCAAGACCGGCGCCATCACGCCGATGCTGGCGTAGGTGGGCAGCAGGCCCATCATCAGCGTGGGCACTGACATCAGCAGCACGCTCAGCGTGAACATGCGCTTGCGGCCAAACAGGTCGCCGAAGTGCGCCATGATGATGCCGCCGAGCGGTCGCGCCAGATAACCCGCCGCAAAGATGCCGAAGGTCTGTACCTGACGCAGCCAGTCCGGCATCGCTGCGGGAAAGAACAACTGGCCGATCGCGGGCGCAAAGAATACGAAGATGATGAAGTCGTAGAACTCCAGCGCCCCGCCGAGCGCGGCGAGGCCGAGCGTCTTGTAATCGCTTCGCCCAAGAGGGCGTGGGGTGACAGCCTGCGCTCCACCCAGATTTGTCGCTTGCATTGCTTGTGTCTTGTCTTGAATTGGGAACCACACGTAGCGCGTGGAAATGTGGCGGTCGTCGGGCGAGAAGTGTGGCAAGCGCTGGGTAGAGCACGGAACACCGGCGCGCCGGCCCGGATAGGGCAAGCGCGGTGACGACTGGGGCCAGGGCGGGGATTTTACAGGATGAAAGCCGGGTACTTCGGGAAGTGCTTAATTAGATTGGGAAAAGTTCCCCTATATGCGTCTTTTCGACAGCGGGCAGGACCGCGAGAGCCGCACGTCGTGCGAGCCGCAGCGGTTGAGTGTAGGAATGCCTCGCATAGCTGTCGGAGCGAGGCGATTGCTGCGCAATTTAGGAATGCTCCTATGGGATGGCTTGGGCGTCCCTCTGAGAATCGCGTCCGAGCTACTAGTTAAGAGTCATCCCATGCGTATTGCCATCCTTCAGCGTGACCCCGTCATGCGTCAGTCGATCGAAAAGATCCTCATGAGCGCCAGCCATACCTGTATGGCCTACGACGACGGTTTGACCATGTCGAAAGCGCTCGCCCGTTCCACCGTGGATATGCTGCTGGTGCTGGACTGGCAAGGCACGCGCCTGTCTGGCGCCGAAGTTTTGCGCTCGGTGCGCGCGGTCGGCGGCGATCGCCTGCCGGTCCTGTTCGCCTCGGCGGAGACATCCGAGGACAGCGTGGTGCGCGCCTTTGCCAGCGGGGCCGACGACTATGTCACACTGCCGTTGCGGCCGGGCGAGTTCCGCGAGCGCGTTGCGGCGTTGCTGCGCCGGGCTTATCCGGACCGTTTCAGCGCCGCGAGCTTCGATGTCGGCCCCTACCGTTTCGACATTTCCCGTCGCCCGCAAAGCCTTATCCAGCAAGGGCTGTTCAATATTTGTTCAAAATTCGTTCAAAACTCCCAGTGCTGATTCGCTGCGCTCGGAGGTGGTGTGTAGGCGTTTCCGATGACTGCTTTGTGAACTGATTAATGTGCGTCGCCGTCCGGCCAACAGCGGCCGATCGCTCAAGTGCACTAACGGCCATTCGAGTGTCGGCTCCAGCCAGCTTTCCGCCGTCTAGTTTGAATCCCCAAGGCTTCCCTGGCAGGAAGTATCCGTCGGCAATTTGATTCGCCGCGTTGCCTTCCTGGCATCGTTGCCAGGCCGACTTGTCAGGATGGCGCTCGTAATGAGGTGAACGAGATGATCCGCTCGTGGCGCGAATGAGGGTTGGTCGACCGCCCAGCCGAGAGCCGTTATCAGGGCGAACAGGTCGTCCCCATTCATATCGGCGCGCGCCGTTCCCTCGGCCTGAGCACGGAGCAGTAGGCGCGCGCCTGCTGAGTGCACCGCTGCGCACGAAGCATAAAGCGCGGAATCCGGGTTCGAGTGGGCTGCCGCCATCATGGCGACAACGCCCCTGTAGCTTTGGGTGAATACCACCAGTTCCCGAAACCAGATGAGAAGTGCTTCGTCAGCCGAAGTCGATGTCTCGAGCTCGGCTGCCTTCTGCGTCAGTGCATCCAGATGGGTACACAGCAACGCTTCGAATAGAGCTTCTCGTGTCGGGAAATGACGAAGCAGCGTGGCCAACCCGACGCCGGCCCGGCGAGCAATATCGCGCATCGATGCGTCAGCACCATGCTCGGTGATGACATCACGCGCGACGGTGAGGATCTGGCTGCGATTTTTCTGAGCGTCGGCTCGCATAGGGGATGTTGACAAGTGGATCAGTGATCCATATAGTGTTTATATGGATCACTGATCCATATCATACAGCGCTATATGGCATTTCTCCAGCTTCCGCTCAACTCCAATGAAAGAGCACATGAAATGAACAGACTGAATGGAAAGACCGCCGTGGTCACCGGCGGCGCTACCGGCATCGGCCTTGCCGCGGCAAAGCGCTTCATCGAGGAAGGCGCGTTCGTCTTCATCTTCGGCCGCCGGCAGGAAGCACTCGATGCGGCTTTGGCCGACCTCGGGCCTAATGCCCGCGCGGTGAAAGGCTCTGTCTCCAATCTGGCCGACCTCGACCGACTCTACGCGGCGGTGAAGGCCGAGCGCGGAACCCTCGACATCGTTTTCGCCAATGCCGGGGCGGGAAGCCAGCTTCCGCTCGGCAAGATCACATCCGAGCACATTGACGAAATCTTCGACACCAACGTAAAGGGCTCGATCTTCACGGTCCAGAAGGCGCTGCCGCTGATGGGTGCGGGCGGTTCGATCATCCTGACCGGATCGAGCGCCGGCACCACGGGCGCCCCGGCATTCAGCGCCTACAGCGCGAGCAAGGCGGCAGTGCGCAACCTCGCGCGGACCTGGGCGGAGGATCTGAAGGGCACAGGCATCCGGGTAAATGTGCTGTCGCCCGGGCCGACGGCGACCGAACTCGCGAAGGAAGCGTTGGGCGAGGAAGGCGTGAAGGCCTTCGGCTCGATGACTCCGCTCCAGCGCATGGCCGATCCGGCGGAGATCGGGGCGGTGGCCGCCTTCCTCGCGTCGCAGGACAGCAGCTTCATGACCGCCAGCGAGGTCGCTGTTGACGGCGGCCTGGCGCAAATCTGACGCGCCACGCCCGGCCGGTCACGCCAGTGATCCGGTTATGCACACATCTACTGAGGAAAATAAAATGGAACGACCCCTTAAAGGAAAAACCGCTCTCGTTACCGGGGCATCGCGGGGCATTGGCCGCGCCATCGCCGAACGTCTTGCAAAGGATGGTGCGACGGTCGCGCTGACCTACAACGCCAGCAAATCCGGCGCGTACGATGCTGTCGCGGCCATCGAGAAAGCGGGAGGCACTGCGTTCGCGATCCACGCGAACCTCGTTGACCCGGCGACAGTCCCGGCCCTGTTTGAGAGACTCGATGACGAGTTCACCAGGCGGAAGGGAAGCAAAGCTCTCGATATTCTGGTGAACAACGCCGGCAATTCCGGCTGGGTTGGCTTCAAGGACGCGACGCCGGAGAGTTGGGACACCCTGATCGCGGTCTACGCCCGCGCGCCCTTCTTCATCGTCCAGGCCGCTCTGGATCGTCTCGCAGATGGTGGACGCATCATCAACATCTCATCCGCTGCCGCCACGAAGCCCGTAACAGCCGCGCCCGTCTATTCGATGGCCAAAGCGGCCATCAACAACCTGACCCATGCGCTCGCGTCCGAGTTGGGGCCGCGCGGAATTACCGCGAACGCCGTAGCGCCGGGCTACACGCGAACGGACGTGAACGCCGCCATCCGGGAGAATCCCGAACTCGTCAAGGCGGTCGAGGCTGAAATCGCGCTGGGACGCTTTGGCGAGCCTTCGGAAATCGCCGCCGTCGTGGCGTTTCTCGCCTCCGATGACGGCCACTGGGTGACCGGTCAGACGATTGAAGCGAGTGGCGGTTACAAGCTCTGACCACGCCGCAAAACCAAAGGAGAACATATGAGCTACGCAATCATCGGCTTCGGCAAGATCGGCCACGCGCTTGCCAAGGCGTTTGCCCGCAGCGGTATCGAAGTATCCGTTGCAACCACGCGCGACCCGGAAAACTTTGCGTCCGATGCCGCCGCGATCGGACCCGGAATCATTCCCAAAACCCTGGCGGAAGCCCTCAAGGCAGACACCATCTTTTTAGCTGTCCGTTTCGAGTCGCACGCGGAGGTCGCGAAAGCGCTGCCGAACTGGAAAGGAAAGACCATCATCGACGCGATGAACACGTTAGCCCCGCTTGAGGAGCTGGACGGTCTCCCGTCCTCAGTTTTCGTCGCGAAGGCGTTCACCGGAGCCAGGCTGGTGAAAGGCTTCAACCATTTGGTCGCTGCCGTCCTTGACCAGGACCCGGCCGTACACGGTGGCAGGAGAGTCGTGTTCCTGGCGAGCGACGATGACGGCGCCGCAGCGGAGGTTGGTGCGCTTGCGGAAAAACTCGGTTTCGCGCCAATCAACCTCGGCGGGCTTTCGGAAGGTGGGCTGCTGGTACACGCGCGCGGAAATAGCTGGGGTCAACTGATATTCAAGGATCTCATCAAGTTTAAATAGCGGCGCGTCATGACAAAGTCACAGCAGCCACGCGCATCGCCAAACGCATGCGGGGATCTGATTGAGATTCAGTTAGTGATTCTGAACGAACGCATCATAGCCGCTAACGACCCACCGACCCCGAGCACCTGTATCGGCAGACGTGATGCGAACGAATGTCCGTTCGGAATTGGAAAGCGGTTGTTGTTGACATGGTGACGCGGATGACGGCTCGGGGTCGCGTGCCGCCAATCGCCAAAAGGCACAGACCGGCCAACTGCGGCCCTCCAGCCGCTGATCCGCGCAGACATTCGAGCGTCCGCTCTGCTCCATCAACCGGCTTATGGTCGAAGCCAGCGAGTTATCTTTTTCCGCTGATCGACATCATTCGTACATCTTGAGCATCTCCGCCAGCGCTCCTTCGATTATCCTGTTCGACAGACTCGGATCATTCACGGCGCGAGCGAGCGCTATTGAACCCACGCAGGTGCTGAAGACCATTACCGCTTTAGCATGGGCGTCTTCTGTATCCGGCAAAGATTGTGCGAGCGAAGCGATGATCTCACTGACACGTTCAGTGAATGCCTCGCGGGTTGCTTCGGGTGCGCGCGGTACGTCGTTGACTAACGCTGAAATTGGGCAACCTCTGCCGAGGTTGCTCCGATGGCTTTCCGACACATATGTGCTTATTGCGCGCTCAGGCTCCGTCTTGAGCGCGGCCCGAAAATGGTCGATGTCCTGCAGCGCCATGATGAAAGCCTCGGTCACAAGCGTATCGCGTGACTCGAAATGCTTGTAGAAGCCGCCAACAGTCAAGCCAGCTTCTTTCATGATGTCGCCGACACTGATCCCATCAATGCCACGCTCGCGGAAACGACATGCGGCGACCTGCACAATCCGCTGATGCGTGGCCAGTTTGTCAGCTTGTGAGTGCCCCATTTTTCAGTCTCAAAGATGTATTGTGCTGTGAGTCAACTTCAGTTCGCCCGGGGCTCCCGCAGCAGCGGTTAGCTCACGTCGCCCGATGACCTCACAATTGCCGTCAGTTGCAAAGTCCTGGCAATGCGAAAGCCGAGCTCCCGATACAGACGAACGGCGGAAAGATTATTGGTGAACACGTGAAGGAACGGCACTCTGTCGCGTTCCTGGATTGTTGCCGACAGATGGTCCATCAACAGCCGGCCCAGCCCTCGGCCACGCCATTCCGGGTGCGTGCATACGGCGCTAATTTCGACGTACTTCCCGGCAGTCATTCGTTCGCCCGCCATCGCCACCAGCTGGCCGCCCTCCCTGATGCCAAAGAAGTGACCTAGTTCGTTGGTTCGGGCGTTGAATGGTCCGGGTTCCGTTAGCTCGGCGAGTCGGAGCATATCAGGTGTGTCGTCGACGCCGAGTCGCACGATCCGCTCGTCGGACGATACGGTGAACCTGTTGGCGGCAACCATCTGATTGGCGACAGCCTCGCGCACGACGTCGAAGCCAGACGGCAAGTTCGGCTTGGCCGCAGTGAAAAATGATAGGCGCTGTCCCGGCTGGAGCATCGCTGCAACTTGCGAGACGCTTTGCGCCGAGTAATTCTGCGCGGCCCCGAACGGTGCAAATTCCGGGCGATACCGGGCACCGCCTTCGCGGCGCTCGACGAAGGACAGAGGCGCTTCGCTCAGAGCGATCCATACGGGATTGGCGAGGTATTCCTCGGTCGCGATCTCACTGGCTGCATCGATGTGGGAGGACTGCATGACAAGCTCCTGTTTATTCGTCTTCTCTGCTGTGGAATCGCGGTCAGGCGAACCGTGCCGCGTGCTTCCTGATAAACGCCTGTACCGTCATTGGCGGCGTGCCGGTCAATTCCTCGATGAAGGAATTAGTACCGGCGAAGATGCCTTCCTGGTAATCGACGGCAACCGAAAGTAGATGCTGCGCGAAGGTGTCGCTAAATTTTGCGTCGGTGTCGAGGCGTTTTTTGAACAGGTCAAGATCGACCGGCTGATACGTCACCGTCCTACCCAACGCCTTGCTGATCTCTGCCGCAATCTCATGGTGATTCATTTCGACCGGCCCGTACAGCGGATATACCTTGCCCGCGTGCGGTGCCGGATCGCGAAGGATGGCGGCAATCACGCGGCCCTGATCCTCGGCTGCAATCGGCGCATGGCGCCCATCGCCAACTAACTGGGTTCATACTACAACTCCTTTTCTCGGATCAGAAGGTTTTGGATGCCGCGCTCCCTCGCGCCGCTGTCGCGCGGTCAGTGAGTCGATCCCATCTGCTGCTGTGCTTCACAGGCGGCTGGGAATCCGGGACTTCATAGAGGAACGCATAATCGTTATAGGCGTGTCGTTTGACAAGGCCGTATTCGACCCACCTGGTGAGGGTTGCTTCGTGGATGCCGAGTCGAGCCGCAGCCTCCAGTTTTGTGAGCATGCCGCGGTCGCGCAGTCTTTCGCGGCGGGATCGAAGTCCGTTCCGCTGTGCGATGTATGAGACGCGCAGAGCGTCGAACCGAATGTTGCTCTTACCTGGACGGACGCAACCGCCGGGACGGATGCCCCGATCATTAAGGAGCTGCGCAATCTGAGAGCATGTATGGTCATCGAGAAGCTTGTCGATGAGCTCGAGGACCTCTGGCTGAGTTTTGACCTGTTGTGCAGATGTTTTTGGATTCTGTGCCGTGAGCGTTTCAGTCTTGCCGGCCTTGAAGCGAACGTGAATCTTTGTTGTCCCTTCGTCTGGAAGTTTGACCAGTGTGATGTCCTCGACGATGTAGGCTAGCAGCCGCTTTCGCTCTCGATTCGCCAACGATGAATCACGCCACAGTGTTTTGAAGTCCGCTGTCATTGCGATGAGCCGGTCGCGGATCGCATCGTCGAGTATAAGACGCTCCTGCTGCTGGCTACGCTCCCTTTGTTCTCTCGCGTCGGCCAATATGCGCAGCTTGTCGTTCCATTCGTGCTCCAGTGTGTCGGCAACCAGTCGGTTGCTTGGGTCGACCAGCATGAAGCGTCGTTGCGCAAGATCTGCATCGAACCGGGCGCGTTCGATAGCGCGCAGGCGTAATCGATCGGCTTCATCGTGACGCGCTTCGATTTCCCTGCGTATCTCCCATGCCAACTCAACGGCAGCCGGAGTCATCGACGCGACGATCAATGCGCCAACTGCTTCATCAATCGGCGCTCCGGCAATTGACTGACAGGTAGGTTCGCCACGAGCGCCTTGTGCTCGATCGCAGACATACCAGGCTTCCTGTCGTCCGCGTCGCGTGGCGTATCGGAGCCGGAGATACCGGCCACAACGTCCGCAAACGGCGCGGCCCTGCAGAAGAGCAGCTCCCTCGCGAGGTGGCGACGACCGCGCGACTTTATACCCGCGACCATTCGTCTCCAGAACAGCAAGGTTCTGCTCATACCGCTCCCAGGTAATGTATCCAGGATGGGCGTCCGGAATGCAAGCAAGCCAGTCATTGCGATCACGCTTTCTTGGCACTTTCCGCCCGTCTGCGAGTTTGCGATAGTGCCTCCGGCCGTAGGCGTAAGCGCCTGCGTAGCGCGGATTGTTCAACATGCGAAGTGCCGTCGACGCAGTGAGGTGCTGGAAGACCAGGAACTTCGCGTTGCGCATACGGGATGGAAACAGGAGGCCCTCCTTTTTGAAGACCTTGACTGTCTGGCTGGCAGAGCCGACTCGCAAGAACGTCTCAAAGAAGTATGTGATGGTCTCCCGGACCTGGGAATCTGGGTCAAGCACTACGTTGCCAAGGTCGTCATATACGAAGCCGGTCGGTAGCACGCACCGATACTCGCCTCGATTCACCTTGTTTAGAATGCCGCCTCGTAGGCGCGCTTTGAGAACATGAAGCTCCGCTTCACTCATTGTTCCTTTGAGCCCAAGCAGGAGCCGGTCATTGAAGCTTGCTGGATCGTATATCCCGTCTTCGTCGAGAATCAGCGTATCAGCGAGCGCGCAGATTTCCAGAAGTCGATGCCAGTCAGCATTGTTTCGGGCCAGGCGCGACACCTCCAGGCCCATGACGATGCCTGCGCGGCCCATGCCCACGTCAGTGACCAATCGTTGAAACCCCTCCCGCCAGGATGCCGATGCTCCAGACTCCCCTTGGTCGCTATCGATGGTGACGATCTGCTCGTCACGCCAGCCGAGCGCCGTCGCACGTCCACGCAGGGCATATTGTCGCTTTGTGCTCTCGACGTTCTCGAGAACTTGCCGCATCGACGACTGCCGGACGTAGATGTAAGCGCTCCGTTCGAGGTGGTGAGGCTGAACTTTAAGGGACGCGTTCATGGTGTTCTCCGCTCATTGACCGTCACAGCCATGCCTGCAAGTACGTAGATAAAGCCTTGACGCTCGATGGGCTGAGCGTTCGGCGATGACCGAGTAACATTTGGTTCGGGCGGCGCACGCCCCGGAACCATCATGCGTGCCCACGCCCACATCCCTCGCGTAAGGAAGACGCTGAGTCCGCGCCGGGCTTCTACAGGCAAGGCCTGGCCAAGAGCAGCGGAACGCATCACCTCGTATTGCGCGGCGATCGGCGCCGACACGGTCGACGGCCAGGCACAGCATCCCGCTATTCCACCGTTTTTTTTACACCGAACGCTCGCTCGATCGTTCTCGGGTGTACATCCAGACCAAATTCTTTGCGAACCAGCTTTGCCAGTTCGCGCGCCCGAAGTGGTTCTCCGGGCGTGTGTTGTAACTTGAGGAACGCCAACACCTCGCCCTGGATCTTGTGCGGACCATGCGGCCCTCGTTTCCTCGGAACCAGCCCTGCAATTCCTCCTTGCTCGAAGTCCGTTCGCGCCTGATAGAAGGTTGGCCGCGAAACACCATATTCATCGGAGATCTGCGTTATGGAGGCCTTCTCGACAGAGACGCGACGCAACATCTCATATTTGACCTGCACGGCGTCATGGGGATCGAAGAATCCACCCTCGTGGAACTTGGCATCGAGAACGTTCGACGGCGTTGGATTCAGCGTGCCGTCCTCCGCGAGGACATCCGTCTTCGAGCGCTTGCGTTCACTGGGCGGCACATTCACTCCAAATGGTTGCATTTCAATGTAATTAAAATATGCCGCGACACAGGCTTTGTCAAGCTCAAGGACGTTCAGTTTTAACCATAATTAAAGCCGCTTTATGTTCACAATTTGAGACGCGGCTTAGAGTCCAGCGGCGTTAATTATCTTACATTTGCGGCAAAAATCTCTTTACGGTCAAGTACCGATCCCGGCACGCCTGCACGAAAGACGTCTCACGAGTAGCGCAAGATCCATCAAGTCGCTGACCGTGAACAACGCGCGCTCTCGTCCCACAGAGATCTCGGGATCAGGCTCGCTCATATCGGTCCACTTCGGCGGTACGGAGCAATAACTCTTGTCGTCGATGCGCAGCAGAAGACGTCGGCCAGACCGGTTATAGCGCTCACCGACACAAAGAAGTTGCCGCCCGCTGAGCGGGTGGAACGGGTGAGTAACGCGGACAAGATGTTCTGTGGCAGCCCCAGAGCCTGTATTTCGAGGTATGTTACAAAGGGCAGGCGCAACACCCCGTCGTTTTTGATGCTCGCGACTTGACCCGGGTAGGTCAGCCATTGAGCGAAGAACGTAGGACGGAGATGCGTGACCGGCGTGCCAGCCCAGTCGAATACCTGCTCCGAGATCCAATGGTCTCGCGCGGCATGGCTTTTCGCTTCACGGCGAGCCGAAATCTGCGACATGTTCACAATGGATTCGATTCCGGTCTCACGGGCAGCCTGTGCGAACGAAGCGCTGGCCGCTATCCCGCCCGATTCGATCGGATAAACGAAATAGGCCGATGAGATGCCGTGAAGAGCGCGTGCGACGTCGTCGATATCCGAGAGATCGCCAACCAGCACCTCGACGCCCTGTGCGCGCAGCCGCTCTGAACGGGCGTCCTCGCGTCGAACGAGGGTTCGTACCTGTTCGCCTGCAGCCAAAAGGGCAGTTGTCGCTGCTCCGCCCGTGTCGCCAGTCGCACCTGCGATAAAAAATTTACGAAAAGCCATTTGAAAGCTCCGTTCAATTCATTGACTGGGACGGTGATGAACACTTCGGTCACCGGATCTTAACTGGAGTATAGTCGTAATCCTGAATGGCGATTGATGATAGTTTCGCCCTAGTCTTTTGCAGAATGCCGCGCTCGACGCGGGTGGCAAGCGCGTTAAGCTGCGTTCGCGAATGCACGCTGCAAATCGGATTCGAAGACCACGTCCTTCCCGGACGACCGTACATCGGAGAATGTTCCTGCCATGATCGCCCACACCTTCGCCTCACCCCGTCATTCCACGCGCTATTGGGAGGCCGGACCCGCGGAGGGGCCATTGATGATCTTCCTTCACGGCTGGCCCGGGATCGGCCTGATGTGGCGCGCGCAGATCGAGGCTTTCGCGTCGGCGGGCTGGCGCTGCGTTGCGCCGGACATGCGCGGATACGGCGGCTCGTCGACACCAGGTGCGCCCGATGCCTACGCGCTCAAAGAGATCGTTGACGACATGGTCGAGCTCCATGACCACTTGGGCGCGAGTCCGGCAATATGGGTCGGCCACGACCTCGGAAGCCCGGTGGCAGGTGCGCTCGCTGCGCATCACGCGAAGCGTAGCCGAGCGGTTGTATTCGTTTCCGTTCCGTATATGCCGGAGAGCTTCGGGTTGCGCAGTCTGCTGCCTTTGGTCGATCGGACGCTCTATCCCGCCGACCAGTATCTGGACGGGCAATGGGACTACTACCGCTTCTATTCCACACATTTCGATCAGACCGTGACTGACTTCAATGCCGACATAGCGTCGTCACTGGCGGCGATCTATCGGTCTGGAGACCCGAAATCCGTCGGCCAGATCTATCGCTCTGCGCTGGTCTCGCGCAATGGAGGCTGGTTCGGGTCGGCACATCGCGCGCCGGCGGTGACGCGGGACGCTGCGCTCTGGCCGTCCGCTGATTTCGACACGCTGGTTGATGCGTTCCGTGTGACCGGTTTTCGTCCGGGTAACAGCTGGTATCTGAACGATGACGCCAACATCGCCTACGCTCGAACTGCGCCCGACAGCGGCCGCCTGAGCCAGCCCGTGCTGTTCGTGAACGGCGAATTCGATGGCATCTGCGACATCACCCGCAGCGCGCTTGGCGGGCCCATGCGAAACGCCTGCACGGTTCTGTCTGTGGCGACGCTGGGCGCAGGCCATTGGCTTCCACTCGAACACAAGACCGAACTCGTCCAGGCAATCCGGTCCTGGCTCAAGGCGAAGGAACTGTCGTAGCCATCACGGACACATCCTGACCCGCATAGGGTCCTGCACATCGATTAAAGGAGTTGAATGAAATGAACGCATCGAACAGCGATGGCATCAAACAATACGACATCGAAACCAATGGCATTACATTGCACGTGACGGAGCAAGGGGAGGGGCCAGCCGTGCTGTTTTGCCACGGTTTTCCGGACACCTCCTTTACGTGGCGCGGGCAGATGAAGGCTATTGCGTCGGCGGGATATCGGGCCATTGCCCCGGATATGCGTGGTTACGGGCGAAGCTCGGCTCCGGCCGACGCAAACCTGTACACGCCGTTGCACACAACAGGCGACCTGATCGGTCTGCTCGATGCCCTAGAGATTCCCCGCGCCATCCTCGTCGGTCATGACTGGGGTGCGACGCATGCGTGGAACGCGGCGTTGATGCGCCCGGACCGATTCGCGGCGGTATTCTGCCTCAGTGTCCCTTTCGTGCCGCGCGGAGACGTCAGTGTTTTTGACAGGATGCGAAGGGCGGGGCTCCAAGACAAGTTCTATATGTTCGAGCAAATTCGGCCTGACGCTGACGAAATCTGGGCCAACGCCGCGGTGACCATTCCCGGCATTCTGTATTGGGCATCGGGCACTGCGCCAGCCGGCCAGCAGTGGAGTCCAATGGATCCGGCTCGGAGCCTTTATCGCGCTGCTCCCGGACCGTTGCCTTCGTGGGCGTCCACGGACTACGTCGCGTATAACATCGCGGAATTTCAGCGTACCGGGTTCCACGGAGGATTGAATTACTACCGCGCGGCCGAGCCGTATTTCGTCCTGTCCGCTCCGTGGAAGGGCGCGAAGATCGTTCAGCCGTCGTTTTTTATCTGGGGCAAGGCCGACGGTCTGAGAGAGTTATATCCGCTTAGCATCGACGACCTTCGCGCCGGCTTACCGGGCCTTGTGGGAGGACTCGAACTCGATAACGTGGGGCATTGGGTACAACATGAGGCCGCCGCCGAGGTCAGCGACCAACTGCTGAAGTTCGTGCGTACCGTTGATCTCGCATAATCGTTCCGGACACTGTCCGGTGTAGTCTCTGCTCCAGGCTCCGGTTAATCGAGCGAAGAAATTGGCGGCGTAACGGAGGCTGACGGGAGTCTTCAATGACCCTTGTACTCAAAGAAGGGACATCGACCAACAGGGCGACCGGTTGTCCGCGTTGGGTGTGCGCCGTGAAAAGGCGGCGTTTTCCAGCGGGTGCAAGCCCCGCCCGGCAACCGCTCCAGCCGGAAGCAACTGGAGCAGTCATGGAGGTAACGAAGTGGCTGAAGCCTCTGGTAATGCGTGTCACGAATAGGTGACAGCGCGAGTGTGCAGGCCGTAACGCGAGTGAACGCCGAGCAAACCTCGAAAAGGACGATGCGCAGGCCGACCCGGCAACCCTATCGGGGAAGGCTGATACGACTGGGCGAATGAGCAGGCTGGACGCCCAGTCGCTGCGCCGGGGTAGTGGCGACAGCATGTACACAAGGAAAGCGTACGCAACACGGGAAGTCCCTCGGCGTGGTCAGGGATGACCAACCGGACGCCCGCGAGGGACAGGCCGGGCGCCTTGGGATGACGGAGAGGCCCGTAGTACCGGTGAAGCCGGGTAATGCCGGTGGAGGGAAGGGGCCTCAGTTCAAGACAGACGCAATACGTAGTGAGGACGTGGAGATTGGGCAACCTATCAACTCCGATTCGTGTTCAGAAGCTGCAGATGGCGTTACACGCGAAAGCGAAGGCAGAAGCCGGGTATCGCTTTTACGCGCTGTACGACAAGATCTATCGCGAGGATGTGCTGGCGCATGCGTACGCACAGTGTCGATCGAACAAGGGCGCACCGGGTGTCGATCGACAGGACTTCGCGGAGGTCGAAGCGTACGGGGTGCAGAAGTGGCTCGGCGAACTGGCGCTTGCGCTCAGGCAGGAGACTTACCGGCCGGACCCTATCAGAAGAGTGTTTATCCCGAAGGCCAACGGCAAGCTGAGGCCATTGGGTATCTCGACCCTGCGGGATCGGGTGTGCATGACAGCAGCGATGCTGGTGCTCGAACCGATCTTCGAAGCGGACCTTCCACCGGAGCAGTACGCTTATCGTGCGGGCCGCAATGCCCAGCAGGCGGTGATCGAGGTGGAGGAGCGGTTGCATCGAGGGCAAACGGACGTTGTTGACGCTGATCTCGCGGACTACTTTGGAAGTATTCCGCACGCCGATTTGATGTTGTCGCTCGCGCGACGCATCGTTGATCGGCGTGTGCTGCATCTGATCAGGATGTGGCTGGAATGCCCCGTTGAAGAAACCGATGACCGAGGTCGGCAGAAACGGACGACGGAGGCTCGAGACAATCGGCGCGGGATTCCACAAGGCTCCCCCATCTCACCACTGCTGGCGAATGTTTACATGCGCCGGTTCGTGCTGGCGTGGAAGAAGCTCGGGCTTCAGCGCAGTCTTGGCAGTCGAATAGTGACCTACGCAGACGATCTCGTGATCCTGTGCAAGCGAGGCAAGGCTGAAGAAGCATTGCTGAAACTGCGCGAGATCATGAGCAAGCTGAAGCTGACGGTCAACGAGGAGAAGACGCGAATCTGCAAGGTGCCAGAAGGTGAGTTCGACTTCCTGGGTTTTACGTTTGGGCGGATGTACTCGGCAACGACTGGTCAGGCCCGTATGGGCATGAAGCCGTCGAAGAAAAGTATCCGGCGCATGGTCGAAAAGATTCATGCAATGACCGCCCTCAGGACGGTATGGCAAGAGACCACGGAGTTGGTGGGCAAGTTGAACCGCACGTTGCGCGGCTGGGCGAACTACTTCCAGGTAGGAAGCGTCAGCCGGGCATACCGAGCAATCGACAGCTACACCGCGACGCGGTTGCGCCGGTGGCTACGCAACAAGTACAAGCTCAGACGTCGCAGGGGCGGGACTTATCCATCCCCGCATCTCTACGGGTACTTCGGTCTCGTACGTCTGAGCGCACGTGGGGGCGTAGCCTGGCGTGTGTGAAGGCGTGATGTCTTGTCCGAGAGCCCAGTGCGGGAGATCTGCACGCTGGGTTCGATGAGCGGGATGTGGAAACGGGGTTACGGCGAGGGTATTGGGGCACCGCCAGACGAAAGAGGCGGTAACAGACAAACCGAGCCTACCGCTACCGCGCCACATCTCGACTCTACCGAATTCTGACCGACGCGCCCGGCTTGACCATGTCCCCGTCGCCGCGACACACATCGGGCGGCAGTCGGCCACGAGCCGCCGGTCGAGGTCGCCATCCGATTTGAATAGCCAAGGTCTCGTCCGCCCTCGCTGAATGGCCGGTTTCCGGCGGGCGAATTGCCGGTGGTACTGCCTCAACCCGGCCAACAACGGCCTGTTGTGAAGGGCCGCTTCGGAGTAGCCTGCACGGAACCCTGGAAGTCTCATCGGACACGAGCATGCACCACTACAACGGACGTTGGACGAAGATCGAGGTGACGAATTGGCCTGGTAGGGAGCTTCCGACTGGTACTTCGAGGTCAGCCCGAAGAAGACCGTAGTGCGGCAGATGGAGGTGTACGACGCGGCAGTCGTTCTGCAGTACGACCTACAGCATCTTGAGGTGATTCGGAGTTGTCACAGACAAGCCGTGCGATGCCGCGCGGTTTCCAGTTGCCGAGATTGCGCGCAACGATTTCGAGAGGGCATGGTCAACTCATGCTGCCGCGAATCGCCACCCGAGAGGGACCGCGCTTGGGGCCAACTGGCTTACGGGCTTCGATTTCCAGATCAAGGTGATCCATCCTATCCGAAACGGGAAACGATTGATCGGGTTTGAGGGGCGCGCGGAGCGGCAACTACCAAAGCCTACTGCTCCGCAACGCCCCTTGACGTCGGCGTCAACTTTCTGGCCCCGCGTTTCCACGCCGCGGCAAGAGCACCAGGTCGGCCGCTTCGTCAGCATCTTTCAGGAGCGTCTTGCGCGGCGTGCCTATCTGCGCACGCATGGTCAGGCCACGAGCAAAATCCGTGACTTGCGTTGCGCGCGCGACTACGGGAAAGTCAGATGCAATTTCTCCCGCGCTGATCCCGTCCCGGAAACGGCGCTCCACTAGCGCCGTGCCGCCAGCGACCGCGCTCTGCAGGAACCGCTGAACCTCAGCGTCGTTCACAAGCGGCGCGACGCACACCATAAGGCAGCCCCGGGCAGACCCTTTCTCGGTCGCACTTTCGACGGCGTACCTCAAAAAGCCCGCGACCGAGTCGCGAAGACTCTGTGGCGAGAGGAGCGCCTTCGCGGCTCTTGCGCCCTTCCGTTCTGCATACGCCTTAAGGACGCGCAAAAATATCGTCCGCTTGTCGCCGAAGACGGCATACAGGCTCGGCCGTCCCACGCCCATCCCGGCGACAAGATCGTCGATCGTGACGCCATCATAGCCTTTCGACCAGAAAACCTGGGTCGCCTTTTCCAGCGCGTCTATCTCGTCGAAGCTGCGCGGCCGTCCACGCGGCACAGGGAGATTATGAACCATTTAGTTTAAAATTCCTTGACACCTGTTAATGCACCATTATATAACTGAATAGTTCTAAATTAGCAAGTTGGTCCCAGCCTCGCGGGGCCTTACGACTCGACCTTAACCCTTTACCACGGAGACGCCCTTGGAACATTCGATCGCTCTCGTAACCGGCACCACCTCCGGGCTCGGTCATGCTGCAGCCCGCCTTCTTGCCGGAGAGGGCTGGCGTGAAATCATCATCACCGGACGCAGCCTGGCTCGAACCCGGGAAACGGCCGCACAGCTTGCGGCGGAGACCAAAAGACAGATCTTCACACCGCTGGAGCTGGATCTGAACACGCCCGCCAGCGTTCAGTCCGCCCTCGCCACGCTTGTCAAGCGAGGGCAGCCGATTGATTTCCTGCTGCTCAATGCCGGGATGGTCCCTGGCAAGGCGCGCGTGATCACTGCGGCGGGCGTTGAGGCTTCTCAGGCCCCGCTCATTGGCCATCATCAATTGACTGTCGGGTTGCTCCGCGCCAACCTGCTGAGCCCCAACGCGCGGATTGTTATCGCCGGCGCGGAACCTGCCCGAGGGGGCGTACCCCTGTTCCGCTACACCGACGTGGACGCATTCGCTGCCAAATACCACCAGGGCGACCTGACCGCTGCTATGGAAGCCCTGATTCGCAACGGGCCGAACGTGAAGTACGTGCCCAACAACGCGTATGCCGACGCGAAGCTCATCGTTGCCTGGTGGGCTGCGGCGCTGGCGCGTCGGCTATCTTCCGGCATGGCCGTGTACGCTGTCTCGCCCGGTGCGGCGACCGCTACTAAGGTCTCGCGACAAGCTAGCCTGGCCGTGAAGTGTCTGTTTATCCCAATCGCGAACCTCATTCCCGGCATGAATCAGACGCCGGAGACGGCGGCGGGCCGGTATATCCAGGCCTCGAAGTTCGGAACCGACGTCTCAGGGCAATTCTTCGCCTCGGCTGAAGGGAAGTTCTCAGGCCCAATTGAGGCGCAGCGCCACCCACACCTGCACGATGGCGCTTCTCAAGAAGCCGCGTGGCAGGCCATCGTCAACGTCGCTGGCGTCAACCTCCCCGTCGTCAACTTGTCTTAAGTGATTACGAGAGCCACCGGACGCTGCGCTCAAACGCGAAGGAAACCTTAATGTCACTATTGAAAAACAGGATTGCGGTCATCACGGGCGGCACCAGCGGTATTGGCCTCGCGACAGCCAGAAGGTTCGTTGAAGAGGGGGCCTATGTCTTCATCGCCGGTCGCCGCCAGGCCGAACTCGAAAAGGCCGTCGCGGAGATCGGCAGGAACGTCACCGGGGTAAAGACCGACATCTCAAAGCTCGATGACCTCGACCGCTTCTACGAAACCGTCGCGGAGAAGGGCAAGGTCGACGTGATTTTTTCGAGCGCGGCCTTCGTTGAAAAAGCGACGACAGCCGACGCGACGCCCGAGCATTTCGACAATACATTCAACACCAACGCTCGCGGCACTTATTTCACCGTTCAAAAGGCTCTGCCTCACTTGAACGACGGAGCCTCCATCATCCTCGTAGCGTCCGCCGGAAAGAACAAAGGCTTACCGGGCCGCAGCACCTACAGCGCTACCAAGGCGGCGCTGAGGTCACTGGCCCGGACGTGGACCAGCGAGCTTAAAGATCGAAACATCAGAACCAACGTGTTAAGCCCCGGTGCCGTCGAAACGCCGATGTTCAACGAACAATACCCCTCTCAGCATGCCGCCGCCGAAGCCCGCAGGCAGATCACTTCGATGACCCCGCTCAACCGCTTGGGCCGCCCGGAAGAGATCGCGGCCGCGGCGCTGTTTCTTGCCTCGGACGAAAGCAGCTTCATCGCCGGTATCGATCTTCCGGTCGATGGCGGATTAACAGCAGTTTGAGCAAAGAACAGAAGCCACCCAGTGGTTACAGTATTTTGAATTAAATAGTTCGAATTTCCTTGACACGGCCATCACGTCTATTTTTTTACCAAACAGTTCGAAATCCGAAAAACAACCCCAACCTCGCAAGGAGAATACACATGAAACGGTATCAAGGTAAAAAGGTGGTAATTATCGGCGGCACGAGCGGCATGGGACTCGCGACGGCGAAGATGCTCCTCGATGGAGATGCGCGCGTACTGGTGACGGGTCTCTCGAAGGTCGGCCTGGAATCGGCGCAGAAAGAGATTGGAAAGAACGCCATCGTGGTTTCGAGCGACGCGCGGTCGTTGACCGACATCGACGCCCTCGCCGCTCAGGTAAAGGCCGAGTTCGACACCATCGACCTGCTTTTCGTCAACGCCGGGTTCAGCATTCCAACGCCTGTCGCGAACGTGACAGAGGCCGTCTACGACGAGATGTTCAACCTGAACGCCAAGGGCCCCTTTTTTGCGGTCCAGAAGCTCGCGCCGCTGATCAATCGGGGAGGCGCTGTCGTTCTCACGACCTCCGTCGCCAACGTCAAGGGACTGCCGGGCCAAGCCACATACGGAGCCGCCAAGGCTGCACTGCGGTCATTCGCCCGGGTGCTTGCCGCCGAGCTGCTTCCTCAGGAGATCCGCGTAAACGCGGTGTCGCCCGGCCCCATCGACACGGGCATCCTCGAAAAGGTGTTCCCTACGGAAGAGATGCGTACACAGGTCAAGGGGCACACCGTCGGCATTATTCCCATGAAGCGCTTCGGGACGTCGGAGGAAATCGCCAAGGCCGTCCTATTCCTTGCGTTCGACGCGACCTTCACGAACGGTGCCGAACTGCCGGTTGACGGCGGGTGGTCGCAGCTTTGAACGCGGTACAGACCGCACGCGTCACCAGACGGGGGCTTCACGATGAATAGGTTGGCAGCCATCCGCTACTCGACCGGATGAGCGTCCGCTTCCGGGCGCTCGGTGCGGCCAGGCCGATGGCAGCTATCGGGTCGGGAGACGCACTGCCGACTGGTCGCTTCCGGGAAGCGGAATTCCACTGGCCGCTTTCCGGCGATGCATTTGAAGAGCGGGCTGACGCAACCCGACCCGCTCTGGCCGTTCACTGTCTCTCCGAGCTGACGGCAGCTTTCGAGTGCGGAGCGGCCACTGACGTAGAGCTCCCCCTTGGGCAGCGAATGATCGCCTAGGGCCGTTATTCGCGGCTTTGTGACGATCGACAGGGTAGAGCGACACCGGTTTCGGTTAATTCGATCTCCCTCAAGTTCGCCCTCATGCATCGTCTTCAAGTTTCCGGAGCGCCTAACCATTTGCGGAGCGCCTGTTCGATCAGTTTCACACCGGGAGGGACGGTGTTCTGCGCAGAGGTAATGAAGAGCATATGGCCGGTCGAAAACGGCGGTGCTGTCTGGATCGCCCGGATCCTTGAACGATCCGCATAGTGCCGCACTGCGCACTCTGGCGCGACAGTAATGAAATGGCTGCCGGCAACGAGTGGCAAGCTCGTATGAAAGGAAATCGATTCGATATGACAGACGGGAGGAATCAGGCCGACATCAAGGAAGTGCTGATCAAATACGCGACGCGTGTACGAGGACGGAGGCGGCAGTATCCAGTCGCCGTCCTGCAACGCGGACAACGGTACTTTGTCGCCATGAACGAGCGGATGGTCAAGCGAGGCGACTGCGACGATTCGTTCGGCCCAAAGCGGCTTTACGTTGAAGCGTGCAATCGATTGGGCGGCCTCGCGCGATTCGAGGCGGCCAATCACGCAGTCCAGTTCTCCGGCGAGCAATAGCTCCAGCAGGTTGTCTACCGTCGCCTCGCGCAGGATCAGCCGGGGCAGGTTTTGCTGCGTGGCAAGGCTAGCAACCACGTGGGGCATGGCTTCGACGCCAACGAGAGGCAACATGCCGACCCGAACCAACGGCTCTTCCGGCCGCACAGCGAGCGCCGCGCGAGCCGCATCAAGCTCACCTAGCGCGACGCGCAGTCGGTCAAGCGCATGTGAGCCCGCGCGGCTCAGATGGCCGCCGCGTGTGTTGCGCTCGATCAGATTGCAGCCGAATGCGCTTTCGAGCTCCTGAAGCATCTTCGTCGCCCCAGGTTGACTGATGCCCAGTTCCTGCGCTGCTGCACTGAGCGATCCGGTGTTCGCCACGAGTTCCAGCAGACGCAGGTGGCGGATGCGCAAGCGATCGATACGTGACGCCAGTTGGCGACTGGTGAGCACCTCTGACGAAGCGCGGGACATTTCAGTCATATCAATTCGTGAAGAGTGTTTTCGAAATTGATAATTGTCTGCTATGGCCGACGTAGGCACAATCAGCATCAACCTGAGGGGGACGGTTGGAATATCGGGTGCCCTGCCTACCCGGGAACCGGGTCGGAAAACGCCGGCCGGGGTCTGGCTGCAAAGATTTCGCGCCAGGTAATGTGCACCCCAATTCGCCGTTTTGCCTCGGATCCTGAAACTTTGTCTGTCACCCACTAAAGCGACTCATGACCACCAGCCGTGCGCTGCCCACTTCGAATACAGCCTTCGTGCCGCTCGCCGGTGTGAGAGTGTTGGACTTTTCCCACGTAATCGCCGGTCCTTTTGCCACGTTTCTGCTTGCCCAGCTTGGTGCCGACGTCATCAAGATAGAGAGTGCGGACGGCGGCGACGTGATGCGGCGCACCGGGCGAGGGCGGCAAAGTTTCGTCGCGCTCAACGCAGGCAAGCGAACCACCGTGCTCGACCTTGCGACTAACGAAGGGCGCGAGCAGGCATTACTGCTGGCGGCCGAGTGCGACGTATTGGTCGACAATCTGCGCCCGGGTGTGCTGGAAAAGCATGGCTTGGGCTTCGATGCGGTCCATGCCGCCCATCCCCGCCTGCTCTATTGCAGCATTTCCGGATTCGGGCGAGGCGCGCAGGCGTGGCGGCACCGGCCCGCCTACGATCACGTGATTCAGGCTGCGACCGGCATGGCGTGGATGGCCGGCAATGAAGGCGATCCGCCGATCAAGACAGGCTTTCCCGCGGTAGATTCGACGACCGGTCTCCTCGCTGCGTTCGCAATCCTCGCGGGGCTGCGCGAAATGGAGCAGACCGGCACGGGGCTGCTGCTCGATGTGTCGATGGTCGGTGCGAGCCTTCAATTGATGTACCCAATGGCGTGCGCCGCGCTGACGTCCAGCGAAACACCGCCTCGCGTTGGCAACCAGGGATACTCCAACAGCCCCGCGGCCGATTTCTTCCGAACCCGTGACGGCTGGCTGGCGCTCGGCGCGAATACGCCGCGTCAGCTGCTTGCGCTGCTGGACGAACTGAGCCTTGGTTCGCTGGCGACCGATCCGGCGTTTTTCGCCGCGCCGCTTAGTAGCGATGCACCGCCCGCATTTGCCCGCTCGGTCGATCCGGAGAGGCTGAAGAAAGCACTCGCCGACGTTCTGTGCAATTGCGATGCTGCCGAAATGGAACGGCGACTGAACGAGCGGCAGGTGCCGGCTGCGCGCCTGCGCACGCTCGGCGAGTTTGCCGACGAGGTGCGGGAGAACCATTGCGTCGACGTCACGACGCTGAGCGAGGATGACGTGACGGTTCGGTCCCCAGGACTCGGGTTCACCGTATATCGACCGCACTAACCGGGCACCTTAAAAAATTACTACGAATACAGGAGACGTCAGGATGCAAGAACCCATTCGCTTCGCTGCGCCGGCAGCAGTGCCAACAGATGCTCAATCCACAGAGGCAAACGCCGGCGCTGAGGACGATACGCCCGTCATGCGGGGCTTTCCGCCCGCCCCGGAAAATCAGGTGACCTTGCATAATGCGTCAAGTCCCCGCTTTTTGCGCTGGAGCTTGATGAACGGAGCGTCCCTTCACCCTACCGTTCGCATACTGCGCGGTGAAGACGCCGCAATGCCGCTTCCAGCGGGCGAGCCGTTCGATCCGGAAAGTCTGGGCCTCGATGACGAGTGCGGTGACACTCTGACGGTTGAGCGTTACTTTCGCGAATGCCGGATCGATGCGATGCTGATCATGCATCGCGGCCGCATCGTCTATGAGCGCTATCTCGGTGAGATGCAGCCGAATCGGCTGCATTCGCTGTTTTCGTCCACAAAGAGCCTGATCGGCACGCTTATCGCGGTGCTCGCGCACGATGGCGTACTGGATTTAAATGCAACAGCCGCGACCTACGTGCCGGAGCTTGCGCATTCAGCGCTAGGTAGCGCGACGTTGCAGCAACTGCTCGATATGCGTGCGAACTTCCGCTTCGGCGAACAAATGCACCTTGGCGATCGCGTGCAGGTTGATTTCCATCAGGCGCTTGGCGTACTCGGCAGACCCGCGGACTACGATGGCCCCGACGGCGCCTATGCGCTACTGAAGTCGGCGAAACCTGCGGGCGAGCATGGCATTGGTCCCTTCCGCTATGACAACGGCAGCACGGAAACGCTGGGCTGGGTAGCGCGCCGTGCGACTGGCAGACCGCTCGCGCAGTTATTGGGCGAACGTTTCTGGGAGCCCCTCGGCGCGCAGCAGGACGCCGATCTCACACTGGACTGCCGCAAATCGGAATGGGCTGCGGCCGGCATGAGTACAAACCTGCGCGACCTCGCCCGCTTCGGCGACATGATGCGGCTGGATGGGACGTGGCAGGGCAGGCAGATAGTGCCACGAGCCGTCGTCAGCGATATTCGCCGTGGCGGCGACCGTGCCGCTTACGCTGCAAGCGGGTCGACCTTCAAGCGCCCGGGCGGCTCCTACCGGAATCAATGGTGGGTGCACCATGACCGGTACGACTCGTTCAGCGGAAACGGACATTTCGGGCAGTGCCTCTGGATAGCGCCGAAGGGCGAAACGGTCATCGCCCGCTTCGCTTCCGACCCGCAGCCGACCGGCACATTCGAGGCGTTACACCGTCGCGTCGGCTATGCGGTCATCGACGCGCTGCAGGCCCGCTGAGCAATCCTGCCGCTCCGATTCCGAGCGGGCAGATCCGGAAAGACGCAGAAAGTCCCCGATGAAGCCGCTTGCGCAGGGCTCGTTTATCAGGCGTTGCACTGTCGACGCAAAAGGCGCGCACAAAATGTCACAGGACTATCGGGCCGGGCGGGCGTGGATCGTTACCGCCATGCTGACACTACTGATGTTGATCAATTTCCTCGACAAGGTAGTAGTCGGACTCACTGCGGTGCCGATCATGCGCGAACTCGGCCTCACGCCGCGCGAATTCGGCTGGATCGCAGGGAGCTTCTTTTCATTATTCTCAGTATCGGCCGCAGTGGTCGGCTTCGTCGCGAACCGCGTCGCGACACGGTGGCTGCTGTTCACCATGGCGGCTATCTGGTCCGTGATCCAGGTGCCGTTTCTATTCACGTCGTCGGCGGTGATTGTGATCGTGTGCCGCGTCATTCTGGGTGCCGCGGAAGGACCTGGTACGCCCGTGGCCACGCATGCGCTCTATAAATGGTTTCCGGACCGCAGACGCAATCTGCCCATCCTGGTCATGAACCAGGGCGCGGTGGCTGGTCTGTTGCTCGCCGGAATCGGCATCCCCTGGATCAGCGACCATTGGGGCTGGCGCATGAACTTCGGGATCCTCGGTGTGGCGGGACTCGTATGGTGCGCAATATGGCTAGTGCTGGGCCGGGAAGGGTCTGTCGCACGCCCCAATGGCACGGTGCCCGGCGCGAGCGCTGACATGCGCGTTCCTTACCGTGTGCTGCTGGGCGACGCCACAATTCTCTGCACGTACCTGACGGGCTTTGTCACCTACGCAGGGCTTGCATTGATGCTGACCTGGATGCCGGTGTACCTGCAGCTGGGGCTCGGCTATGACCCGATCCATGCCGGGCGCATTTTCGCCGTGATCGTCGCCGTCAGCGCGCCTGTCAGTCTCATGTTCGGCAGTTGGTCGCAGCGGCTTCTTAAACGCGGCACGTCATCACGCGCTGCTCGCGCGGTCTTCTCCAGTGCCTGCGTGATTGGCGCGGGAGCGCTCCTAGTCGGCCTGCTGATTCAAGGACTGGCTCCGGTTCAAAAAGTATTGCTACTCGCGATCGCCGGCGCGATGCCTCCTGTGATCTATTCGCTGCACGCGGCGATTCTGGCCGAAGTAGCACCGGATGCACAGCGCGGCGGCATCATCGGGCTAGGTACCGCGGTTTCCAGCCTGGCGGGTCTGATTGCACCCGTGATATGCGGGCAGCTGGTTCAGGTATATTCGCACCCCGTGTCGCGTGGCTATGAAATCGGATTCGCCGTGGCGGGTCTGGCGATGATGGCGGGCGGCGTCGCGGGATTGATCTGGATGAAGCCGGAGGACTCCGCGCGCTGCGTGCGCATGTCGGCGGCCTTTGGACGCCGTGTGGGCAATCGGCAATCCGACTTACCAGCGACGGAGCAACTGATACGTAAACAGTGACAATTATTCGGGTGTCACTGACGCGGCATCCGAACCAGCACGGCTCACGATCAGAGACTCCGATCTCCTTTGGCAGTGGATCAGCAAGCCAGACATAGGTAAAAAATAAACGGCGAAATAACGATCCTGATAAGGGAAACACGCTGAAATACACGCGCATCCGGAAAGAAAAGGGTTGCGGCGCAGTCGATCGGCATGCTCACGGTTCAGTTTCAGCGTCACGCCGGCCCGATCTGATTTGACTCTGCACTCAGAAAAGCCTGGCCACCACCCAGCCTGGCTAGTTTCTGGCTACGCATATCGACTTCACTTCGTCATTGCAATTTCAGGTAGTAGCACGTCGCACGAAAATATAATTAGTTATACTTATATAATAAGGAAATAAAATGGAGATGTTTGTACCCTGTATAAGAAAGTTATTGCTAACAGCAGTGCTGGGCGTGCTCTCGAACGCGTCGCATGCGCAGTCGAGCGTGACACTGTATGGCAACATCGGTGGCGGAGTCCGATGGACGAACGGTGTCAAAGGCGGTGCGGACGTTGCTTTTAACAACAACATCATTGCCGGCAACCAGTTCGGCTTTACCGGCAAGGAAGACCTGGGAGGCGGGCTCAAAGCCATATTCAAGCTAGAGGGCTCGTTCAACAGCGGCACGGGCGCGCTGAAAACGCCGGGCACGCTGTTTTCACAGGCGGCTTTCGTGGGTTTGACCGGTGATTTCGGGCGCCTGACGCTTGGCCGGCAGCTCAATGCCAACGAGGACTTCGGCATTCTGATCGACCCGAGCGGCGGACAGGGGCAGTCCCTCGCGATTGAACCGGGGGTCGTGTTCGGAGCCAACTACTTCACGCTCGACTCGCGATTCAACAACACGATCAAGTACCTCGCGCGGGTTGGTGGCTTCCGCTTCGGGGCAAGCTATTCGCCGGGCGGCGTCACTGGCGACACGCGTGCCGGCACGAACTTCTCTGGCGCGGCGATGTACCAGTGGGGGCCCGTGCTGGCTGGCGCCTCCTATCAGAAAACCTGGAACGCGAACGCAACGCAGTGGGCACAGACGTTCCAGACCGGCGGAACGCTTCAGCTTGGCGGAGCGCGCCTCTATCTGAGCTACAACGACCTGAGCGTCACGGGCAGCGCCCTGAGCGCGCCTAGGCGCCGTGACAGGATCCCGGGCGGCGGCATCGTGTGGCTCTTCGCGCCGACGTTCCAGGTCACCGCGGCCTTTTATGACGATATCGCCAGCAACCTTGGCAACGTTGAGGCAACTGGCGGTCACAAGCTCACGACTTATGCGCTCGCCGAATATTTCCTCTCGAAGCAGACCGAACTCTACGCCGAGCTGGATTGCAATGGCTTTTCCGGCGCCTATCGGTACGATCCGGCCAACATTGCGGCGCTTGGGCTCAATCGCGGCGGTCGTACGTTAACGGGCGCGTCGCTTGGTTTTATGACCCGGTTCTAGGTAACGCCTGCGGCGTCATGAGCGCCGCGCTCCTCCTCATTCATATTGACCGAAGGAATTGCATGACCAATCACCACCAAACTCTGCGGGCTCTGTTCGCTACAGCGCTGATCGCAGTTTCCGGCAGCGCATCCGCTCAAGCCGCCGCCGCGGATGGAGCGAGCGCGGCTTCCAGTTCGTTGACCGCGGAATCCGCTAAAGCATCGAAAGCCGCGGACAGGAAACTAGCCCACCGTATCGAGAACGCGATCGCCCGAACCCGCGGACTGAACGCCACGCGCATCCTCGTCAAGGCTCGCGACGGCCACGTAACGCTGTCCGGTTCAGTGACGGATAATGGACAGATCCAGTTGGCCATTGATGCGTCGCAGCAAGTCGAAGGAGTGAAGTCCGTCCAGAATTTCCTCCACGTCATTTCAGGGCCAGCGCCATAACGGATTCAGGACTTGCGGGCGGTAGCGCCGCTGACACGTGTCGTCCGGCTACAGGTGTTTGCCTCCGGCCATCGGCGCGTGAGTTCGCGGATAACCGACTATAGTGGCGCCACGATCCGCACGCTCGGCGGGGCGCCTGGGCCGACTACGCGACGGGTATGATCGGCGCACGAATGACTCTTGCCTGAGTGTGGAACGGTCATCTGAACGCCCGCTAGAAATAGCGCGCCGCTGTCCGTAGCTGGCCGGACCGCGCCCGATGCAGACCACCGTCCGGAGTCCGGAGGTACCTCGGTTCAAACTTCAGTCTGCTCTGCCATCTCAAGCGCGTCGTCGACCTCGATGCCAAGGTACCGCACTGTGCTTTCAAGTTTGGTATGGCCGAGGAGCAACTGAACGGCGCGGAGGTTCTTCGTGCGGCGATAAATCAGTGACGCTTTCGTCCGGCGCATCGTGTGGGTGCCGTACGCGCTGTCATCCAGCCCGATCGATGCGATCCACTGATGCACCACGCGCGAATACTGGCGCGTCGAGATGTGCGGTGATTCGCGGAGCCGGCTCGGGAACAGGAAGTCAGTCGACGCCAGCGCTGCCGACTTGATCCACGCCTCGACGCTGTCCTGGGTCTGCTCTGTAATCTCGAACTGAACCGGCCGTTGAGTTTTTTGCTGCATGATCGTTGCCCGGCTGGCGACGTGCTGCCCATGGCAAACGTCACGAATCCGCAGCCTCGTCAGATCGCATGCGCGTAGTTTGCTGTCGATTGCAAGATTGAACATCGCGAGGTCGCGAACGCTTGCCGAAAGCTGAAGGCGGATACGGATCGCCCAGATTTCCTTGAGCTTCAGCGGAGGCTTCTGACCAGTGAGCTTGCCTTTGTTCCACGGTATCCTGGCGGCCGTTGCTTCGTCAGTGGCTTTCATGACTATCTCCTTTCAAGTGAACGGAGAGCTAGTCTGCACCGGCCGACATCGGGCGCTGTCCGACCCTGAGCGGTCGATCGGCCCGGGATGAATTAATGGTAGCTTTCAAGGTACAGCAGCCGTTTGGTTGGTATCGGTTGCCGCCGCCTCGTCAAACCGGTCATTGGCAGCGGATCGAACACGGCGCGCCGCGAACTGCCGCCTCGAGAAATGCTCGAAACGGATGGACTCTTTTCGGACGCTCAGTTCAGGAAAGCCCGTGTCTTCCCTAAGAACCGGAGCGGCCACCTCGCCACATCAGCGAGATGACCGCCGTTGTCTCTGGTTCAGAACGTATGCCGGATCGCCGCCCGGACCAAAAGCTGCCTCGACGACGAGGACAAGTCCTGTGCACCGGGAACGTATGCCTGATCGAGCGCCGAACCGGTGGTGTCGCCCGCGATCATTTGAAAGGCGCCCTGGACGTAGACATCGGTCCGTTTAGACAGGTTGTAATCCGCCATCAAGCCGACGCTGTGGATTTTCGGCCGCACGCTACCTGTCGTAGCGTCGTAGTTCCCCAGCGTATAGACGTATTGGGCACCCACGAAAAACGCCGACGTGAACTGATATTTCCCGTTCAATTCGAAATTCTGATATTTCAACCGGGTCAATGTCCCGCCTGCAAGCGCACCGCTAGTTGGCTCGATGCTCTCCAGCGCGCTGAGGTAAGCGACATTTGCGGTCGGATTGCTAAGATCCGTGTGGGTATAGACGAAGCCAACCGTGGCCGCGCCGACGGTATAGTTGACGCCCGCGCCGAAGACGCGCAAGCGCTTCGATTGAAAGTTCGCGTCCGCCGCAATCGTCGAGCTCGACCCGGCAATCGCCCCGCCGGACGTCGCCCCCGGATTGTCCGCATTCAGATATGCCGCAGCGACCAACAGGCCACCGTACGTGTACTGCACGCCGACACTCAACTGCCGGTTGTTGGCGAAGCCGGTGCTGTTGCTGAAGCTGTACGCGCCGCCGAACTGGAAGCCGGCAAGATCAGGGCTCGCGTACTTGACCGTGTTGTTGACGCGGAACGTGTTATCTGTGTTGTCGTTGTCGAACGGATGCGAAAACAGATATCCACCCCAGTTGCCATTGGCTGTCGTCTGCGCAAGATAGTCAACCACCGAGTCGTACTGGCGGCCGAACGTGACCGTCCCGTAGCGCTCGCTTTCGATACCGACGTATGCCTGGCGCCCAAATCCAAGACCGCCTTGCGCCAGCTTGCCAGTGTTCACATTGAAACCGCTTTCGATCTGGAAAATCGCCTTGAGGCCGCCACCCAGATCTTCGCTGCCTTTCAATCCCCAGCGGCTGCCTTGTGCATAGCCACTTGCCATTTCATAAACGTGGCTTCCACCGACGTTGTTCGTGTAATCGAACCCCTCGTCGATGAGGCCATACAAGGTCACACTGCTTTGCGCAAATGCCGAAGTCGCACATGCCGACGCTATTGCCGCAAGGATGAGTTTATTCTTCACTTAGTTTTCCTAAAAATAATGGATTTGATTCGTTATATTTTTCTACTCGACTACCTTGGACCTACAGAACGATTCGCGTGATTTGGCGAATTGAGCAGCACAAGGCTGTCATCCACCACGCGGTTTCAGATAGGCCAGAAGACGCTGCTCAAGGCGCCGGAACACCCAGACGAGCGCAAAAGCAATCGTCGCGTACAGCAGCGCAGCAATACCGAAGGCCTCAAATGACGCGTACGTCGCCGAATTGACATCGCGCGTCACTTTCAGAATGTCCGGAATCGTCGCCGTGAAAGCGAGCGTCGTGGAATGCAGCATCAGGATCGCTTCGTTGCCGTACATCGGCAACGCACGGCGCAGCGCCGACGGCAGGATGATTCTCCGGTAGACGGTCAATCTGGACATCCCCACGGCAAACGCAGCTTCGATTTCGCCGTATGCGGTCGCCTTGATCGCTCCGGCAAAGATTTCCGCTGCGTAAGCGCACTCGTTCAACGCGAATGCAAGCAGCGTGCAGTTCATCGCATCGCGAAAGAATGCGTCGAGCAACGCATTCGTACGCACGACCTCCAGGCTGTAGAGTCCCGTATAGCAGATCAGCAATTGAACGTAGAGCGGCGTTCCCCGAAACACGTAGGTGAACAGCCAGACGGGTAACGACAGGAAGCGGTTGCGCGACGCCCGCGCCACCGAGAGCGGCAGCGCCAGCATAAAACCGAGTCCGAGCGATGCCACCAGAAGCCACAATGTGACCGCTAGGCCGGTTAGCTGAAAGCCGTCGGTGTACAGGTAGTTTTGCCAGTACTGGTGAAGAATATCGATCATGCCACCACGCGCCTCACACCCGCTGAGTAACGTACTTCAAGCCGCCACAAAACCACGTTGGACAGTGTGGTGATGGCCAGATAGATCGCACCGGCTGCCACCGTAAGCAGAAAGAAGTTCTGCGTCGACTTGCCGGCATCCTGTGCCGCCTTGACGACGTCCGACAGTCCGATGATCGACACCAGCGCGGTCGCCTTGACAATGACCTGCCAGTTGTTACCGATGCCTGGCAACGCCAGACGCATCATCTGCGGAAACATGATGCGGGTGAAGACCTGCCAGTTGGACATGCCGAATGCCATACCCGCTTCCAGCTGTCCCCTCGGCACTCCCATGAATGCACCGCGGAACGTCTCGGTGAAGTACGCTCCGTAGATGAAGCCAATCGTAACGACGCCGGCCGAGAACGGATCAATATCCACCTGGTTGAATCCGAGCACGTCCGTGATATGGTTCAGCGCGATCTGGATGCTGTAAAAGAGCAGCAGCATCAGCACGAGATCTGGCACCGCCCTGATCAATGTCGTGTAGGCGGCACCGATTCGCGCCAGGTAACGACGGCTGGACAGTCTGGCCGCAGCGCCGCAGAGTCCCATAACAAACGAAACAAGCAGCGACAGCAGAGCGAGCTTGATCGTTTCGCAGGTGCCGGCCACGAGTGCCGGCCCGAAGCCTCCGAGTATCATTTTGTCGCCTTGAATGGCTGGCTCAGGCCGTCTCACTTCGCGCCGTAGATATCGAAGTCGAAGTACTTCCTGTTGATGCGTGCGTAGGTTCCATTTGCCAGGATGGCGGTCAGTGCCTGATTGAATGCCTCACGCAACGCTGCGTCTTCTTTGCGAAGACCCAGACCGTCGCCAAGACCGAAATACTTCGGGTCGTCCAATGCCGGACCGGCAAACTTGTAGTCCTTGCCCTCGGGCTTCTTGAGAAAGCCGTCGCTCGCTTCTATCGATGCCTGAAAGGCTGCATCCAGTCGCCCTGAGATCAGGTCCGTGTAGACCTGATCCTGGTTCTGGTACGAGATGATCTGCACGCCAGCCGGTTGCCACTGCGCTCTCGCATAGTCTTCCTGGCTCGAACCCTGTTCGACGCCGACCCGCTTACCCTTTAGCGAAGCGGCGGTCGGCAGCAGATCGGAGTTGCGCCTGACAACCAGCCGGGCCGGCGCGTTCGATATCTTGTTCGTGAACGCGATCTGCTGCATTCGCTTTGGCGTGATGGTCATCGACGACGAAATCGCGTCGAACTTTCTCGCCAGCAGTCCGGGAATCATGCCGTCGAAGCTGGTCTCGACCCAGACACACCGCGCATGAAGCTCGTCGCAAAGTGCATTGGCGATGTCCACGCCAAAGCCAGTCAGCTTGCCGTCGGGCGTTTTGAACTCCAATGGCGGGTACGTCGGATCCACTGCCAGCCTGATTTCCTTGCCGGACCAGTCGGCAGCAATTGCGTTGCCTGACAGCGCCACCAAAGCGAACGAGATTGCCGCAAGCGTCTTTTTCATGTGTTTCTCCTCAACGTCGTGATGGAAGGGGGGTCATGCGAATCGTTTATGCCAGAAACCGCTCGGTCAGCTTGACCCAATAGCTGGCGCCTACTGCCAGACAGTCGTCGTTGAAGTCATAGCCGGGGTTGTGTAGCGCACAACTGCGCTCACCGTCGCCATTGCCGATCACGAGGTAGCTGCCCGGGCATTTTTCGAGCATGCACGCGAAGTCCTCGCTGGCAGTGAAGGGCTTGAGGTCGTCGATGATGGCTTGCGCACCGAGCCACTCCACTGCCACCTGGCGCGCGAAGTCCGTCTCCTTACCGTGGTTGATCAGCACCGGATGACAACGGAAGTAGTCGATCTCGGCGTGCGCACCGAAACTCGCCGCCTGGCCTTGCACCAGTTCGTGAATCCGGCGTTCGAGCAAGTCGCGCACCTCTGGCGCAAGCGCCCGGACTGTCAGCAGCATCTCTGCCGACGGCGGGATCACATTCGACGCGATGCCCGCATGAATCGATCCAACACTGATGATGGCCAGATCGCGCGGACTCACGTTGCGTGACACGATGCTTTGCAGCGCCGTCACAATTGACGCACACACCACGATCGGGTCAATGGTCTTGTCGGGTGCCGCACCGTGTCCGCCACGGCCCACCACGCGTACTGTGACGGTGTCGGCGGACGCCATGAATGCGCCGCCGAAAAAACCAAGATGGCCGGCCGGATACCCCGGAACGTTGTGCAAGGCAAATACCGCATCGCACGGAAAACGTTCGAAGAGACCGTCGTCCATCATCTTTTGCGCACCGCCGAGGCCTTCTTCAGCGGGCTGGAAAATGAGGTTCAGCATGCCGGAAAAGGCTCGCGACTCAGCCAGGTACTTTGCTGCGGCAAGCAACGTGGCCGTGTGTCCATCGTGGCCGCATGCGTGCATGATGCCGTCGTTCCGGCTGGCATAGGGCAAGCCCGTCGTTTCCGTGATGGGAAGTGCGTCCATATCGGCGCGCAATCCAAGCGACGGCCCCGGTCCGTTCTTTAAGGTGCCGACCACGCCGGTTTTACCCACGCCGCGTGTGACCCGATAGCCCCACTTGCTCAGGCATTCGACGACGAGTTCGCTGGTCGCCACCTCCTGAAGACCCAACTCCGGGTGCGCATGAATGCGGCGGCGCAGGCCGATCATTTCCTCACGAATCGCGGCGATGCCGGGCAAAACGAAGTCTTGAACCATAGATGAATTCCTTTGAGGAGCCAACAGACAGCGTCGTCGCGCGAGCGCATTCGGCGTCCTGGCTGCGTAGCTGTCTACACTGGTCGGAATGCTATTCAGCGAAATTTCGAGGCGGAAGCAGCAGTTTTGTTATGCTGACAACCATTTGTTGTCGGGAGTGGTTTCGTGAAGCTTCATCAGTTGCAGGCGCTCGTCGCAAGTGCGGAAACGGGCAGCATCAGAGCGGCCGCGCGGTCATTGGGGATTTCCCAGGCCGCAGTCACGCGCGCGCTGCGCGAACTCGAAGCCACCGAGCAACTGCCGTTGCTGATACGCGCGCCTGAAGGGATCAGCTTCACCGAGTACGGCAAAGCGTTGTTGACGCATGCGCGGCTGGTCCTCAATCAGTTGGAGCACGCGCAGAACGAACTGGCCAGGTTACGCGGCCGGGCGGAAGGACGGCTTAGCGTCGGTGTGACGCCGTGGATCACACTGACGTTTCTGCCAGAGACTGTCTTGCTGTTCCGCAAGCGAATGCCCGATATCCAACTGGAACTGTTCGAGAGCCTGATGGCAGTCGCACAGCCGCTTTTGCGTGCGGGCGATATGGACTTCGTAATCGGGCAGTTGCATCCGTCGGCGGTCACGCAAGAGTTTTCCTGCGAGCCCGTTTTGAACTACGAGACGGCGGTGATGGTCCGCGAGGGACATCCACGTCAGGACTGCCGTTCGATTCACGACCTGCTGGATCAGGACTGGGCGCTGAATTTCGCGCCCGATGGGCAGGACGCGCTCATCGATTATCTGTTTACGCGCCATGGCGCGCAAATCGATACGCGCCGCATTGTGCGGGCGCATTCACTGGGGACGTTGCAGACTCTGGTGGATCGGACCGATATGTGCACGTGGTGCCCAACCATTCTAACGGCGGCGGCGCCGTTCAAAGGGCACCTGGCAATTGTGGCGTTGCGAGAAGCATTCGAGCCAAGACAACTGGGCATTGTCACCCGACGCAACAGCACGTTAAGCGGAGCGGCCTCGTGTTTCATCGAGTGCCTCCTGCAAGTGATCCGCCAACACGCAAGATCGGCGAAGAAAGAAGATCTTGTGTTGTTTGATACATTGACCTTGCTCTTTTGACCATCACGCCGTTGGCCTGCCGAATCGAGTCCTTGCCTGAATGTCCGGTACCCGGGGCGGAATTGACGTTCGAATGTCTATCCGAGAGTGAGGTCGACCGGCCGCAACTGGCCGATTGGGTGAGGTCGCCAACGGCCGCTTAGTGGCACGCCGTTTGCAAGATCTGGATTTGGCTGACTGACCGGTTTGAAGAAGGTTGTCTGACCGAAGTGGGTCGCGTGCCGCCAATCGCCAAAAGGCACAGACCGGCCAGTTACGGTCAGTCGCCGCAGACACCTGAATCGTTGGCAATCCACGTCTTTGCTTTCGACGACTGATCAGACGCTCACCCGCCTTGCGTAGCCGCAAAAAAGCTGATTAAAATAACGCGTCTACGTGACTGGCGAGCAATAGATGGGTCACCATCGGGAAGCGTAGACGCTCGAATGCCGTTCGCCTGGGCATCTTGATTAATTTCTTTGAGACTGCCCATGATGATTGCCAAAATTCCTTCTCTGCCTATGCGGCTCGCGCTTAAACAATCGCGCTCCCATGCACTCCCGCTTTGTCCTGTTCAGTATCTGAGCCTTGCCGGTTCAGAATTGGTCATGCAAGGGGAAAACGCATGAGCACACTTCTCGACGGTAAAGCTGTAGCCGCGTTGCACGAGCGGGAACTATGGGAACGCGTTGCAGCCCTCAAGGCAAGAAGTGGCGGCCAGACGCCCATACTTGCCACGATCCTTGTAGGCGATGATCCTTCGTCGGCGACCTACGTCAGCATGAAGGGCGACGCATGCCGGAGAGTCGGTATGGACTCGATTGTGATCAAGTTGCCTGCGAGCGCAACGACGGATGACGTACTTTCCGCGATTGATGGACTCAATGCCGACCTGGCGGTGCATGGCATTCTGCTTCAGCACCCGGTGCCTGCGCATGTGGACGAACGCCTGTGCTTCGACAGAATATCCATCCTCAAGGATGTGGATGGCGTCACCAGTCACGGTTTTGGCCTGATGGCGTTAGGGGAACCCGCCTTCGGGTCGGCAACGCCCGCCGGAATCATGCGCTTGCTGGCTCATTACAAGATTGATGTATCTGGCAAGCGGGCCGTGGTCGTAGGACGCAGTCCCATTCTTGGGAAACCGATGGCCCTCATGTTATCGAATGCGAACGCGACGGTCACGCTATGCCATTCGAAGACACTAAATCTTGAAGCGGAAATTCGACATGCCGAAATCATTGTCGGCGCAGTAGGGAAGCCGAACTTCATTCGTAGCGACTGGATCAGCGACGGAGCAATTGTTATCGATGCTGGCTACCATCCCGGAGGTATAGGCGACATTCATCCCGATGGTCTGATGGGCCGATGCGCGGCGGTGACACCGGTTCCCGGAGGTGTGGGGCCGATGACTATTTCAACGCTTATCGCCCAAACCGTCAGTGCCGCCGAACGTGCGTGTGCAGCCATTCAATGAATGTTCGCTATCGATAAAGTTGACGGGCCGCTGTGGGTCGACGTTGTGGGTCGAAATGGGTCTGCCGAGCGACGCACTGTTAGCGTGCTCAACTTTTGCGATGCCGCAGGGATCGCCGGTATCAACCACCAGATACGTAAGCGTTGCTCGAGCACCGTCTAGACCTTTGACGCCAAAGTGGACAAAGTAGGCCCACCAGACAAGTGGTGGAGACTACTTTGTCACCTGAGATAGCGATAGCCGCGAGACTGACGCATAAGGGTACCCCCATACGGCCTGCAGTTCGGCTCTTCAGTCGAACGTACGCATGACGGCCGACGCCTTGGTTGCAATCAGCCAGCTGCCCTCCACCTTATGCATGACGAAGTGATCGTTGAACAGCTTATTTCCAATCCGCACTCTCACCGTTGCCGTTGAAAGGCTGTCCGAGATGTTCTCCATGGAGAGGATCGCCTCATCTCTGGGCGCACCCGTGGATCGAGGACTCGGCCGCCCGTTGATGAGCACCGCATATTCCGGCGACGACAGGATGTGCAGCTCGCCTTCGTGAACCCACTGAACAAGACAGTTCGGGTGGAAAACTTTATTGAAGTCACGGCTCTTCGGCTCATAAGCCAAATTGAAATAGTCCTCAATTAATGCGACTACGGCTTGGGTCTGTGTCATTGCGGGCTTTCCTCAGTGGTTGAACGACTCGTACAATGAACGATCCTCCCGCTCTCGAATAGTGCGAACCGATCATCGCTGCCATTACAGGAAGACATAGATCATGGAAGACATCGCTGGAGGAGTAGTTAGCGGCTTGATTGCGCTTGCAGCCCTGGCCGAGTCCAAGAGCTTTGGTCGCGCAGCATCTCGTCTTGGCAAGACGCAGCCTGCGATAAGCCGTGCCATTCAACGATTGGAGGACCGCCTGCGGGCGAAGCTCGTGCATCGCACCAGCCGACACGTTGAAGTGACAGACGCTGGGCATGAGCTATTGTCAAAAGTGCTGCCGCTACTTCAGGGGATCGAAGAGGCGACGGTCGGCGCCTCGGATCAAACTTCAGTCGTCAAGGGAACGCTCCGTGTAGCGTGCGATGCTGCGTTCGCCCGTCTTGTGCTGGCTCCGGAGTTGGCCCAGTTCCTGAAGAATCACCCCGCTCTTCAACTGAAGCTGGAGACCCGCAACGACCTCACAGACCTGGTGAGCGACGGATTCGATCTCGCTATACGGTTCGGACCGCCAACCGTTTCAACCTTGGTCTGTCGAAGGCTATACAGTCCGCGGATTCTTACTGTGGCCGCGCCGTCCTACCTGGACCAACGTGGTCGACCGAGGTCGCCGAAGGATCTGGTCGATGACGGCCATGAATGCATTCTGGCCATCGACCCGGCTACCGGCAGACCTTTCGAATGGGAGTTCTGGCGTGGCAATGAGAAGGTGAAGGTGGCCGTTAGCGGGAACCTGACAGTCACGGATGCGGGAACCAAACTCGGGGCCTGTCTTGCAGGCTACGGGATCGCTCAGGTAATCGATCTCGGGATCGACGCGCACCTGCGTACTGGTACGCTAGAGCCGGTCCTGACGGACTGGCCGGACGAGACATTTCCTCTTTACGTCTACTACCCCAGCCGGAACCACGTTCCAGCCAAGGTGAGAGCGTTCATCGACTTTGTCGTCAGCATGATGCCGCATTCATCGCGAGGGCGCCAGGCGATGTCGCTCGGGCCTGCATCGTGATGAGACGTTCGCTACGTACACCGGATCGGCGTCAATCGGCAGATTGACGGCTGGACTTCGCTTGCCGAGAAAAAAGCTGCAATCGTTACTCGCGCGCCAGTCCATCTGTCCGCCGATACAGCGACAAACGTCGCGCTATCCAAGTATTGCGCGACATGGCCGGTCATGTTGACGCGCGCCCACCATCAATCGCCGCCGGGTTTCAGCGATCGAAAAACCATGCAGCCGGCCCCAAGCGCAATTAGCGCCAGTGCGATGGCAAATGCAGTGGCACCGGCTGCCAGGCCAAAGAGGTCGATCGCGTAGCCGGTCATGACGGGCAGCAGCCCCGCCGGCAGATAGCCGCCGATGTTCATGACGGCAATGGCTTCGGCCCTGCGAGTGTCCGGCACATGCAGACCGATGAGCGTCAAGCCGCCCAACTGCCCAAGGCCTTGCGCTACCCCCGCGAACAGCGCAGCGGCCACCAGAACGGACGCCGACAGCATATGCACCGCGGCACATAGTGCACACATCGACAGGACGGTCGCCGTCGTACCTACCACGAACAACGCAAGTACTGACCAACGCCGCACGGCGAACTGAACTCCCGTTGCAGCGAGAAACATCGCGCACGCCATGCCGCCGGCAAGCAACGGGCTGCGAACTTCGAGCAGACGGGCGAGTAACGAAGGCCCCAAAGCAAGCACAAACGATGTTGCAGTAATGCCAGGCCCGAAAACGCCGATACCGGCCGCGACGTGCCGTCGATTCATCGCCGGGACCGACGGCAAATGCAGACGCGCGACATTGCCAGTTGCCCTTGCTGGCCTGCCAAGGGGCAACCGCCACGCAATGACGAGAGCACTCAGCAGCACGAGAAATTCGATACCGAAAACCAGCGCTACCGGATGCGCGACTGTTTGCGCAGCGCCGCCGGCCAGCAACGGCCCGAGGCCTGCGCCGAGAACCATCGCTACCGATGCGAGCAGTGCTGCCTGACGTCGACGCTCACCACCGCCGAGGTCCGCCACGGACGCCATTCCTGCCGACACAATGACACCGACCGCGATACCCGTCAGCAGTCGGGCAACGGCAAGCGTTGCAATGGACGTTGCGCTTGCGAACAACGCACATGCGACCAGCGCCACAAGGATACCCGGCAGAAGAACCGGCTTGCGGCCGTAACGATCCGATAGCTGTCCGGCGACCGACAGCGTGCCCAGTAGTCCAAGGATGTAAAGGGCAAAGATGACCGTCAAGGTGCCGGATGAAAAACCGAGCGTGCGTTGCCAGACCACATACAGCGGCGTTGGGGAATTGGACAGCATGAACACCGACGTGACCGTCCATGCGGCGCACCACATGTCAGGTGAAATGTGCGCGGACGCGCGGCTGGATTGCACTGCGGCAGTGTCGATCACGGTAACCTTCCTTGTACGAGTTTTTTCGTACTATAGCTTAGTTCGAAAAAACTCGTACTGTGATAAAGTCGTGAACATGAAAGGCACGACTTACCATGACCTGGCCGCTGCAGTACCTGCCAACCTTCCCGATCCGCTGCCGGAACCGGCAGTGTCCGATTTGCGTCTGGACGCGATATTCAGTGCACTGGCCGACCCGTTGCGCCTGACGATCGTCCGCCGGCTGTTGCTGGAATCCGAGGCGTACGACCACCCGTGCAGTTGGTTCGGTTTCAATCGTGCGAAATCGTCATTGACCCATCACTTCAAAGCGCTGCGTGAAGCGGGTGTGATTCGTCAGCGTCAATATGGGCTCGAGCGACGCAGCCGTGTGCGAACCGAGGATCTTGATTCGCGATTTCCGGGACTGCTGCAACTGGTGACCGCATGGGACCCGTCCGACGACAGACAGGGCTGAGTCCGCCCGTGTCGTCTATTGGCGGATCGATGGCTTTGTCGCGCACGTTGCTCGCATCGTCGCAGCCGGAGCTGGCTAGGCAGCTAGCATTTCGAACAGCCGCTTTTGGGAGGTCCGAGCGTCTCTTCAGGGTCGGAGAATAGGGGTAGGAAACGGCGTTCGCCGTCCCCTCTCTCCGAACCCGGTGTGCAGTTTTCCCGCGACAAATGTGATCAAGCTATACGGTCCTGCATGCACAGCATGCGGCAAACCGCTTCGCACGCCTATCGCGAGCTTTTGTGCGGCGTGTGGTGCAAATCGCGCAGACTGAGCCACACGAGATGTGACTGAATCCACAGCAGAGTTGCGTGTTTAAACGTCCGTTATGCGGGACCGAGAGTGACTCTATCGGGTCGATAGCGGGCGGGCAGGAAATTGACGAGCGTAGCCGATGGCGTAGGTCGTCGCTCAAACCTTTATCTGGCGGTCCGCGGGTGCTGCTGCATCAACGGTACCTCACCTACCTGCCTCGTCTCTTTGCCGTTACGGCGATTTTCTGACACCGGCTACGTCGTCGGATGTGCGGAGCGCTGCGTTCGCCGCGACAAGCAACTTTGCATCGTGGTCGCGCAGCGATACATCCAGCGCGTCGAAAGCCTTCTGCAACTTGTTCTGACCCGGCTTCGTCCCCTTGCCACTTTCCGAAATGGTTTCGGCTTCCTTTTTCAGTCGCTTCGCAAGCTTCGCCGCGAAACGACTGTCAAGTGTCCCTTCCCGGACAAATTCATTGATCTGCTTTGACAGGCTAACCAGCGTGGCTTCGGTGGTTGCAGTCGGCTCGTCGACATTGTCGGCGGGGGACTTCTTGCTCATCAGCGTTCTCCGTAGTAATCCTCCCGCAGGGAGCAGAAGGGAAGCAGCTTTTGCCGACCACGATAGTGACACGATTGGCCACGGTCGAGTTTGCGTCTTGGAGGATCTCCACGCGCGCTGGTTGCATTATATTTGCGGCGCTCATTACACGGAGACGGAGAGCTGCCGACCCTTGGCGCCCTGTTCATAACCCTTCGTAAGTGATTGATTTTATTAGGACGTGTCAGCTTGTTTTTACATTCGGTTCTTGCCCCAACAAACTGCCGTAAACCTATGTTTTTGCGACAGAATCGTGCGATGCGGGGGCCATAACGTTTCGATACGCATCGCCAGCTTGTCATGCTGCGCGGCCAGCCGGTCCCGCTATCGGGTACGCAATACCGGCTGGCGTCGCTGTTCTTTTCCAATATTGGCCGCGTGATGTCGCGCGACCATATCTTCGCGATGCTTTGGGGCCGTAAGTTCCGCGAGTTCACCCGCACGATTGACAGCCACGTGTCACGCCTGCGCCTGCTGCTCGAGATCGAGCCGCAAAACGACTTTCGGCTTCAACCCGTTTACAAGAGCGGCTATCGGTTGCTGCACCTGCGGCAGGCCGAAACGGATGCGCAGAAGCAGGCAGCCTGAACGTGCCGCAGCTTAAACCTGCGGCAGCGTCGGCCGGATTTCGATCGCCCGGCGGATCAGCGCTTCGACAGCCTTGCGCTCGTCCCCGGCCAACGGCAGGCGCGGCGGCCGGACCGGCTCCGTGCCCAGCCCGACAATCGTCTCGGCCAGCTTGATGTTTTGCACCAGTTTCGACGAGACGTCGAGCGCGAGCAGGGGCGCGAACCAGCGATAGATCGCTCGCGCTTCTTCAAGACGGCCCGCCTTCAATAACTTGTAAATCACGACCGTCTCGCGCGGAAACGCGCATACGAGACCGGCCACCCAGCCGTGCGCACCCATCAATAGCGCTTCCATCGCAAGGTTGTCGACCCCGCACAGGATCGCGAAGCGGTCGCCGACCACGTTGATCAGATCGGTCACGCGCCGCACATCGCCGCATGATTCCTTGATCGCAACGATCTTCTTTTCGTCGGCGATTTCCGCGAACATCTCGGGCGTCATGTCGACGCCATAGGCCAGCGGATTGTTATAGATCATCAACGGCAGCGCGCTTGCATCGGCAACGCTGCGAAAATGGTGCAGCGTCTCGCGCCGGTCGGACAGATAGCGCAACCCGGGCAGCACCATGAAACCGGCGGCGCCGTGCCGGCTGCCGGCTTCGGCCTGACGGCATGCGTCGAGCGTGCTGTTCTCAGCGATCGTCAGCAAAACCGGTACACGTCCACGTGAGGCATCGACGGCAATGTCGAGTACTTGCAGCTTTTCATCCAGCGAAAGTGTCGACGCTTCGCCGAGCGATCCACACACGATGATGCCGTCCACACCTGCGTCGATCTGTGCCTCGATATTCTTGCCGGTCCATTCGCGATCTATGCTGAAATCCGCGTGAAACTTGGTGGTCACTGCGGGCCATACGCCTTCCCAGATATGCGCCACGACTGCTCTCCTGAGTGTGTTGAGTCGAAGCGCAGTGTAAGCAGGGAAAATGCCGCCGTCTTGCGTGATTCACGCGTGGCGAATGACGATTTCGGCATAGTGGCTATGCCCGTCAGCCCAGTAAGAGCGAGCCAGCCGACTAATTCGGGACAGCGAGCGGAGTGCGCCGAAGTCGCATGGACAGGGCTTTGGCTGCATTCTTAAGTCCGTTTTCCATGCGTTGTTCAGGTGTGGACTTCGCCTCGTCTCAAAGAGTGAAACGTGAGCGTTCAGGCGCAAATACTATGCTGAAATCGTCACTATCCACGCTTAAGCGCACCAAGACGCCGACGCTGGGCATTCCTACCATGTGCATCATGAAAACCCTAGACATCATCGACTCGCACACCGGCGGTGAACCGACCCGCCTGGTGGTGTCGGGTGGTCCCGCGCTTGGCGGCGGCACACTGGCGCAGCGTCTGAACGTATTTCGCACGCAATTCGACGACTGGCGCGCGGGCGTTGTCACCGAACCGCGCGGCTCGGATGTGGTGGTCGGCGCGCTCTTGTGCGAGCCGGACGATCCCGGGTGCGCGGCCGGCGTGATCTTCTTCAACAACGTGGGGTATCTCGGCATGTGCGGGCATGGCACGATCGGCCTCGTCGTTTCGCTCGCGCACATGGGGCGGATCGGCCCCGGGCGTCATCGGATCGAGACGCCGGTCGGCATCGTCGAAGCGACGCTCAACGAGGACGGCAGCGTGGCCGTGCGCAACGTGCCGGCTTATCGTTACCGGCAAGGCGTGCAGGTGGACGTGCCGGGCTACGGCCTGTTGAGTGGCGACATCGGATGGGGCGGCAACTGGTTCTTTCTCGTCGCCGATCATGGGCACACGCTGGAGGCATCGCGTATCGCGGAGCTGACCGTGTTCAGCGCGGCAATCCGCGAGGCGTTGACCGCGCAGCGCATCACCGGCGCAGACGGCGCCTTGATCGACCACATTGAGCTCTTTGGACCCGGCTCGCACGACGGCATCGACAGTCGCAGCTTCGTCCTCTGTCCGGGCAGCGCGTACGACCGCTCGCCTTGCGGTACTGGCACGAGCGCGAAAATCGCCTGCCTCGCCGCCGACGGCAAGCTCGCCGAAGGCGCGGTGTGGCACCAGGAGAGCATTATCGGCAGCGTATTCGAGGCGAGCTATCGTCACGCCGATGATGGCGTCTCGGTGATTCCAACCATCACCGGCCACGCGCACATCATGGCCGAAGGGTGTTTGTGTTTCGACGAGCGCGACCCGTTTGCGTGGGGCATCCCCACGGCATGACGGCGGATGCGTTGATCGTCGGGGCCGGCATAGTCGGCGCGGCGTGCGCGGCAGAGTTGGCGGCGTTCGGCATGCGGGTCGAGGTAGTCGACGAACAGGGCATCGGCGGCGGCGCGACGGCGGCGGGTATGGGCCATATCGTCGTGATGAACGACTCGCCCGCCGAATTCACACTGAGCCACTATTCGCGCGACTTGTGGCTGGCGCTCGCGCCGCAGCTTCGTATGCGCGACGCGTTCGCGTGCTGCGGGACTTTATGGGTCGCCGCCGACGATGAGGAATGGCAAGCCGCCCGCGCCATGCATGCCGCGTTCGAAGCACAGGGCGTCTCCGCACAGCTGCTTGACGCGTCCGAACTGCGGTCGTGTGAACCAGCGCTCGCGCAGTCGATGGCGGGCGGATTGCGGATCGAGCACGACAGCATCGTGTATGCGCCCACTGTCGCGGAGTGGCTGATCACGCAATCTTCAGGAGTCGAGAATATCCGCGTGCGACTCGGCGCGCGGGTTACTGCAATCCGTGCTGGCGGCGTGACGCTGGCCGACGGCGAACGCATCAGCGCCGCGCATGTGATCGTTGCCAACGGTCTGGGCGCTCGGCAACTGCTCGGGTCGCTGCCCTTGCAGCCGAAGAAAGGTCATCTGCTGATCACCGATCGTTACCCCGACCTCATTCGACATCAACTGCTCGAGCTCGGCTACATCAAGAGCGCGCATCATGCGGCCGGCACCTCGGTGGCATTCAATGCGCAGCCACGGCCTACGGGGCAGTTGCTGATCGGCTCGTCGCGCCAGTTCGACACCACCGATTCCGCCGTCGACATGCCGGTGCTCGCTCAGATGCTGCGGCGCGCCGCGCAGTATCTACCCGTCCTGCCGACACTCAATGGCATTCGCGCGTGGACTGGATTTCGGGCGGCGTCGCCTGATGGATTGCCGTTGATCGGCCCGGCCGGCGATTTTGCGCCGGGCGTGTGGCTCGCTGTCGGACACGAAGGTCTTGGCGTGACGACCTCGCTGGCGAGTGCAAAGTTGCTCGCGGCGCAGATCACGGGGAGCGCGGCGCCGATTCCTGTCGAGCCGTACTTGCCGGTTCGTTTTGCGCAAAAGGTGGTCCATGACTAAGGCCAATGCAACACGCCTCCATTTGGCGATCGACGGTAGAAGTGTCACGGTCGAAGCAGGTACGACCGTGGCCGCGGCGCTCGTCATGGCGGGCGCGAGCGGCACGCGGAGGTCGATTAGCGGCGAGGTCCGCGCAGCGCTGTGCGGGATGGGTGTGTGCCAGGAGTGCCGCGTCACGATCGACGGCCGGGCGCATGTGTTGGCTTGCCAGACGCTCTGTCGCGAAGGGCAGATGGTGTGTACTGTTGCAGACGCCAGCGCCAGCGCCAGCGCCAGCGCCAGCGCCACGGGCGCGAGATGAAGCAGCAGCACGTCGACATCGTCGTAGTAGGCGCCGGTCCGGCCGGCTTGAACGCCGCGCAGGCCGCGGCGCGCGAGGGCGCCACAGTCGCGCTGCTCGACGACAATCCGCGCGCCGGTGGCCAAATCTGGCGGCAAGGTCTCGGCCATCTACCGCAAGCTCGGTTACACGCGCTGCTCGACGCTTTATCGATGCAGACTCATGTCGCGTTGTTTGCGTCGACCCGCGTGATCGCGCCTTTGGGTTCGCGCGGTTTGCTGCTTGAGTCGGCTGAGCATGGTGGCGTGTCGATCAGCTACGATCGATTGATCCTCGCGACCGGTGCACGCGAGCGGCTATTGCCGTTCGTTGGCTGGACGCTGCCGGGCGTGACCGGTGCAGGCGCGCTGCAGGCGCTCATCAAAGGCGGGATGCCGGTGCGCGGCGAACGCGTCGTGATCGCAGGCAGCGGTCCTTTGCTGATCGCCGCGCTCGCTACCGCGCGTGCTGCCGGTGCGAAAGTCGTTGCCGTAGTGGAGCAGGCGTCGGCACTCGAAGTTGCCCGCTTCGGCATCTCTCTGTTGAGCGAGCCGGTGAAGTTGCGGCAAGCCGTTGCCATGACGCGGGGCTTCGCAGGCGTGCGTTACTTGACCGGCAGCATCGTCCGGCAAGTGGTTGGCGAGGGCCGCGTCGAGCGCGTGATGATCCGGCGCGGCCAGCAGGACGTGACGCTTGATTGCGACCGTATCGCGTGCGGCTATGGACTTGTACCGAACATCACGCTTGCGCAAGCGCTCGGCTGTGCGATCGGCGAAGCGGGTGAGATTGTCGTCGACAGTGAGCAGCGGACTTCAGTGGACGGTGTGCTGGCGGCAGGCGAGTGCACGGGTGTCGGTGGTGCAGAGTTGGCGGCTGTGGAAGGCGAGATCGCGGGTCTCGCGGCAAGCGGCGCCGTTGCACGCAGCGTATCTTCGAACGGCACCTCTGCGAATAGCACCCCAGCGAGCAGTATCTCCGCGAGCGACACCTATGCAAACCGCGAAGCGCTGGACGCGCAACGAGCCCGTTGGCGGCGTTTCGCGAGGCGTGTCGAAGCGGCCTTCGCTTTGCAAGCCGCCGCGCGCACGCCACCGGACGATGCCACGTTGCTCTGCCGTTGCGAAGACGTCAGTCTCGGCGAAGTGCGCGTCTATCCGGATTGGCGCGAGGCCAAGCAGCACACTCGCTGCGGGATGGGCGCATGCCAGGGGCGAATCTGCGGCGCCGCGGCCGGGCTGTATTTCGGTTGGCAAGCCGGCGCTCCACGGCCACCGTTCAGTCCGGCGCAAATCGGCACATTGATGGCGGCGAGCGCGGACCAGGCTCCGTCTGAATGACACCGGTATCCTGACGCTTGCCGGATATTGTCGTTGGCGGCGCGGCCCTATAATCAATCGCACACGCCAACCGTCCAATTGCGCGAACGAATGCATCGGCGAACGCACGGGTGAATGCGCGAGCACACCCGGTAAGCGAACCGCTAAATGCTTTAGCCAATGCTCCGACGGACGCAGAGTCAACAGCCCGAACAACCGCCCCAACCACGGAACCCGCTTGATGAACACGCTGGCTCATCCGCTCGAACCGGACGACGCAACGCTGTCCGGCATGCTGTCGCATTTCACTTTGCTCGAGCCCGTGTTCGACGCGATGCCGGACGTCGTGTTCTTCGTCAAGGACGCGCATGCTCGCTATGCACTGGTCAATCGCACCCTGGCTTCGCGCTGTGGTTTCAAGGAAAAGGCCGCCTTGCTCGGCAAGACCGCCGAGGACGTCTTCCCGCGCCGCTTCGGCCGCATTTACACGGCCCAGGACAAAGCGATCATCAGCGTCGGCAGCCAGATGATCGATCAGCTGGAACTGCACCTGTATCCCGGCCGCCAACCGGGCTGGTGCCTGACCTGCAAGCAGCCCTTGCGCGATCCGGCGGGCAAGGTGGTCGGCCTCGCCGGCATCTCGCGCGACCTGAAAGCGGACGAAAGCAATCATCCCGCTTACGGCCGGCTCGCCGCGGTGGTGCAGTCCATCCAGGAAAACTACGTGCAGCCGTTAAATCTCAAGCAGCTTGCGGCAATGGCGGATATGTCGGTGGCGCAACTGGAGCGCTACTTTCACAAGGTGTTCCATTTGACGCCGCGCCAGGTATTGCTGAAAACGCGGCTGGACGCCGCCACGGCGCTACTGGTCTCGCACGACAAGGTCACCGACGTCGCCGCGCTCTGCGGCTACACCGACCACAGCGCCTTTACGCGCCAGTTCAAGGCGACCGTCGGCGTCACGCCGACCGAGTACCGGATGCTGCTGCACGGGACCTCGCGCAGCTAAGCCGCCGCACCTATGGTTCGTCGCAGGCATCACTACTGCGTCTATGTCGTCGCGCTGGATGACACCGTCTGGAACGAGGCGCGCTTTCGCCGCGCGAATCCGGATTACCGGTTCGACAAGCCATGCGTGTACGTGGGAATGACGGGGTTGGACCCGGATCTGAGATTCGACCGGCACAAAGCCGGCATCCAAGCAAATCGCTATGTGCGCGATTACGGCTTGCGCCTCTTGCCCGAACTGTATGAAGTTTTCAATCCAATGCCTTACCGCGGCGCACAGGATATGGAAGTGGAATTGGCGATTGGACTGCGCGAAGCGGGGTACGGCGTATGGCAGGCGTAATTAAAATGTAAAACTCGCCTTATTTCACACCTAGCCCGCGCAACATTGCGTTGCCTTCAGACGTCAGACGGATATGCGAAGTGCCTTCGTCGCCGGAGATCGTTTCGATCAGGCCGGCTTCGTGAAGCTGGGGAATCTCGGGTTTCGCGGACGCGTCGATCGGCGCGTGCAGCAACAGCAGCAGCGTCGCCAGTTCGTGATGGCTCAACAGGCGACGCAGAATGGTGGGCCGCTTCGCCGGTGCAGGCGTGTCGTTCGGGTTGTGGTCGGGCTGATTCATGGAGCGCACCTTGTGCGGAATAGTGTCGGGTGGATCATGCGGACGAAGTCTTAAACGATTCTTAAGACACCATTGTGATGTAACACCGTGACACAAAGATTGCGCTGGAACATGTTGCAGGCCGTTACACGGGGCCGACCATTACCTTTGCTTACCTTACGGCGCGCAGGTTTTGCTCGCCGATTCAATCCACAGATTGCCTACGTGGCGCTTGCCGGCGTAGAAGCGGTAAGTTGTCGCGCCGTTGTCGCTGCGCACCTTGACGATATTCGAATCGCCGAAGTCGAGCATCTGGCCCTGCGGGATTTCGGTCGACTTGAACGCGGCGTTGTGGCTGGTCGCCACTTGCGTCAGGCAGGCGACCACGTCGTTGACCGAGCGCTGCGTGGTGGTGTCCGTGACGGGCTCGCCGGCATCCGGATTCTTCTGGAAGTACGCGCAAGCGCCGAGAAGGAGGGGAACTGACAGGACTACGGCAAACTTCTTCATATCTCTCCTGGCGTGTCATTCGGCCGACGGTGCGCTCGACACCCGCATGGGGGCAACGTGCGCGGCATGGGGCCGCGGATCAACCGCCATTATATCGGGCGGCGCGCCCACTCATGCCGATGAAGCATGGGCCGTGCCCGACCTGCCCGAATCCGCAGGCGTCAGGCGGCGGGCCGCAAACCACTGCCGTCCCGCATTGCCGGCCGGGAGCGCCTATTTGCGTCGCTGAGCCTGTGCCGCGAGCCGCACCGCCGCATTCGCCGCGCCATAGCCGTCGTATCCGCCGCGCCGTTCGACAATCTCCAGGAAAAAGCGCTGATCCAGTTGTTCGGTGTAAGCGTGGAAGAACTCGCCACCGCGCTCGTCCCGGTCATACAGGATGTTGTGCGCCCGCAGCGCCTCGAGCGTCTCGTCCGGCAGCGCATAGCGGGCGGCGAGGTCGCCGTAGTAATTGCGCGGAATGCGCAGCACCGGCAGGCCGTCGGCGATGAACTCGGGAATCGCGCTGAAAATGTCACTGGTGCTGAACGCGACGTGGTTCAGGCCCGAGCCGTGGTAAGTGTGCAAGGCCTCGGCCACCGCCGTGTGATGGTCCACCGAGGCGTTCAATACGATCCGCACCGAACCATCCTGACTGCGCAGCGCGCGGCTGCGCACCAGCCCGTAAGGGTCGGGCACCAGCACGCCCGGCTCGGCCTGGAAGCCGAGCGCGGTCCGCAGAAACAGAACCCACGTATCCAGCGAAGGCGCCGGCACGGACAGGCAGACGTGGTCGATGCGCGTGAGCGGGCCCACTTCGGCCGGACCGTTGATGTCCGTGAGCACAAAATCGGCTTCGAACAGGGTGGGCTGATCCGGTGTTTCGTCGACGAAATAGTTCAGGCTGCCGTCGGGCGCCTGCACGGCGGGCAGCACGCGTTCGTTCGGCCCGATCTGCCCGGAGAACGGTGCGTAACCGAACCCGGCGGCGCGCTCGAAGGCCTGATTGGCGTCGTCCACGCGAAACGCCGACGCGCACAGCGACAAACCATGCTGCTGGAAGAAGGCGTTGGCGAATGAATCCGGTTCGGCGTTCAGCACGATCGACGCCGCACCGTGCTGAAACAACGTCACCTCTTTCGAACGATGCTGGCCGGCCTGGCGAAAGCGCAGTTTGCCGAGCCAGTCGACGAGATGCGCGCGGGTGGTGTGGTCGACCGCGAACTCGAGAAACTGGTAGCCGACGTGCGCGGGCGCGGCGGGCGATTGATAGAGCTCGCCGACCGGCTGCCGGCTGGATTCCAGCAGCGCGCGAGTCTGTTCCTCGAGGAACAGCAGCGAGCGATGGCCGTCCGCTGCGGTGATCGTGGTTGGTGCGGCGCGGAAACCGTCGTTGAAAATTTCGAGCGAAAGCGGCCCGGTGTAGCCGGTTTTCACGACCTGCGCGGTGAAGCCGGCCAGATCGAAATCGCCCTGACCCGGGAAGCAGCGGTAATGGCGGCTCCATTCGAGCACGTCCATGGCGAGTTTCGGCGCATCGGCGATTTGCACGAACGCGATGCGTTCACCCGGAATGTCGGCGATCGCATCCACCGTATCGTTGAGCGACAGCGTGTGAAAGCTGTCGAGCACGAGCCCGAGATTCGGATGATTCACCGCGTTGACGAGCTTCCACGCATGGCGGTAGGTCTTCACGTGCTTGCCCCATGCGAGCGCCTCGTAGCCGGCGATCACGCCGGCCGCTTCGGCCGCGCGGGCCAATGCGCCGAGCTGGTCGGTCATCAGCGAATCGTCGCCGATGGTGTCGGGCGAAACGTTACTGCACACGAGAATCCGGTCCGTACCCAATTCGTGCATCACGTCGAATTTTCGCCTCGCCCGATCCAAATTGCGCTCGAGGCGCTCCGGGCTCACCCCGTCGAAATCGCGGAACGGCTGGAGCAGCATGATCTTCAGCCCGAGATCCTCGGCGATGCGCCGCACGTCGGCGGGCGAGCCGTCGAAATAAAGCAGGTCGTTCTCGAAGATTTCGACGCCTTCGAAGCCCGCCGCCTGAATTGCGGTCAGCTTCTCGACGAGGGTTCCGCTGATCGACACGGTGGCAATCGAACGTTGCATGAACGGCTCCTGCAAAAACAATGAAACGGCTGGTTGGACGGTGCCAGGCGGCCCCTGCGCTGCGTCCCCATGCGTTGCGGCACGCTATGCTGCAATGCGAAAAATGGTCTAGCCAGTTACCGATAACTCGCTGGACGCGAGTCTGAAGAGCCCGCAACTACGCAAATTTTCGACAGTTTATACAAACTAACTAGATGGTACAAATTCGTATAAACCCCGAATGACGATTGCGCTCAATGCGCGCACACTGCATTCACGTTGTAGAGCCGAGGCGAGTGCTGTGGCCCGCTTTATGTCTTACTTTTGCGGGAGAGGTGGTCATGAGTTTTGCATCGGTGCTGGTCCTTAACGGACCGAATCTCAATCTGCTAGGCACGCGTGAGCCGGCTATCTATGGCTCGGAAACGCTCGACGACGTGGCGAAACTGTGCCGCGAAGCAGGCGAGCGGCTGGATCTGTCGGTCGACTTCTGTCAGTCGAATGCGGAACATCAACTTATCGACTGGCTGCATGCGGCTCGCACCAAGGTCGACGGCATCGTGATCAATCCGGCGGCTTACACGCATACCTCGGTGGCGATTGCCGATGCGCTCAGCGCGATCGAAAAGCCCGTCATCGAAGTGCATATTTCAAACGTGCATCGCCGCGAAGCGTTCCGGCATCACTCGTACGTGTCGGCGGTGGCCGAGGCGATCATCGTCGGTTGCGGTACGCAGGGCTATGTGCTTGCTCTGGAGCGGATGGCGGTCATCCTTAAGAATAGGGCGGCTAAATGAACGTACAAGCGAATGCACAAGCGAACGCACAAGCGAACATGCAAACGAACGCGCAATCCTTTCTCGTCGGTTTGATCGGCTCGGGCATTGGCGGATCGCTCAGCCCCGCGATGCATGAGGAAGAGGGTAGCAAGCTCGGCCTGCACTATGTGTATCGGCGCATCGATCTGGAAGCGTTGAAGCTGGACGTCGCCGCACTCTCCGATTTGCTCGTTGCCGCCGAACACATGGGCTTCAACGGGCTGAACATCACGTACCCGTGCAAGCAGGCCGTCATTCCGTTGCTCGACGAACTGTCCGACGACGCGCGCGCACTCGGCGCGGTCAACACGGTTCTGTTCAAGGACGGCAAACGTATCGGCCACAACACCGATTGGTCCGGCTTTGCCCGTGCGTTTCAACGCGGCTTGCCGGACGTGTCACTGGAACGCGTCGTGCAACTGGGCGCCGGCGGCGCGGGCGCGGCGGTTGCGCATGCCGCGCTGACGATGGGCGCGCAAACGCTCACGCTGTTCGACGTGGACGCCGCGCGCGCCGCATCGCTCGCCGCGGAATTGCAGAAGCGTTTCCCCGCATCCACCGTGAGTGCCGGCAATTCGCTGGCAGAAACGCTTGCAACCGCTAACGGCCTGATTCACGCGACACCCACGGGCATGGCGAAATTGCCGGGCTTGCCGTTGCCGGCCGAATTGCTGCACCGCGATTTGTGGGTCGCGGACATCGTCTATTTCCCGATCCGCACCGCGCTGTTGCAGGCCGCGGAGGCGCTCGGCTGCCGCACGTTGAGCGGCGGCGGGATGGCCGTGTATCAGGCGGTCGACGCGATGCGCATTTTCACGGGCCTGGAACCCGACGCCGAGCGCGTTTACACGCATTTCCAGTCCTTGTTGCAACGCTAGGCCTGCCGTACACGAACCACACGCGAGCCATACATATCCGGTACGTAAACCGACCGAGGAGACAGAGACGCCATGCCGCAACCTATTCATTCCACACCCGCCGAGGCAACTCGCCAAACGGCTGCCACGGCGAGCACCGCGCGCCGCTCGAAAGCCCGCTATCAGATTCTCTCGCTGCTGGCGGTCGGCACGATGATCAACTATCTGGACCGCACGGTGCTCGGCATCGCGGCGCCGCAGCTGACCAAGGAACTTGGCATCAACGCCGCGCTCATGGGGCTGCTGTTCTCCGTGTTTTCGTGGAGCTATGTGGTCTCGCAGATTCCGGGCGGCCTCTTTCTCGACCGCTTCGGCAGCAAGCTCACGTATTTCCTGTCGATGACGTTCTGGTCGCTGTGCACGCTGGCGCAAGGCCTCGTGCATGGCATCGGCGCATTGTTCGTGTTCCGGCTCGGCCTCGGCGTCTCGGAAGCGCCGTGCTTTCCGACCAATAGCCGCGTGGTGGCCACCTGGTTTCCGCAGAGCGAACGCGCGATGGCGACCGGTACCTACACAGTCGGCGAATATATCGGCCTCGCGTTTTTCAGCCCTTTCCTGTTTATGCTGATGGGCGCGTTCGGCTGGCGCTCGCTGTTCTACGTGGTGGGCGGCGTGGGCCTCGTGTTCGGCGTGATCTGGTGGATGTTCTATCGCGAGCCACAGGATCATCCGTCCATCAATCAGGCGGAGCTCGACTATATCGAAGCAGGCGGCGGTCTGACGCACCGGAAGAAGGACGCCGATGTTTCCTCCGCACCGGCCGCATCGGCTGCAGCAGCCACTGCGGGAAAGAGCGGCTTCGAATGGCGCACCATTGGACGCCTGCTCAAGCATCGTCAATTGACCGGCATCTGCCTCGGCCAGTTTGCCGGCAACTCGACGCTGGTGTTCTTCCTCACCTGGTTCCCCACCTACCTCGCCACTGAACGCCATATGGCGTGGCTGAAGATCGGTTTTTTCGCGATCATGCCGTTCATTGCCGCGTCGATCGGCGTGATGTTCGGCGGCATCTTCTCCGATTGGCTGCTGCGGCGCGGCAAGTCACCGAACGTGGCGCGCAAGCTGCCGATCATTGCCGGCCTGCTGCTCGCATCGACGATCATTCTCGCCAACTATGTCGAGAGCAACGTGGTGGTGATCGTGATTCTGTCGGTGGCGTTTTTCGCGCAGGGGATGGCGGCGCTGGGCTGGACGCTGGTGTCGGACATTGCGCCTGACGGCCTGCTCGGCGTGACCGGCGGTATCTTCAACTTTGCCGCCAATCTGGCCGGTATCGTCACGCCGCTAGTGGTGGGCTTCATCGTTGCGGCAACCGGCTCGTTTGTCGGCGCGCTGGTGTTCATCGGCGCGATCGCGTTGATCGGCGCGCTGTCGTACATCTTTATCGTCGGCGATATCAAGCGGATCGTGCTGGTGGATTGAGCCGCATGGGTTGATCGAACGGTTTGACCAAAAAAAGCGGGACCTGGCCTAACAGGCTGCGGAAATACACCCCTCCAAAAGCAACGTCCATCGCTCTGCGCGGCTACCGCCGCACAATTTTCTGCATTGCGAAATTTCAACGTGAATGCAGCTTATTTTTCGACAATTTGAAGCCTGTTTTCGCCTCATTACCGCAATCGCTGCCACTACGGGCGGACCTGTCCTAGCGAACGCATGCGCACGAGGTTGTAGGCGGCCATGTTCAACACGAACATCTGGTCGACTTTCTTCAACCCGCGCACCATCACCTGGCGCATGCGCCCCACGGTCTTCGCCCACCCAAAGCCTTGTTCGATCAGCTTGCGCTTTTGCTGCGATATCGCGTAGCCCACGCTGCGCGCAATCTCGTCGGGCACGGCAGAACGGCGACCCGACGTGTTCTGCGCCACGTGCGGCGTGACCTTCATCTGCTGGCAAGCTTCGATGAATTCCTCTGCGTCGTAACCCTTGTCCGCGCCCAGCGTGATTTGCGCCGCCGCATCGGTCGCGGCTTGCCGCGCATCGTTGATCATGACCTTGGCCGCTTCCCGTTCGGCATGTCCGTCAGCACAACTGACGCGGGCGTTGACGACCAGCCCATGGCGGTTGTCGGTCAGCGTGTGGCCCATGTAACGCAATTCGCTGGCTGTTTTGCCCTTGCGGTAAAGCCGTGCATCGGGATCGGTCTTCGACTCGTGCGTTTCGTTGCTCCGCTTGCTGCCCCTGAAGTCGCCCTCGCCGCTGCCACCGTCGTTATCCCGGTCGTCACCGTCCTTGCGCACAAAGCTCTTGTGTCCCGCCCACGCCTGGATCAGCGTGCCGTCCACGCTGAAGTGCTCGCCCGACAACCAGTTCTTCTTCTGCGCGATGGACAGCACTTCGTTGAAGAATTCGACCACCGCATCGTGCCGGATAAGACGCTCGCGATTCTTCGTGAACACCGTCGGCACCCAGACTGAATCGTCCATCGACAGACCAATAAACCACCGAAACAGCAGGTTGTATTGCGTTTGCTCCATGAGCTGACGTTCAGACCGGATGCTGTACAGCACCTGCAGCAGCATCGCCCGCAGCAGCTTCTCCGGCGCGATGCTCGGCCGGCCTCCCTTGATGTCGGCCTCGTACATCCCGGCAAACATCCGATCCATCTTCGCCAGCGCCTCGTTCGCCATGACGCGAATCGAGCGCAGCGGATGCAAGGTCGGAACGAAATCGTCCAGCTTGCGCACGGAAAACAAACTCTCGGTGAACGTGTCGGTGCCGCGCATGGTTTCCTGGGGGCGGGTGAGCTTCTTACATCAACGCTTTTGCTATCTCCTGCGATGACTTCAGTGCGAGGTATTTCCGCATCCTGCTAAGCCCTGGTCCCGCTTTTCTGTTTGTGCCTTGCTTGCTTCAGTCTTCCTTGCGCACGAAACGCAGCACGGCGTCGACGATCATGGCGCGATGACGCGCACGCAGGCGCGGGTGCGACGGATCGCGGCCGAACGCCGTACCGAAGGTATGGCGATTGCCCACGCGGTGAAAGCACAGCGAGCTGATCATCAGGTGCAGGTCGATCGCATCGACGTCGCTGCGGAACAGTCCCGCCGCGATGCCGCGTGAGAGCAGGTCTTCGATCGTATGAATGACGGTGACGTTACGGCCTTTGAAGCTCTTCACCTGCTCGACGTACTTCGCGCCGTGAATGTTCTCGATCGTCACGAGGCGGACGAAGTCGCGCTGGCGGTCGTGATAGTCGAACGTGAATTCGACTAGCGCGCGCATGCCCTCGACCGGATCGAGTTCGCTGATGTGCAGATCCTGTTCGAGCGCGCGAATGTCGCCGTACACTTTTTCCAGCACGGCCTGGTACAACCCTTCTTTACTGCCGAAGTAGTAGTACAGCATGCGCTTGGTGGTGTTCGTGCGTTCCGCGATCGCGTCGACGCGCGCGCCAGTCAGCCCCATCGCCGAGAACTCCTGGGTCGCGACTTCGAGGATGTTGCGCTTCGTCTGTTCAGGATCGTACTTGCGTCGGGCGTCGGGGCGCGGGACGCTGGACGCGATGCCGGTGGTATCAGGCTCGGCGGCCTTACTTCCCTTTTTCATTGTGTATTCGAGCGGCAGTGACGGCGCATTCTAGCATGGCGAAATCGGCCTCTGGATCGGGTCTCTGGCATAAGCGGCCGCGTATTGAGTCGCGGACTCAATCGAGTCACGGCGTCGGCCTGGGCGAGGGGCGCCGGGCGGCGAGTGCGTCGCGCGTCTGCATGGCGGTGTAGGTGAGTTGAGCGGCTGCGAGACCGAGCGCGCCATAGGCGGGCGTCAGACCGAAGGTCGCGAACGTGTCGGGTACCGGCCGTTCGCCGGAGATGGCCGCCGCCAGCAATTCGCCGGAGACGGTGGTCGGCGCCATGCCGTGGCCGCCGAAGCCGGTCGCGTACCAGACGCCGTCCGTGCTGCGGCCGATTTGCGGCATCTTGTGCCGCGCGTAGCTCATCAGGCCGCCCCAGGCGTACTCGATGCTCACGTCGTGCAGTTGCGGGTAGACCTTCAGCAGGTCACGCCGTAGAAGCCGCGCGATGATATCGGGGGCACGGTCGCGCACGGAAATGCGGCCGCCCCACAGGATGCGCGTGTCGGGGAGCGGGCGATAGTAGTCGAAAGCGAAACGGGTGTCGTAGACGGCGGCGCGCGTGTCCATCGCCTCTTTCAGGCGTGCGCCGAGCGGTTCAGTTGCCATCACGTAGGTGGCGATCGGCAGGACCGCGCGTTCGACCGGTGCGTAGACGCTGCGCGCATAGCCGCCGCCGGCCATCACCACATGGCGGGCTTCAAGCGCGCCGTGCGGCGTATGCACCACGAAACCGGCGCCTTCATGCTGGGCATCGTTGGGACGGGCGCCGCCGCGCCGGGCGCCGCTGCGCTCCAGGCGCACCACGGGCGACTTCTCGTGAATCTGCACGCCTGCGTTGGCCGCAGCGCCGGCGACGCCGAGCACATATTTCAGCGGATGAAAGTGGAACGCGTTGCGCTCGAACAGGCCGCCGTGATAACGGCTCGTCTTGAGTTGTGACGCGAGCTCCGCGGCCGCCACGGGTTCCCACTCGACGCCGAACGAATCCCGCATCAAACGCCGCTGTTTGTCGAGCCGTGCCGGTTCGTCGAACCAGTTGGCGAGGATCACGCCGGCATCGGTCACGTCGCAATCGATGCGGTAGCGCTGGATACGTTTCCTCATCAGATCGACGGCGTCGGTGGTCAACGTGTAGAGTTCGCGCGCCCGAACCGGCCCAAGGGTTTTCAGCAGATCCGCGCAATCGAGGCTGTAGCCGCCGAACACGAAGCCGCCGTTGCGGCCGGAGGCGCCGAAGCCCACCTGCTCGGCTTCGAGCACGGCGATGTCGGCGACGCCCCGCTCGGCGAGTCCCAACGCCGTGGACAAACCCGCGAGGCCGCCGCCCATGATGCAGACGTTGACGCTGCGCCGGCCGGTTAGCGGCGCGTAATTGGACGAGTGCCCGGATGAGTGCCCGGACCAGCGGTCGACGGTGGCTTCGTAAAAGCTTTGCATAGGGTTAGCGGTAAAGGTCACTCAGGATACCGGCAGCAGCTTGCCACTGAACACCACCGGACCGGTAGGCACATTGTGATCGGGCGAGCCGCCCGGCGCCTCGATCGAGACCGCCAGCGCGTCGTAGTTTTCCGGTTTCTGCTGACCGGCCGTGACCTTGCCGCTGGCGCTATCCGGCAGCATGCCAAGCGACACCGGATGGCCATTGGCCGGAATACCCCATAGCTCCATCGCGCGGCCGGCCGGCAAGTCGACCCTGCCGAGCGGATGCAGCGTCATGGTGGCGTGAGCTTCGTCCCACACGACCAGCATCACCGGATGCGTTTCCTTGTCATTGAGCACCGCGACATGCGAAACGGCCGTTTCCGGCTGTTGCGCGACGGTAGGCGCCGAGGCAGGTGTCGCACCGGAAGGCAGCAGCGAGCGTACGGCGACCACCACGGCGACCGCGGCGAACCCCGTCACGCCGATCGCCCAGCCTCGCCAGAACGCGAGGTTCTCGAAGATGTTGCCGGATGGACGCGCGGGTGTTTCGACCACGGAGCGCGGCCGTGCTGCCTCACGTGCCACCTCGCGTACCGAGCTCAGGCCGAGGCGCCGCTCGATCGCGTCCCACACGGCGGCCGGCGGCATGCGCGGTTCCGCGAGTTCGGCCAGGGGCGAGATGCGCCGCTGCCATTCTTCGATAGCCTGACGGATCGCCGGATCATGGTCCGCGTACCGTTGGAAGCGGCGCCGCGCGCCACCGCGCAGTGTGCCGAGCACATACTCGGCGGCCAGCATATCGACCAGCTGAGGATAGCGATGGAGATTCATCACTCGCCTCCCAGGCAGGCTTTCAGCTTGGCAAGGCCGCGCCGGATCCAGGATTTGATGGTGCCGAGCGGCACCGTCAGCATTTCGGCAATCTCGCTATGGCTTTGATCGCGCAGGTAGGCGAGGGCAACCGCCTGACGCTGCGCCGGTTCCAGTTGCTGCATGCAGCCGGCCAGCAGACGCGCCTGCAGGCTGACCGCGGTCAATGCTTCGGGATCCGGATCGCCGCTTGCCACGAGATCGTCCAACGCATCGCTCCATTCTGTTTCCTGCGTGTCCACCCGCCGCAGGTGATCGAGAGCACGGTTTCTGACGATTTCCGACATCCACGTCATCGGGGCGGATAGTGCCCGGCGATAGTCGCCGGCGAAGCGCCAGATATTGACGAAGCTATCCTGCAAGACCTCTTCGGCCCACTCGTGCCTGCTCAATATACGGAGCGCGAGACCAAACAGTTTCGGGGCGGCGAGAACATATAGCTCGCGCAGTGCCGCGGCGTCCTGTTTGGCCACGCGTTCGAGCAACTCGGCGAGGGTTTCCGGCGTCAGTTCTCGAGGATCGGCGGTCATGGAAAATGGTGTGGTGGGCTTGCGGGCCTATGTTACTCAACACCCCATCGCAACACCAGCGGATCGAGTTTCCGCGCGACTTTCAGCAATCCGGCGCGCGTGGCCGGATGCATGGGCGGTAACGGATGGCGCACTGCGTCAGATCGAATCACACCGCCTTCTTTCATCAACGCCTTGCACGACGCGAGGCCGCCCTGGCGGTTTTCGTAGTTGATGAGCGGCAGCCACGCCTGATAGTGGGCGGCGGCTGCATCGGTGTCGCCGGCCGCGTAGGCATCGACGATTAACCGGATGCCGTCCGGGTAACCGCCGCCGGTCATCGAACCGGTTGCGCCCGCATCGAGATCGGCCATCAACGTGATCGCTTCTTCGCCATCCCATGGACCCACCACGGCGTCGCCGCCCAATTCGATCAGCTCGCGCACCTTGTTCGCCGCCTGAGGCACTTCGATCTTGAAGTAGGACACGTTTTGCAGCTCACGCGCCATGCGCGCGAGAAACGGCGCGGACAAGGCCGTACCGCTGACCGGCGCGTCCTGGATCATGATCGGAATCCCGATTGCATCGGATACCGTGCGATAGAACTCATAGATGCCGCGCTCGCCGATGCGGATCGTCGCGCCGTGATACGGCGGCATGATCATCACCATTGCGGCGCCCGCGGCCTGCGCGCTGCGGCTGCGCTCGGCGCACAGGTGCGAACTGAAGTGCGTGGTCGTGACGATCACCGGCACACGGCCGGCGACATGTTCGAGCACGACGTGCATGAGCGTGTTGCGTTCCTCGTCGGACAGCGCGAATTGCTCGGAGAAGTTCGCCAGAATACACAGGCCGTTGGAACCCGCGTCGATCATGAAATCGATGCAGCGTTTCTGGCCTTCCAGGTCGAGCCGGCCGGCGTCGTCGAAGATGGTCGGCGCGACGGGGAACACGCCGCGCAATGGAGCAGGGTTGTCGGTAGAGGTCATGGTGATGTGCGTTGTGCCGAGTTGAGGTGCCGAGTTGAGGTGCCGGGGTGGGGTGCGGGGTTGGGTTGATGAAGTGATGAGGCGTGGCTGTTTGAATGTCTCCGTCGCTCACTATACGGCGGCGTGCGTGGCGGGTATATTGAATAGTTTCCATCTTGTGATCGCTTTTACGACTCACCCCGTGGGTCCACGGCACGCCATGAAAGACACCCTGAACGTCCTGCTGTCGAGACTGCGCATGAAGCAACTGCAATTGCTGATCGCGCTCGACGACCACACGTCGCTGCACAAGGCAGCCGGTGCGATGTCGATGACGCAATCGGCCGCCAGCAAGGCGCTACAGGAGTTGGAGTCGATGTTCGAGGCGCCGCTCTTCGAGCGCTCGAAGAGCGGCATGATTCCGAACCAGCTCGGCCACTGCGTGATCCGCTACGCGCGGCTCCTCGCAACGGACCTTGCCGCGTTGTGCGGGGACGTGGCTGAGATACGCTCGGGGCGCGGCGGGCGTCTGGCGATCGGGGCGATCATGGGCGCGATTCCCGAGTGCGTGGTGCCGGCGCTGAATGATCTGCATGCGGGGCAGCCGGGTTTGTCGATCGAAGTGATGGAAGACACGAGCGCGCGCATGTTGCTGCAACTCGACGAAGGCCGGCTCGATCTGGTGATCGGCCGTGCGGCGGTCGCCGCCGATCCGTCGAAATATCACTATCAGCCGCTGGCAGACGAGCCCTTATCCGTGGTGGTGGGTTTTGGCCATCCGCCATTGCCCAGGAAGGAAGTTAAGCTGCGTGATCTGGCTGGCCACCGCTGGGTCATGTATCCGTCACATATGCCGTTGCACGCGTTGCTTGAGCGGGAGATGGATCTGGCTGGACTCGAGATGCCAGACAACCCGATCTCGACTGCCTCCACGTTCGTGACAGTTGCGTTACTGCAGCGCAGTGCCGACCTTGTGACACTCTTACCGATCGCGATTGCAACGTTGTTCGTGAAGCAGAAAATGTTGCGCTTCGTGCCGGTCAAACTGAAATCGCCTTCGCAAACTTTCGGCATTGTGACGCGCAAGGGCGGCGTGCTGTCGCCGGCCGCTGAGCAATTCATCGGGTTATTGCGCGGAGGAAAGGAAAGGCAGCAGGGCGCGCAGTGGGAGAAGCAGGGGGCGCGGAAGCAAAAAACCGCCTGAAACAGCGCTTTTTCGACGCCCGAAAGACGCTCAATATCTCAC